>CAMFQG010000024.1 GCA_945980035.1 uncultured Clostridia bacterium
TACACCTAAGCCTTCGTCGGCAGCGTCAGATGTGTATAAGAGACAGGTCTTTGTAGCGTCTGAATAAGCAGTTTTCTTGCCTGAAGTTACAAATGCTTTTACAGTTACTTTATACTTGCCTGACTTCTTAACCTTGATAGTTTTTGTAACCTTAGCTTTATTTAACTCTTTCTTAGTCAAAGTGTACTTCTTGTTGTAAGTTTTCTTACCAAGCTTATAAGTAACTACAAAGCCCTTTGCGTCCTTAACCTTCTTGTAAGTAACCTTGATAGCCTTTTTAGCAGGCTTAACTGTTACCTTTGGCGTCTTTAACTTCTTAACAGCAATAGTTGTGCCTTTTTCGATTACTTCACCGCAAACAGCACAAACCTTGTCACCTGTGTTGCCCTTTGTAAAGTAAGTAGCAGATTTTGCACCTACTGTCTTAGTTGTTTCGTGGTCGCACTCTGTTGGTTTTGGATCTGTCGGTTTTGGTTCAGTTGGCTGTGGGTCTGTTGGGTAAGTTGGTTTTGTACCGATTTCTGCGATAGGATAATCCTTTGCAGGGTCAAAGCAGAATACAACTTCAAGTCCGTCAAATGGTACTACAATTTTACCGTTGTTACCCATTCCCTCAGGATGCCACTTATCTGAGCTGTCAACTACCTTAAACTCATATGTACCTGCCTTAGCATTTTTGATAGTTAAGTAGTAGAGGTCGCCCTCTTTTGTCATTCCGTTAGCACCACTCTTAGCCCAGTTTACACCAAACAGATTTTCATCACCTACTACATAGTAGTCAAAATTTTCCATTGGAACAGTTGTTGGTTCTGTCTTTTCTGTAGTTGGCTGTGTCTGTTCGGAAGACGGAGTTGTTGGCTGTGTTGGCTGTGTAGTATGATCAGTTGGTTTTGTCTCCGGTGCATCGGTAGTAGGCTGAGTTACAACAGGCTGTGAAGGCTGAGTTGTAGGCTGAGTTGGCTGTGTAGTAGCTGTTGTAGGCTCAGGCTTTTCAGTAGTAGGCTGTGTGCCTGCTGTTGTTGGCTGAGTAGTTGGCTGAGTTGGAGCTGTAGTAGGTTTAGTAGTTGGTTGAGTAGTTGCAGTAGTCGGCTGTGTTGTTGGTTTTGTTGTAGGCTGTGTAACAGGCTGTGAAGGATTTACAGAACCGCTTTTACCGATTCTTGCAAGAGGTACAGTAATATTATCCTCATCCTCTTTTTCATTTGAATTGTTTTCCTGACCGGAATATGGCTTATCAGCATTATCACTCATTGACATATCGTATGGAAGGCTGTCCATACCGGATGTGCCGAATGTTGAAATCTTCATAATGCCGATACCGTTTGTTTCAATATCAGCAGCCGTCAGGTCGAGCTTTGAAAGAGGAACTGACATTTCGTAGAACATATCAAGCTTTGCATTGTGTCCCATCTCGTAGAAATCTACCCAGTCTGACGAATCTTCAAGAATATCTCCCGGTTTACGGTCGTGGTATTTACCGTATCCACCGTTGATACCGATAAGCTTGCCGGACAGAGTTTTGCCGTTGCCCCATTTCATATTGATGCCTGTATCTGCTCTTGCGTATTTTTCAACACCTATCTTGCCGTTTTCGTCAGCAGGATAAATGAAAGGTCCGTTTGAGAAATTTGTTGAGCAGGTGATTACTGTATCAATATTTGTGGTGTAGGTAATTCCGCTGTCCCATAATGTACCGCCACTTGCGGTTGTACCGTCTGAAACATTGCCTAAGCCTGTGTTAATTGCAAAGAAGATAGGCATATTATTAATCCAGTGATTACCCTGGCTAATCGGGAAATCATCGTTAGGAGCTACAATATCCTGAACATTTGCCATTTCCCACATAAGATAGAGATTGTCATTATCCCATGCAGCATAGAGTGCGTAGTCATCCATAGCAATCTCATACATAGAATTGTCACGATATACACGTGGGTCATCGTTAGCGGTGCCCTGTGCGATAAGCATTGACTGATCCCAGTCTGACTTGTCGCCGTCAACGCTGATAGTTTTTCTTACACCTACGCCACCGTTAGGGTTAGTGCTGTATTTTCCGCCTACAGGAGAAGAAGTAGAGCCGTCGCCTGTGGTGCTGTTAGGGTCTTTCTTTGTGTATGTAAATGTCTGAGTAATTGTACCGTTGGCATTTGTTGCAGTTACGGTAATAGTTGTTGTACCGCCTACAGGAGTATTTGCACCTACGGTTACTGTTGCTGAATCCTTAAATGATACTGCTGTTCCGCCGTCAACGCTGTAAGAAGCGGAATCTGCATAATTAACAGTAATGGTTACGTCCATTGTGTCTGTCTTAAATGATGCACCGTCCTTCTTGGAAGCACTGATAGCAGGCTCTGCACTTGATGGGTCATATACAGACCATTTGCCTGTGCTGTTATCATAAATATGGTTTGGACCCGGATAGTCTAAATTCCCTGTTTGTCCGCTGCCGTTAAAGATAATCATATTAAAGCTGTCGTTAGGGACTGTATATGAATAAATACCGTCACCTAAGCTTGTCATTGCCTCACCCGGCCAAGCGCTGTTGTTGGTTTGGGTATCTTTAATCCACATATAGCAGTTAACAGAGCCCCAATTCGCTGTGTTTTTCAGGTAAACTACATTATCAGCCGCACTTGCAGATACCATACCTACCACAAGGCAGGAAGATAAAATCAGTACAGCTAAAACTAAGCTTACAATTTTCTTTGAAATCTTCATTTTAAAATTCCTTTCGTTTGAATAAATGTGTAAAATATTACATTTTAATTTTAAATTTTATTAGTTTATTTGTCAATGTAAAAAGCACTATATACGCAAAACTTCAGCATTGTGCATATATAGCGCTTAATTTATTTGTACAATATTACTTTTTACATTACTGCTTTTAAATCTGTTTCGGAAGTTTTGGTATTCCGAACAGCTTCCTTAGAAAAAATGATATGAATTTTGGATTTTCAATAAGTACAACTTTCATAGTTACCTCCTACAAATACACAAAGCTACTATCAGTATGGTGATTGAAGCTATAAATAACACCCATTGGCAAGGCAGTATTGTTGCAACAATTAAACCGATACCAAACGCCAGCGCAGTATGGATATTTCTACCATAGCATTTCATTTAATCACCCTCTAACATAATATACCAAATGCAAAATTAGGTTACAGATATAGTAATAAAGATTTTTTATTTTGGGTAAAATATACTGAAGCAGGTGATTTTATGGATATTTTTTCAGTATTAGGCTTAGTTGGAGGTTTATCTTTCTTCCTTTTCGGTATGCACACTATGGGACAAGGGCTGGAAAAGCTTTCAGGCGGTAAAATGGAAAGGATACTTGAAAAACTCACAGACAACACATTCAAGGGACTGATACTCGGAATACTTGTTACTGCGGTAATTCAGAGCTCCTCGGCTACTACGGTTATGGTTGTGGGCTTTGTAAACTCCGGAATTATGAAGCTGTCACAGGCTATCGGCGTAATAATGGGTGCAAATATGGGTACTACGATAACCTCCTGGATATTAAGCTTAACAGGAATTGAGGGCGACAGCGTATTTATAAAGCTGTTGAAGCCTACTAACTTTGCCCCTGTTTTTGCTGTTATAGGAGTTATACTAATAATGTTCCTAAAGGACAGCAAGAAAAACACATTAGGCTCGATTTTAATCGGCTTTGCCATACTTATGGTGGGAATGGATACTATGAGCAAAGCAGTTGAGCCTTTAGCAGAATACTTGTTACTGCGGTAATTCAGAGCTCCTCGGCTACTACGGTTATGGTTGTGGGCTTTGTAAACTCCGGAATTATGAAGCTGTCACAGGCTATCGGCGTAATAATGGGTGCAAATATGGGTACTACGATAACCTCCTGGATATTAAGCTTAACAGGAATTGAGGGCGACAGCGTATTTATAAAGCTGTTGAAGCCTACTAACTTTGCCCCTGTTTTTGCTGTTATAGGAGTTATACTAATAATGTTCCTAAAGGACAGCAAGAAAAACACATTAGGCTCGATTTTAATCGGCTTTGCCATACTTATGGTGGGAATGGATACTATGAGCAAAGCAGTTGAGCCTTTAGCAGATGTACCTGAGTTTACAAACATTCTTACAATGTTCAGCAATCCACTGCTTGGTATTTTGGCAGGAGCAGTGCTTACTGCTATTGTGCAAAGCTCCTCTGCCTCTGTAGGAATACTACAGGCATTAACCGTTACAGGTAAAATTTCCTATAACATTGCAATTCCTATAGTTATGGGACAAAATATAGGCACCTGTGTTACTGCTCTTATTTCTACTGTGGGTGCAAATAAAAATGCCAAACGGGCAGGATTTATTCACCTGTATTTTAATATTTTAGGTACAAGTGCAATTTACCTTATTTATTGGGTTATAAACTCACTGTTTAATATTGAAATGTTCAGGGAGGCTGTAAACCCTGCAAGTATTGCGGTTATTCATACTGTATTTAACCTGCTCTCTACCCTGCTATTATTACCATTTGCAAAACAGCTTGAAAGGTTGGCTATCATTACTGTAAGGGATAAAAGCAACGAAACAAAGCTTCCTATCATTGATACAAGGCTTCTTGATACTCCGTCAGTTGCCACTGCTCAATGCTTAAATGTTACTGTAGATATGATGCACATTGTGAAAAATTCATTAGTGAAAGCGCTGTCGCTGATTCACAACTACAACGAAAAGACAGCACAAGAGGTTCTGGATTTGGAAAGGTTAAGCGACAGATATGAGGATATTTTGGGAACGTACCTTGTTAAGCTTTCCGGTAAAAGCTTAAACGGAAATGACAGCAGGATTGTATCTAAAATGATGCTTTCTATCGGGGATTTAGAGAGGATTGCCGACCACAGTGCAAATATCGTTTACTCAATAGGTGCTATGAATGAAAAGAAACTAAAATTTTCAAAAGAGGCTTTGGATGAATTTGATGTAATAAAAAAGGCTCTTGAAGAAATCTTGAATATTACGGTAAAGGCCTTTGAGAAAAACGATATTGTCCTTGCAAACAAGGTTGAGCCTCTTGAACAGGTAATCGGCAAAATAGACAATGAAATTAAAAACAATCATATTAACAGACTAAAGAGTGGAAATACTACCGTTGAAAGAGGGCTGATACATTCAGACTTGCTGACGAGCTTTAAGAGGGTTGCCGACCACTGTTCAAATATTGCTGTGTGCATTATTCAGATTAACAGAAAATCCTTTGAAGTACACGAATATTTAAAGGAAATACGTGCTAATGATGAAATGTATAAGGATGATTACAAAATATTCAGGGAAAAGTACAGATTACAAACATAAAGAGCAGTCGCTGACTGCTCTTTTTTCTTTATAAGAATTTAGATTATGCTTTGCCGAAAGGTTGCTACTGTAGGCAATCCCAAAAGCTTAATGTTTAAAGACGAAATACATGGTGCTACAGAATAGCTTACGTCTGAATATTGAATATATTTAGAAAAGTCTGAATCTTCAAAATGATTTATATTTCCCAATGCAAGATCGGTTGTATCGTAGCCGTCAACAGTACGGTTTACGCTGTAGTATTCTACACCCTCAGAATTTTCCCAATCAAGTGCAACAATACCATTGTCTTCTGTTACGTTTACCTTTGGATTTTCCATATCCTTTAAAAGATATTGGTACTTCATCCCCTTTTCCCCTTTTATTCTGCAAATTGCATACTGTCCGTCTGAACGTATATTGCCGAATACCTCAGCAGACAGGTTTGCATTTATAATTGAAATAGGAGTTACATCAGCAGAACAGGTCAAATTATTGCTGAATATTGAGCCTGTTTTTTCCTCTATCGGGAATGGGTCGTATATATCATTTACAGTTATAGGTGTTGAGGTTGAGGATATTGTGTTATTGGATATTTTATAGTTAGTAGAACCGTAAGTGCTGTAAATTCCGTACTGACTGCAATTTGACAAATTATTGCTGTCAATTTCAATATTTACGTTAGCCTTGTTAACTGCACCGTACTTTGTATTTGCAACTTCATTATCGGATATTAATGTGTCACAGCTGTTGTTTACACTGATACCGCCAAAAGCTACGTTTGATATGGTATTATTGGAAATTAGTGTATTTGTTGAGGGATAATCAGTATCAACGGCTCCTACATAGATTCCCGTTGAATTTTCCTTGTTGCCATTGATTATTGTATTTTCGCTTATATTTGTATTGTTGCTGCCTTTTGCAACAACTCCGTAGGGTGTAGCTTGGGCTTTCTGTAAATCAATTTGGTTATACTTTACGTTACAGTTATCTCCGTGGTAAACATATACGCCATATGTCAGATTACCTGAGATAACATTAGGCTTTTTGCTTTTGTTTTTATCAAAACCAATATTGATATTGTAAATTGAATATTTACCGGCATTTATTTTAGAATAGCTGTCGTATTGATTAAAAACAGCACCGGAACAGCGAATACCGAAAGGAACAGTACAGGTATTGTCTTTTGTTCTTACCTTGATATTATTGCCATATACATAGTTGGAGGATTTTTTTGTAACATAGTCGGTACTTCTGTAGGAAAGGTTGTTAAAATTCCTTAAATTTACCATTTCTCCGGAAATCATTGACCTCATATCAATGCCTGCACCTACATCGGTAAAGGTATTATTATATATGTTAGAGTTAGTCCAATATACGGCATAAACGCTGAAGCCTGCAATATTTTTAAATGTGTTATTAAATACGGAAATATTGTTATAGGTATTTCCGATTACTGCGTGGTGACTTCCTACTCCGCGAAATTTATTGATAAAAGTATTGTTTTTGATTGTTATATTCTTTGAGGGGGTGTAATCATAAGAGGGAAAATACGGAAATGCTCCGGAAATAGCCGAGTCAATCTGCACAGCTTCCTTGCCACCTTCTGTATAAAGCTTGTTTACATCTCTATCATTTTTAAAGGTGCAGTTTGTTATTACTGCGTTATTTACAGCACCTAACTCAATATCGTGACAGTTGTAGTTATTAACAAACATACAATCCTTGACCTTTATGTTTTTACAATGTCCGAATCTAAAGGTAGAATGTGTAACTTTTGGATTTGTGTTGTTTGCGTTACTGTAGGATACGTTCATATTCCAGACTCCGCCTACTATTGTAATATTTTCTGAACCACTGTATCCTTTTGCAGAGGAGGCAGAATTGTCGTAGCCGTTTTTCAGAAAATTCAGAGGATACTTAAAGGTTGAGCCTTTGGCATTCAGGGTTGTGTTGCTGTAAATGTATAAGCACCTGTCGAGAGCATAGTTGCCTTTAGATATTTTAACCGTTGCTCTTTGAGAGGAGGTTGCCTTTTTTCCTGCTATGCTAAGGGCTGTATTTAAAGCTCGTGAAAAATTATCCCCGTAATTTTTTGCACTAAACACATGAGAATAAGCCCCGCACCTTACCTTTACTGAGCCTGTTGTAGCGGTAAAGGTTACTGCGGAGGTTGGCATTGTTGTAAACAAACATAATATATACGATACACACAAAAGAGATACGGTAAAACTTTTTACTTTATTCTTCATTCTAATTCCTTATTTTTTTATTCTATAATTGACATCATTGCACACATTGTTCCACGCTGACCTTTTGTAGCTCTGTGTGACCAAAGCAGTTGGCTGTTGCACTGTGTGCATAAATCAGATACGGTAATATTGCTGTCCTTTACTCCTGCTGATACAAGAATTTGCCTGTTGGTTTCAAGCAAATCAATCATATATTTATTATTCCCTTTTAGAAAAATAAATTTGCTGTCATCCAAATTCAGCTTATAAAACTGATCTGCACAGGTTTCATCAACCTCGTAACAGCACCTTGAAATTGCAGGTCCTATGGCACAGACTAAATCTTTTGGATTTGTGCCGAAATCAGCTGACATTTTGTTGACAACCTTTTCCCCTATTCTTCCTACCGTTCCTCGCCAACCTGCGTGAGCAAGTCCTATAGCTTTGTTTTTGGTATCTACAAAAAACAGCGGTGTGCAATCGGCATAATAGGTAACAAGTGTTACATTTGGTCGGTTTGTAATCAAGGCATCTACACTTTGTATATCCTTTGGCTTGGTAATTCCTATGCCGTACTGTTCTTCTGTTACATTTCTGACAAATGTATTATGGTCCTGTGAAGACGCTACCAAAGTGTTGTAATCAACACCTATTGAACTGCAAAGAAGTTGATAGTTTTTCAGCACATCCTCAATATTATCTCCACGATTTAAGGCTAAATTCATTGTTGAGAAAATGCCTTTGCTGACACCGCCCAAACGTGTTGAAAAGCCGTGTTTTATAAATTTTATTTCTTTTAAAGCATTAAATGTTAAAAACGGAGTGGTATCAATATTATTTAACTCCATTGTTTTACTTTTTATATTCATAATATCACCGATTTTATTTTATACCATTATGTTCTATCTTGCAAGGATAAAAAAACTTTGATATAATATTTTTGAGGTGATTATATGAAAAAGAAAATGTTTGGCAATGACGTTATTCCTGACTGTAATTATTGCAATAACTACGTAGTTGACGGTGAGGATTGCTATTGTGAATATTCAAAAACAATAAAAAAGGATAAATGCAGAAAATTTGAATATAATCCCTTACTTAGAATTCCACAGTCTGCTCCGACTATGATGACATTCAGTAAGGAAGATTTTGAAATCTGAGGTACATATGGAAAATTTCTTTTATGATATTATTGATAAACTGCGGAAAATAATTAATTTAGATTCATTTTTTAAATCTATAGATGAAAACTTTATAGGAAATATAATTTTTACTGTTGTTATTATCGGTATTGCTCTGGGGCTTGTTCTTGGCTCTAAAAAGATAATCAGTTCAATTATTAAGAAAACAAAAAACTCAACTAACTATAACAAAAAGAAAACCGTACTTAAAATTTTGGACAACTTAATAAAAGTTGCGGTGCTTATTCTCACCATTCTTACTGTTTTGCAGATTTGGGGATTTAACGTGACCTCATTTATTGCAGGTCTTGGTATTGCATCTGTTATAGTAGGTCTTGCTTTACAGGACGCTTTCAAGGATATAATTATGGGATTTAACATAATTGTTGACGATTACTACTCTGTAGGCGACATTATTACTGTGGGTAACATTCACGGTACTGTTGAAGCAATCGGACTTAAGGCTACCAAAATAAAGGATTTTGACAACGACAACATACACGTTATAGGAAACAGAAATATTGTTTCCGCTGTTACGGAATCCGAATTGATTATTTTGGAAGTTCCTATGCCTTATGAAGAACCTGTAGAACACATTGAGGGTATTCTTGCACAAATAATGGAAAAAGCTAAGGAACAGGAAGAAGAATTAAAGGATATTGAATACGTGGGTATAAGCTCTTATGGAGATTCTGCTGTTTACTACAGGTTGAAAATTTGGGCTAAGCCTTCGGTTAAATATCAGGTAAGACGTAACCTTTACAGAATGATAAAAATTGAAATGGATAAAAATAAAATAAGTATTCCATATATGCAGATTGACATACACAAAAAATAAGAAAACGGTGCTGTCCTAAAAAGGATTGCACCGTTTTTGTTTTTTGGTCAATTATTTAGTAATATTTTGCTACTCGTTTCAGCCTGCGTCGTGCGTTTTGAATGTGTCTTGTTACTGTGGAAGGATTCACATTTAATTCATTGGCAATGTTTTTCATACTTCTGCCTTGAAGGTAATATTGGCAGACACAGTAGCGTTGCTTATCCGTAAGCTCACATTCAATAGCTTTGTGGAGGATTTTTTTCATTTTAGAAATATCTCTGTCATTTGTTTCATAGCTGTCAAAATCGGAATATGTAATTAAGTGCTGATTTTTTTCTGTTATAGAAATCAATCTATGCCGCATTGTAACTCTCCTTGCTGCGTGACTCCAGCTCCTTTGCAATATTAATCAAATCGTAATAAATGTTGCGATATGTTGAGATTGTAGAGTTTAAAAACTCCAGGTTTGTATAATCAGCACCTTTTAACTGTTCCTCGTACTTTTTAATTGTTTGCTTTAAATTTTCTGCATCACGGTAATACTCCTGTGACCATGTGAAATAATCCATTTTTTCATTCCTTTCAATTAGCTAATTGTCTTAAATCGTAGTTTTTCATATTCGTACTTATTTCACAAGTTTATTCGGGGCAAAATAATCTTGCAATATTATTTTAGCAAAATTTGGTAATTTATTCAATAGATTTTCGTACATTTGTTCTATTTTTAAAGCAAAGTCCCATTGTCAGTACTCTGCTCACATTTATAAAAATTTTTTCAGAGGCAAAAAAAGAACGCCCATCGGCGTTCTTTTTTAGCAGATATTTATGTTTCATCATCGTCGGTAATTTCTTTTACCTGTGGAATAACAATTCGTTTGTTAAGGGTTACTCCCTCGTATTTCAGCCGTGCGGTAATTCTGCCCTTAAACTGTTGTCGGCATTTTGGGCATCGAAAATCTGCGGTAAAGCTTTTATTTCTCACCTTAAAATGCGTAATCTGTTCTGCCCTTATACCACAATCCTCACAATTAAAATAAAACTGTGACTTGTCAATTAACGGACTGTTAATATCGGTCAGCTGTTTGTTTTTAAAGGTAATCTTGTCAAAAAATTCAGAATCCACAACCTGCACAAAATCTTGAAAAATATCTTTATCATACAGCTTTTTAAAGCATTCAAGGCTTAGCTCTGCATCAGTGTAAGCTCGGTGTAAATCTTCCTCGTTGCTGTTTAAATTCAGCATATCTGCACAGGCTTGAAGTCCTAATTGAATTGACGGATTATACACCCCTAAAACTTTCTCGCAGTAATACTGAAGATTGCAATACTTTTTAATAAACATCAGCTTGTCATTACCGGTGTAATAGCTGTAATTTTCAATAAGTGCGTGAATATCGGAGGTTCCCCATGTCAGCAGAACACTGTCGCCAAGAAAATCACGAAACTTTTTTTCAACAGTATAAAATGTATTATCTGTGTCAAAGAGCTCATCGTTTGTAATATGGGTAAGCTTTGCTATGTGACTGCTGAGCTTTTTGCCTATTTGTGGCTTTATAAGCATTGAGAATGTATCTACCAAGTTAAAGTAATCATCAACCTTGACCGCACCAAATTCAATTATTTCATTTACATAGCGGTGAATCTTTTTGCTGTATGAACCGTTCCACTCTAAGTCAAGTATTACATAGCTCATATTACTTCTTTCTGAATTGCTGTTTCATACGCAATTCTTTTGATAAAATCATTTTTCTCATACGGATGTTGTTTGGGGTAACCTCTACAAGCTCGTCATCGGCGATAAACTCTAAGCACTGTTCCAGTGACAAAACTGTAGGAGGGGTTAATTTCAAGGCATCATCAGAGCCTGAAGCACGGGTATTCGTAATATGCTTTTTCTTGCATACATTTACTACAAGATCCTCATTTTTCGGTGATACACCAACAATCATACCCTCGTAAACAGGAACACCCGGTCCTATAAACAGACGGCCTCTTTCCTGTACCTGGAACAGTCCGTAGCCTACGCTTTCGCCTGTTTCAAATGCTATAAGTGAGCCTTGATGACGTGTCTGGATTTCTCCCTTAAAGGGTTCATATGAATCAAACACGTGATTCATAATACCGTTGCCGTTTGTATCTGTTAAAAACTCAGGGCGATAGCCCATTAATCCACGAGATGGGATTCTGAATTCAATATGTGTAATTCCGCTTTCTCTTGTACCCATATTGATTAGCTCGGCTTTACGTGAGCCTAATTTTTCCATTACAGGGCCTACATAGCTGTCGGGTACTTCAATCATTAAATATTCGATAGGCTCGCACAGAACACCGTCGATTTTCTTGGTAATTACCTGTGGACGTGATACCTGAAATTCATAATTCTCGCGTCGCATTGTTTCTATTAATATAGAAAGGTGCAACTCGCCTCTGCCCGATACTCTAAAGGTATCCGCTGAATCGGTTTCTTCAACTCTCAATGCAACATTGGTTTCAATCTCTTTAAACAATCTGTCACGCAAATTACGTGAAGTCACGTACTTGCCGTCCTGACCTGCAAATGGAGAATTGTTTACGATGAAGTTCATTGATACGGTAGGCTCGTCAATCTTTATAAAAGGCAGGGGATCTATGTTATCCATATCGCAAATTGTCTCGCCGATATTAATATCGTTAATTCCGCTTACGCAGACAATATCGCCAAAGGATGCACTGTCGCTTTCAACACGTTTCAATCCGTCATATTGATACAGCTTTGCAATTCTGACATTTGTGTGAGTTCCGTCGCTGTGGCACAGTACAGCAGCCTGTCCGCTTTTGATTGAGCCTCGCTCTACCCTGCCTACACCGATTCTGCCAACAAATTTATCGTAGTCAATATTGGAAAGCAACAGCTGTAGTCCACCCTCAGTATCACCCTTTGGAGCAGGGATTTCATTAATAATTGCGTCAAACAAGGGAGTCATATCCTTGCCCTCTTCATATGGGTCAGTTGTGGCATAACCCTCTTTTGCTGAAGCATATACTACAGGAAATTCAAGCTGGTCATCATCTGCACCTAACTCTATAAACAAGTCAAGGACTTCATCTACTACCTCTTCAGGTCTTGCACCGGGCCTGTCGATTTTATTTAAAACAACTAAAGGCTTTTTGCCAAGTCCTAAAGCTTTTTTCAAAACGAATCTTGTCTGTGGCATACAGCCCTCAAATGCGTCAACAAGCAACACAACACCGTCAACCATCATTAAAATTCGTTCAACTTCTCCGCCAAAGTCAGCATGTCCCGGTGTATCAACAATATTGATTTTTACACCATTATAAATAACAGATGTGTTTTTTGACAAAATTGTAATTCCACGCTCACGCTCCAAATCATTTGAGTCCATTACTCTTTCAGCTACTTCCTCATTGTCACGGAATATACCGCTTTGGTGAAGCAGCTGATCAACCAATGTTGTTTTTCCGTGGTCAACGTGAGCGATAATAGCAATATTTCTCAGATTTTCTCTTGTACCCATAAAATCATCCCTTTGTAAATCTTCAAATTTCACATACGTTAAATATTATATCACTTTGATAAATAAAATTCAACTGTCATTATTTCAGTTTACCGTGTTATTGCTTTAAATCGTTAAAAAGACTTTACTTTATTGGAAAGTTGTGATAAAATTAACAACGTATAGTTTTATTATGGAGGTAATTTTATGGGATTAACTATTGCTCAGAAAATAATTAAGAACCATATCGTTGACGGCGAGATGATTGTCGGCACAGATATCGGTTTAAAAATTGACCAAACTTTAACTCAGGACGCTACAGGCACTATGGCTTATTTGGAATTTGAGGCTATCGGTGTACCGAGAGTTAAAACTGAAAAAAGTGTAGCTTACATTGACCATAACACATTACAGACAGGCTTTGAAAATGCAGATGACCACAGATTTATTCAATCTGTTTGTAAAAAACACGGAATTTATTTTTCAAGACCCGGCAACGGAATTTGCCACCAGGTTCATCTTGAAAGATTCGGAAAACCCGGTAAAACATTAATCGGCTCTGACAGCCACACCCCTACAGGCGGCGGTATCGGTATGCTTGCAATCGGTGCAGGCGGTCTTGACGTTGCTGTTGCAATGGGCGGCGGTGCTTACTATATTACAATGCCTAAAATGGTTAAGGTAAATCTTACAGGCAAGCTGAATCCTTGGGTATCTGCTAAGGACATTATTCTGAAGGTTCTTGAAATAATGACCGTTAAAGGCGGTGTGGGTAAAATCGTTGAATACGCAGGTGAAGGTGTTAAAACTCTTTCTGTGCCTGAACGTGCTACAATTACAAATATGGGCGCTGAATTGGGAGCTACTACTTCTATTTTCCCATCAGACGAAATCACAAGAGAGTTTCTAAAGGCTCAGAATCGTGAGGAGGATTATGTTGAGCTTTCTTCCGATGCTGACGCAGAATATGACGAAATTATCAACATTAACCTTTCTGAGTTAAAGCCTCTTGCTGCTTGCCCTCACTCTCCTGATAACATTAAAACTATTGAGGAGCTTGCAGGTCAGGAAATCAATCAGGTTTGTATCGGTTCCTGCACAAACTCTTCATACAGAGATATGATGAAGGTTGCCGCTATACTAAAGGGCAAAACTGTTGCTGACGGCGTAAGCCTTGCTATTGCTCCCGGAAGTAAGCAGGTTCTTAATATGTTAGCTCTAAACGGTGCTTTAGGTGATATGATTGCTGCAGGTGCAAGAATTTTGGAAAGTGCATGCGGTCCTTGTATCGGTATGGGACAATCCCCTAACTCAAAGGGTATTTCCCTTAGAACATTTAACAGAAACTTTGAAGGCAGAAGCGGTACTGCTGACGGTCAGATTTATCTTGTATCTCCGGAAACAGCAGCGGCATCAGCTCTTACAGGTGTATTTACAGATCCTACTACATTAGGCGCTGACGTTGAAATTGAAATGCCTGAAAAGTTCTTAATCAATGACAATATGGTAATCGAGCCTGCTTCATTAGATGAAATGGACAGCATTGAAGTTTTGAGAGGTCCAAACATTAAGCCTTATCCAAAGACTGCTCCTCTCAGCGATGAGATTACAGCAAGCTGTAGCTTAAAGGTTGGCGATAACATTACTACCGACCACATTATGCCTGCAGGCGCTAAAATTCTTCCGCTACGTTCCAATATTCCGAAAATTTCCGAACATTGCTTTACTGTTTGCGATAAGGATTTTCCGGCTCGTGCTAAGGCTTTAGGCTCAAGCATTGTTGTAGGCGGTGAAAACTACGGTCAAGGTTCATCACGTGAACACGCTGCTCTTGCTCCTTTATACTTAGGCGTTAAGGCTGTTTTAGTAAAGAGCTTTGCTCGTATCCACCGTTCTAACCTGATTAATGCCGGTATTCTTCCGCTGACATTCAGTGATGTAAACGATTATGATAAAATTAAACTGGGCGACCAATTAGAATTGCCAAATGTTAAAGCTGAAATTATGGATGGAAAAAATATTACTGTAGTTAACAAAACTAACGGTGAAGTAATTTCCGCTGTTTGTGAACTTACTGACAGAACAAGGGAAATTATTATTGCCGGCGGTTTGCTTGACTACACAAAGGAGAACAGCTAATGAGTAAAATTCAGATGAAGACACCTCTCGTTGAGATGGACGGAGATGAAATGACAAGAGTTATATGGCAGCAGATTAAAGATATTTTAATCACTCCATATATTGACCTTAAAAGCGAATACTACGATTTAGGTCTTGAAAACAGAGAAAAAACTAAGGATCAGGTAACCTTTGACAGTGCTGAGGCTACTAAAAAATACGGCGTTGCTGTAAAGTGTGCTACTATCACTCCTAATGCTGCAAGAATGCCTGAGTATAATCTGACAGAAATGTGGAAATCACCTAACGGTACTATCCGTGCTATTTTAGACGGTACAGTGTTCCGTGCTCCTATCCTTGTTAAGGGTGTAACTCCATATATTCCTACCTGGACTAAGCCAATTACTATTGCAAGACACGCTTACGGTGATGTATATAAAAATACCGAAATGCGTGTTGAGGCAGGCTCTAAGGCTGAATTGTTAGTTACAAAGGCTGACGGCACAACTGAAACTGCTTTAATCCACGATTTTGACAGCGACGGTATTATTCAGGGATTACATAATATTGACAAGAGTATCGCTTCCTTTGCAAGAGCTTGCTTTAACTTTGCTCTTGACACTAAGCAGGACGTTTGGTTCTCTTCAAAGGACACAATCAGCAAAAAATACGACCACAGATTTAAGGATATTTTTGCTGAAATTTATGAAAACGAATATAAAGAAAAATTTGAAAGTGCAGGCATTGAGTACTTCTACACACTTATTGATGACGCTGTTGCTCGTGTTATCCGTTCAAACGGCGGTTATATCTGGGCTTGTAAAAACTATGACGGCGACGTTATGAGCGATATGATAGCTACTGCTTACGGCTCACTTGCTATGATGACTTCTGTTCTTGTATCTCCTGACGGCGTGTATGAGTACGAGGCTGCTCACGGCACCGTTCAACGTCACTATTACAAGTACCTAAAGGGTGAAGAAACCTCTACAAACTGTGTTGCAACTCTGTTTGCTTGGACAGGTGCTTTGAGAAAACGTGGCGAGCTTGACGGACTTGAGGAGCTTATGGCTTTTGCTGACAAGCTGGAAAAAGCCATTATTGATACTATCGAAAGCGGTATTATGACAGGAGATTTATATCTGATCTCTACACTTGAGAATAAGAAAAAGGTTAACACTACTGAATTTTTAGAGGCTGTTAACGAAACTCTTAAAACTATTTTATAAATTTAATTTCAGGAGTTTATTTTTATGGCAAAAGGAAAGATTTCCAAATCGGTTATCAAAAGATTACCTCGTTATTACAGATTCTTAAACGAGCTTGAAAATCAGAATATCGAACGTATCAGCTCCAATAAACTGGCTGAAATTATGCGTGTTACAGCAAGTCAGGTCAGACAGGACCTTAACTGTTTCGGCGGTTTCGGACATCAGGGCTACGGTTATTCTGTTCCAAAGCTAAAGGAAGAAATTGAAAATATCTTGGGGCTTAACAACAAATATAATGCGGTATTAATCGGGGCAGGTCACTTAGGCTCTGCCTTGGCTTCCCATATGAAATTTGAAAAATTAGGCTTTAATTTGATTGGTATTTTTGATAATAACGACAGAATTACAGGTAATTACATTGGTGATATTATGATTCAGGACGATAAAAATCTTGAGTCATTCTGTAAAGAAAACAAAGTCAGTGTTGCTTTCCTTTGTATTCCAAAAAATGTTGCTCCAAATGAGGTTAAAAGACTGTACAATTTAGGTATTAAGAGCTTTTGGAACTTTACACATTACTATATTCAAGGCGACTTTCCCGACGCTATTGTTGAAAATGTTCATTTAAGTGACAGAATGATGACCTTGTGCTACAGTATGAACGAAGCCGGTGTTAAAAATGAGTAAATATTTAAGCAGAAAAATTAAATTTATCTCTCTCTTTGCTATGATTGCTGTGGTGTATGTACATTCCTACAATTTTTCCGACAGCTTTCTGACCCCTGCTACAAGGATAAGTGAGGGAGCCAATCTTACTGCAATGATTGAGTATTTTCTCAGTAACGGTCTGTTAAGGTTTGCAGTACCGCTGTTCTTTATCATTTCGGGCTTTTTGTTCTATCATACCTATAAAAACACACTTGCAGTTTACAAGAAAAAGCTTTTGAGAAGATGCTACAGTGTACTTACTCCCTACATTATTTGGTCTTTTTTATCAGCAATTTTCATATTATTGCTTTCAAGCTTTGACTTAACAAAAAAGCTTGACATTGTAACTGAACATCCTGTTACACAAACTGTTGACTTTTTAAAGTGCTTTATAAATCCTCCTGCTTTTCAGCTTTGGTTTTTGCAACAGCTGATTATATTCTTTATCATTTCCCCTATTATTTATCTTTTGGTAAAATATACAAGAGGACTTATTTTAATTCCAATAGGAACATTGTGGTTGTTTGACTTTAGCTTTGTGATTAACACACAAGCTTTGTTCTACTATACAATCGGTGCAGCCTTTGCAATATTCAAAAAGTCAAGGAATGTTACAAGGCAATCAAACACTTTAATGGCGATTATCAGTGTTGTTGTCTGGGTTTGCCTCAGTGGAAGTCTGACGGTGCTGGCTGCATATTCTTCTGATGAATCAGCCACTATTTCCTTAGTAATGACATTTATTTACAAGCTTAATGAAATTGCAGGAATTGTGTCTGTATGGTTACTGTTTGACCATATGTTCAGCTTTGTTACAAACAAAAGACCTATAATGTTCTTAACAGGGCATTTGTTCTTTATCTATGTTATGCACGAGCCTTTATTGCATTTTACCTATCAACTTTCAGCTGTTGGCGGAATTACCGATTTTGGCAGGCTGATACTTTACGTAGGATTGCCAATATCTAACATTGCAGTTTGCGTAATTGCAAGTATGATAATAAGGAAAATTGCAAGGCCTCTTCACCGCTTATTAACTGGTGACCGTTCGGGCAACGTGACGTTGCATCCAATCCGAGCAGATAGGTTGAGTAAATAGAAACACTTTTACGCCCGACCGTTATGTAGCAATAGCGTTTAGAAAATCAACGTGACGTTGCATCCCATTCGAGCAGATAGGTTGAGTAAATAGAAACACTTTTACGCCCGACCGTTATGTAGCA
>CAMFQG010000025.1 GCA_945980035.1 uncultured Clostridia bacterium
TACGTCTCGTGGGCTCGGAGATGTGTATAAGAGACAGGGATATTTAAAATTAAATATACGTTGAAGATAGTCATCTTTACTTGATTTAAGCTTTGTGACAGCTCCTGCTCCGCAACCGAAAATGGTATGCGTTTCATCCATAATATACACATTGTAAAGGCTTTCTTTGTCAACCTTTGACCAGCCTGTATTTTCAAGATTACCTACCATTCTGCTCTGTCTGTATAAATAATACGGGATATACTCACTTTCAAAAAGCTTTGAGTTTGCATATCTTAGCATCTTTGCTGTATTAATTGCATCCTCTCTGTTGATGATTGAGCCGTCCTGAGTTAAGGTAGAGCTTCGCTTCATTGACAGTGTATGTATAGTAATACATTCAGGATTTAGAGTACAGATACCGTCTAAGGTTTTTACAAAGCTTTCGTATGTGTCCTTGGGCAGACCTGCAATCAAATCCATATTAATGCTGTCAAAACCGATATTTCTTGCAAGCTTATATGCTTCTATGGCTTCTGAGGCTGTGTGTTTTCTGCCGATAGCGTTGAGGACTTCATCATTAAGAGTCTGAGGATTGATTGAAATTCTGTTAACCTTATTTTCTTTTATAGAAATTAACTTATCCTCAGTGATAGTGTCGGGACGTCCTGCTTCAACAGTAAACTCCCTGCATTTTGAAAGGTCAAAACATTTATTTACGGTGGAAAGCACCCTATCCATTTGCTTTGCCGTCAGGGTTGTAGGAGTACCTCCGCCCATATAAACTGTTTCAAGCCTTAAATTTAATTTATCAGCAATTTCAGCAGTATATTCAATTTCTCTGCAAAGTAAATCTACATATGGCTCTATAAGATGCTTTGATTTTTCTACAGAAGATTGCACAAATGAACAATAGTAGCACCTTGTAGGGCAAAAAGGAATTGCGATATACAGGCTAAAGGATTTATCGGTAGATAAATCAAGTATCCGCTTTTCTGTTTTTTCGGTAATCTTTGCAAGGTTTAGCTTTTCCTGACTTACAAAAAGTTTATTTGTATAATAATCATCTGCCGACTGCTGTGAGCCTTCTTCCTTTAGCTTGCGGTAAAGCTTTACAGGTCTTACCCCAGTAATCATACCCCAAGGAGGAGTTACCTTTGAAAAATCACAAAGAATTTTATACAAAAGCTCGCACATCATTCTTTCGTCCTCAATTTCGTCAGTTATGGGAGCTGACTTTTCTGAGGAATACTCCCCTATTTTAACACTCACAAACAGTTTATCGGAAATTTCCGTATAAATTGACGGCGATAAAATCTGAGAATTATCTTTGATTACCGTAATCTTTTCATTCGGGAAAAATAAACGAGTTAAATTTTCAAGCTCATAATGATAGCTGTGGTTAATTACGTATAACTTCATATTAAACTCTGCTCATTAGTGGGTTATATTGTCTCTCGTGACTTAATTTACTGCACAGTCCATGACCGGGTAAAATATTATAATCTCCCTCTAATTCTTTTATTTTTCTAAAGGATGCAACTAAATCAGTTGATGAGCTTGTAGGAAAATCTGTTCTTCCGCAGGACTCGCAAAACACAGTATCACCTGTGATTATATTATCGTCAAAAATATAACAACCGCACCCGTCAGTGTGTCCGGGAGTAGATATATAGGTAATAACAGTGTTTCCTAATTTAAAGCTATCATTGTCATCTAAAAGAATATCGCCGTTAAAGGGAGCAATATTTTCTACCTCATCGTGATAAATAGACAGATTTAGGGAGTTATCCGACAAAAACTTATCGGTTTTCTTACCGCACACTATCTTTGCACCAAACATATCCGTAAGTTGTTTTGCGTAACCTATATGGTCAAAGTGTCCGTGAGTTAAAATAACATAAGTAAGCTTATTGCCGTTATCCTTAATTTTTTTAATTAGCTTTTCGCTTTTGTCACCGGGATCTACAACAGCCATCTCCCCCGTTTCTCTGTCGGTTAAAAGATAGCAGTTAGTCAGTATCATTGTGACATTATAGGTAGTAATATCTATCATTTCAAATCCTCCGAGTCAATAACCATAGTAACCGGTCCGTCGTTTACAAGAGATACTTTCATATCAGCACCGAATATTCCCTTCTGTACATTATTCACACCATTTTGTTTAAGCTGTTCACAGAAAAATTCATACAAAGGCTCAGATATTTCAGGTCTTGCTGCTTTTACAAAGCTTGGTCTTCTACCGTGGGAACAATCGGCATAAAGGGTAAAATTAGATACCACCAAAACCGAACCGCCTATATCGGCAAGTGACAAATTCATTTTATCGGCATTGTCGGTGAATATACGTAAGCCTGAAATTTTCTTTGCAAGCTTTACGGCGTCCTGCTCTGAGTCGCCGTCTTTTACACCTAAAAGCAACAAAAAGCCCTTTAATATTTCTCCCACAATTTTATTGTCAACACTGACTTTACATTCTTTCACTCTTTGCAATACTACTCTCATAATCAATACCTATCTATGGAAATTACTCCTCTTATACTGCGTAATCTGTTTATTATTGACTCCAGATGTTCCTTGCCCGAAACATCAATAGTTGCAGTAACGACTGCCTGTGCATTCTGAATTTCTCTGGAATTTAGGGAATGAATAAATATGCGCATTGAGGACAGAGCTATTGTTACATCAGCAAGCAGTCCTGTACGGTCATTGCACACAAGCTCCAGCGTAGCCTGGAAAGTGTCCCTGATTTCATTTTCCCAATACACGTTAACATAGCGTTCAGGTTCCTCTGCTTTTGAAATGTCTTTAGGCACATTACAACAGCTTCTTTTATGAATAGAAACTCCGTAACCTCTTGTAATATAGCCGATAATATCGTCACCGGGCAAAGGATTACAACAATGAGAAAACTTAACAAGGCAGTCCTCCATATCCTCTACAACTACACCGGAAGTAACGTTCTTCCGCTTTGCAGGTGCTACCTGACGCGGAATAACCTGGACATTTTCCGTATCAAACTTAGCTTTGTATTCATCCTTAATACGTGGCATTATTTTCCAAAGCTGAATACCGCCGTAACCGATAGAAGCATATAAATCGTCAACTGTGTTAAACTTATTCTTTTTCAGCAAAAATTGCAATAATTCTTCTAACTGTTCATCTGCCAAGGAAATGTTACTGCGTTTTAATTCACGCTCCAACATCATTTTACCTTCGACTATATTTTCGTCACGTTTTTCGTGCTTAAACCATTGTCTGATTTTTGAACGAGCTGAAGAAGTCTTGCAAATTTCCAGCCAATCTCTGCGAGGGTGAGAGTCTTTTTGGGTTAATATCTCACAAATTTCCCCTGTTTTCAGCTTGTAGGTAAGGGGTACAATTTTCTTATCAACCTTGGCACCTACCATATGATGTCCTACTTCTGTATGGATTAGGTAAGCTAAGTCGATTACTGTAGAACCGCTTGGAAGGCTGAAAACGTCGCCCTTTGGCGAAAATACATATACTTCGTTTTGGTCAAAGTCGTTACGGATATTGCGGATAATATCCGTAGAATCATCGGCATCAATCTGAGCCTGTAGAACATCTTTGATTTTACTAATGTTTTCGTCAAGCTGTTTAGCTTTTTTGTTGTTAACTATTCTTGTAAAACCAAGCTTATACTTCCAATGGGCTGCGATACCGTTTTCTGCAATATTGTGCATTTCCCAAGTACGAATTTGTATTTCAAAAGGAATACCCTCGTTGTCAATTACTGTGGTATGAAGTGATTGATACATATTTGGCTTTGGTGTAGAAATATAATCCTTAAAGCGTTTTGGAATAGGCTTGTATAAATCGTGGACAACTCCAAGATAGTTGTAACATTCCTGAACAGTGTTGACGATTATTCTCAAAGCAAAAATGTCGTATATTTGGTCTATTGTTCTGCCTTGAACATAGGTCTTTCTGTAAATACTGTTAATGCTTTTAACTCTGCCGAATATTGAGGTTTTTCCTGCCAGTCCTTTTGCAGCCTTCAAAATTTCTTTTTTCTTTCTTTCGATAAATTTTTCTCTTTCATTTTCCTGAAGTAAAATTGCTTCTTCAATTTCGCTGTAGCCTACAGGGTCAAGATAGCGCAAGGATAAATCCTCCAACTCCTCCTTGACGGCTTTCATACCCAGTCGGTGGGCTATTGGAGCATATACTTCCATATTTTCACGGGATTTATCTCTGCGTTTTTGCTCAGGCATACACTCAATGGTACGCATATTATGAAGTCTGTCGGCAAGCTTTACGATGATTACGCGAATATCGTTTGACATTGCAATCAGCATTTTACGTACGTTTTCTGCCTGTTGCTCTTCCCTTGAATATAGCTTAATTTTTGAAATTTTTGTAACTCCATCTACGATATTAGCTACATCTTTTCCATAGTTTTTTCTAACCTGTTCTAATGATATGTGGGTATCTTCTACAACATCGTGTAATAGTGCGGCAATAACCGACTCGGTATCCATACCAAACTGAGCAACAATACAGGCAACTGAAGTTGGATGTAAAATATAGGGTACACCGGACAGTCTTTTCTGGTCGCCGTGAGATTGCTCGGCAAGCTCGTAAGCTCGCTGGATTTTCTTTATATCGTAGTTATTGCCTGATTGATCTATAATTCTTAACAGCTCGTTAAAATCCTGATAATGTGCAACATTATTATATTTGCTCAACTCGGTACACCTCCTTTAATTTCTTTATAAGCAACGAATTTTCAATATTTACCTTCTCATTTACCAAACACATTTTTATATCCAATTTCCTCATATCCTCATATATTGCAATCAACCCAAGCTCATTCATAGCTTCTAATATGACTCTGATTTTACCATAGGAAAGCTTATTTCCCAAGCGATAAGCCATAACATCTATGGAACAGCTTGTGCTTTGGGACTGCTTTAAGTATCTGTAAACAAGTGCAAAATCCTCCCTTGACGGAATAAGCGTTGAAACTTCGGATTTGTTTAAATGTTCACCGTTACAGAATTTTTCATAAAGTGCAAGGCTTTTTAGATAGATAGTATTATCAATATCAGCAAACTTAATGTCCTTGATTATTATTGACAGGTTCTCTTGATTATTATATACATTTACCTCTAAATTGACAGCAATATCAACAACATCTCCTACTTTGTACATAAAATCAGCACTTGAACAAAAGAATTTTAATGCAGATATTCGTGCATTTCCGTTGGAAAATAGTATCTTTAAATGCTTGTCGTTTGAAATAGGTATTATGTTTGTAATTTTAAGCTTGCACAATTCAAAAACAGGGGTTGGATTTCCTGCACCAAAGGGTAACATTAATTTTAGCTCTTTTGCAATATCTACATCAAGATAAGCAGGATTTAACTTGCAATCAATATTAAGCTTTTGGAAAGGCATTTCGCCCTTATTTTTTGCAAACTCATTTATAGCATATGTAAAATCATCAATTAAATCATAATCTAAGCTAAGTCCCACAGCCATAGGGTGACCGCCGTATTGATTAAGAATATCAGAACAGGAGCTTACAGCTTCCCATAAATCAAAGCCCTCAATACTTCTGCCTGAGCCCCTGCATACACCGCCTGTATTTGAAATAACAATACAGGGTTTTCCGTATATATCTTTAATTCTTGAGCTGACTATTCCGATAACTCCATGATGCCAATCATCACCGGCAACCACAATAATTCTCTTTTGCGCTATAGATGGATTTCGTGCAATAAGACTGTTGATGTTCTCAAGAATTTCTCTTTCGATTTTCTGCCTTTCTAAATTATCCGCCCCAAGCTTTGACGCCATTTCATAAGCGTATTCGTCGTCCTCAGTTAACAACAGGGAAACTGAATTTTGGGACATTCCCAATCTGCCTACGGCATTAATTCTGGGCACAAGAGCAAAAGAAATATTGCCTGATGTAATCTCTTTATTTTCAAGACCTGATTCTTTTATAATAGCGCTAATTCCCACACGGTCACTGTCAGAAATATTGCTGATTCCGCGCTTTACAAATACTCGGTTTTCAGAAACCAAGGGTACTATATCGCCTATAGTGCCGATTGAAACTAAATCGGAATAGTTGTCTAAAAGCATATCCAAGTCGCAGTATTCACCCTCTAAGGCCATAACTAATTTAAAGGCTACACCTACTCCCGACAACATTTTAAATTTACTTTCACACCCTTGCTGATGCAAATCTACTACTGCAACAGCATCGGGAATAATGCTTGAAGGCATATGGTGGTCGGTAACAACTGTTTCTATCCCCTTGGACTTAGCATAAGCTATTTCCTCAACGGCAGAAATACCGTTATCTACAGTAACAATAAGGTTTACTTTCTCGTTTACAAGATAATCTATTGCAGAGATATTCAGTCCGTAGCCCTCGTTTTCTCTGCTTGGAATATAATAAATAACATTTGCTCCGATAGCGTCTAAGTATGAAAATAAAAGCGCAGTAGAAGTAACACCGTCAGCATCATAATCACCGTAAACACAAATCTTTTCGCCGTTTTCCGCTGCGTATCTGATGCGTTCAACCGCCTGAGCCATTCCCTTTATCTCAAAGGGGCTGTCAATATCGCTTTCGTTATAGAGAAAATCGTAAATTTCTTTCTCGGTTACAATACCTCTTATGTCAAGCAGAGTTGCAATAATGGGAGGCAAATCGTAATTATCCGCAATAAAGCCTGCTCTTTCTTTATTCAGTTTTGCAACAGACCATTGTTTCATTTTAATCTACCTTATAATCCATTAATTTTTCTGCGTGAGCAAGTGCGGTTTCGGTAACATTAACTCCGTCAATAATACGTGCCAATTCTCTTACTCTCTGGTCGTAATTCAGCAATGTTACACTTGTATAAGTACGTCCTTCTTTAACATTTTTTGCTATTAAATAGTGGCTGTCCGCCAAGGCTGCAATTTGTGCTTGGTGGGTGACGCACAGCACCTGTCTTGATTTTGAAACTTCTTTTAGTTTTAAGCCTACCTTTTGTGCGGCAGAGCCTGAAACGCCTGAATCAACTTCGTCAAAAATCAGTGTATCTATAATGTCACTTGAAGCAAGCACAGTTTTTATTGCAAGCATCATACGTGAAAGCTCGCCTCCCGAGGCAATCTTTGCAACAGGTTTCGGCTCTTCGCCCACGTTAGCTGAAATTAACAATTCTATTTTATCCTGTCCGTTGTCGGATAATTCGACAGTTCCTTGTGAAACAACTAAGTTCACATTGGGCATATCAAGAAATACCATCTCGGACTTAACGGCTTTTTCAAAGCTTCTTGCTGTTTTACTGCGTACCAGTGACAGCTCATCAGCTAACGACTGAGCCTTTTGCTTTGCTTTTCTACATTCATTAATCAGCTCGTTACGGTTGTCATCGTATTTCAAAAGCTTATCAAGCTCAGCCTTTGAATTGCTGTAAAATTCTAAAATTTCTTCCTCAGTAGCGCCGTATTTACGGGAGAGCTTATTAAGCAGGTCAAGTCTTTCCTCAATTTCCTCAAGTCGATATGGGTTTGCTTCGCTTTCGTCAATAGCCTCTGAAATTTCATTATTAATATCCTGCAACTCATAGAAAAGCTCGGATAATCTATTTGATAAAGCTTCATATTGGGGATTTATATTTGAAGCCTTTTGTAATGCTGTTAAGGCATCATCTACAGAATCTAATGCACCGCTTGAATTAGCTCCCTCTATATAGGACTTTGATTTATACAATGAGGAGGTTATTTTTTCACAGTTCATAAGGATTCTGCGTTCCTCCTGTAAGGCTTCCTTTTCTCCCACTTCAATACACGCCTGTTCAATCTCGTTAACCTGGTAGGTCAGTATATCAATTCGTTGCTCCCGTTGACTGTCATCTGTTTCAAATGCGTGCAGTTCCTTTTTTAGCTTTTTATACTCCTTGTAAGCTGATTTATAATCACTTATTAAATCGCTGTCCCCGGCAAGGTTGTCTATATAATTAATATGAGTGTTCTCAGAAAACAGCTCGTAGCTTTCGTGCTGGCCGTGGATATTGATTAAGTTAAGACCTAATTCACGTAAAAAAGAAACATTACAGGGCTTGCCGTTTATTCTACAGCTATTTTTCCCCGACAGTGTGAGGGTACGACTTATAACAAGCTCGCCTTCATCAAGGGAATATCCGTTTTCTTCAAGCTTGTTAATTACAGCTGTGTTAACGTCTGAAAAGGTTGCGAAAACTGTTGCAGAGTCTGCACCGTTACGAATAATATCCTTGCTTGTTCTTTGGCCCATTATTGCATTAATTGCGTCAATAACGATACTTTTACCTGCACCTGTTTCACCTGTGATAATGTTTAAGCCTTGAAATAAGTCAATATTTGATTTTTCAATTACTGCAATATTTTCAATATATAGTGAATTTAGCATAACATTTCCTTATAAATACTTTTTAAAATCTGAAACTAAGCTATCGGTTTTCTGTTGGTTTTCGCATACCACAAAAATCGTGTCATCACCTGCTATTGTTCCTACTACCTGATCGTACTCAACAGTATCAAGAGAAGCACATACAGCCTGAGCCATACCCGACAGAGTTTTGATTACTATAATATTCTGTGCTGATTTTATGGAGGTAACAGAGGTTTTAAAAAAGCTTTGAATACTGTTTTTTACATCAGTAATGCTTTTTGTAATAGAAGTATAGTGATACTTTCCGTCAGAAGACAAGGACTTTAAAAGTCTTAGCTCCTTTATATCACGTGACACTGTAGCCTGGGTAACATTAAATCCGTTACTTCTCAGCTTTTGAAGAAGCTCCTCTTGGGTTTCTATTGGGTATTCATTTATTAGTTCAATAATTCGAGCCTGTCGTCTTGATTTCATTAGCTTTCTCTTTCCTTTAATTTTTCATTAAGCAGCTGATAAAAATTACAGTTATGAACGGATAACAGCTTTAGCGATTTTGGGTATTTTTTAACAGTAATAACGTCAGTATCTAAAATATCTACGTTTATTTCTCCGTCTATTGAGAGAATTACAGAAGCATTCTCAGGGTAATTTACTTTTATTGAAAGCACTGCTTCACTGTCAAACAAAACAGAGCGGGACATTAAAGAATGAGGACATACAGGAGTAAGCAAAATACACTCCATCTCAGGATAAATAACCGGTCCGCCTGCGGACAATGAATAAGCAGTTGAGCCTGTAGGGGTTGAAAACAACACTCCGTCTGCGTGGTAGGTGGAAATTTTAGAATTATTGTGAGATACTGTAATATCAATAATTCTTGAAAGCTGTCCGCGAGCAACAACAGCGTCATTGACAGCTATATACCTGTCCTCTTTACCGCTGAGATGCTTAACGGTGACATCCAAAAGCATACGGTTTTGAATAATGTAATCACCTGTAACGAGTCTTTTTAGTTCTTCGATATTATCAGGTTCAACATCCGCTGCAAAGCCTAATCTGCCTACATTTACCCCAATCAGGGGTTTATCTGCTATTGTTGCATATTTTGCATTGTGAATTATTGTTCCGTCACCGCCTACGGTAACGGCAATATCACAATTCTCGAATAATTCTATAAGAGAATTATAAAATGTAATATCCAATCCCTTAAACAAATTTTTATTCTCACAAAGCATTAAAATTTCAGTATTAATTTCAAGAAACATCCGAGTTATGTTTTTTGAACATTGAATAGCCTTTGGCTTATCAGTATTTACTAAAACAGCAATTTTCATATTACTCCTATTTATCCAATACTAAATGTGATTTTTCTACAAGCTCTTTAGGAAGAATTTGTGTTAACGACACAGGGTTGTCTGACTTTTGCAAATGTATTAAGTATTCAATATTTCCCTCAGGTCCTTTTATTGGGGAAAAATCAAGATTTAATACACTGTAACCGTTTTCAAGGCAAAAGCTGTAGATTGACTCCACAACCTCTATATGAACCTGTGGATCTCTCACTACTCCCTTTTTGCCTATTTTTTCTCTGCCTGCCTCAAACTGTGGCTTAATAAGGCATACTGCCTGTGCATTTTCTGAGAGAAGCTCTCTTGCAACAGGTAACAAGAGCTTTAGTGAAATGAAGCTTACATCAATGGAGAAAAAGTCAATTTCATCAGGCACCTGTTCCTTTGTAACCTTACGCATATTTGTTCGTTCAAGGTTAACAACACGTGCATCATTACGCAATTTCCAAGCAAGCTGACCGTATCCTACGTCTATGGAATATACCTTTTTAGCACCATTTTGGAGCATACAATCGGTAAATCCACCTGTAGATGCTCCAATATCCATGGTAATTTTGCCATCTAATTGCAGGTCAAAATTGTTAATAGCTTTTTCAAGCTTTAATCCCCCACGGCTGACGTACTTTGGGGCACTGCCCCTAAATTCTATATTTACATCTTCATTGTAGGATTGTCCGCATTTATCGGCTTTTTGATTATCAACATAAATCTCGCCTGCCATAATAATGGCCTTTGCTTTTTCTCTGCTTTCTGCAAATCCTCTTTCAAATACTAATATATCTAACCTTTTTTTCATATGTAATCCTTAATAATTTTAATCATTCCGTCATCGTCAAGTAACAAACCGGCAAATGCCTGCCCAACAGTTTGATGAGGAACAAAGGTGTCCTTAATGCCGTGTATTTTGTAAAAGTAATCCTTTGATATTTTTTTAAGCTCATAGCCGAAGGATTCTCCTATACCGCCTGCAACTAAGGATTCCTCAAAGAAAAATATATTTTTACTTTTAGCCGCTTCTTCTACAGCTTTTTTATTAATGGGTTTAATCTTACAAAGCTTAACTATTTTTATATTTATGCCTTCTTTAGCAAGACGTTCCTTAGCCTTGCAAGCGTATGAAAACAAACGTCCGTAGGTAACTAACGCAATATCACAATCCTCACCGTAAACGTCATAGTCCATACTTAATTTTGTTATATCCTTAGGTCTGTAAAGCTCCCCTCCACGTGGATACCTTACCGCTACAAGCCCATCACACATATAGGTTGCGGCATTAAGAGAGGACTTCAATCCGTCAAAATAGCAGGGTGAAAAAATTGTAGTGTTGGGTATAGTATTAAGCATACTGACATCAAATATTCCCTGATGAGTTTCGCCGTCATCTCCTACAATGCCTGCACGGTCAACACAAATTACAACGTGTAAATTCTGTGCCGCTGCATCGTGAATTAATTGGTCATAGGCACGTTGTAAAAAAGTAGAATATACAGCAAAAAACGGTATTAGTCCCTTTGTTGCAAGACCGCAGGCAAAAGTAACCGCGTGTTCTTCGGCAATACCTACGTCAAAAAATCTGTTCTTGTATTTCTTTGAAAATTCAGACAAGCCTGTTCCAAGTGTCATTGCCGCTGTAATAGCACATATATTCTTGTCCTTTGACGCAAGGTTACACAGGCACTTACCAAATTCATAAGAAAAGCCTTTACTGCTTGACAGGGGCTCTCCGCTGTCAATATCGAACTTGCCGATACCGTGAAATTCCTTTGGATGATTTTCGGCGTGTTCATATCCCTTGCCCTTTTTAGTAACAACGTGCAACAGAACAGGACCGTTATATTTTTTAGCGGCAGTCATGGCACTTTCCAGTTCTACAATATCGTGACCGTTAACAGGTCCTAAATAAGTGTAGCCTAAAGAGTCAAAAAGAGTATTTTTATAAATTAAATTCTTAATCTTTGATTTACTGCGTCTGAGGACTTTTTTGAACACCCCACCTATCAGAGGTATATGAGATAAAACTATTTCTGTTCTTCGCTTTATTCGGATATATGAGGGCTTTACTCGCAAATGAGAAAGGTTTGCAGCCATTGCACCCACGTTATAAGAAATAGACATTTTATTATCATTTAAAACAACAATAAAATTCTTTTTAAAACGTCCCGCATTATTAAGTCCCTCGTAAGCAAGTCCGCCGGTAAAAGAGCCGTCGCCGATTACCGCAACTGTATGGGAGGTATCATTCTTTAGAAGCTTTGCCCTGGCAATTCCGTAGGCGGCTGAAATTGACGTACTTGAATGACCTGCGTTAAAGTCATCATAGATACTTTCACTTCTTTTGGGAAATCCTGCAAGACCGTCTTTAGTACGAATAGTATCAATTTGATCGTAACGTCCTGTAAGCATCTTATGTACGTAGCTTTGATGTCCTACGTCCCATACGATACTGTCCTTTGGTGCGTCGAAGCATTTATGAAGCATTACGGTAAGCTCTACTACTCCTAAGTTAGGAGCAAGGTGGCCTCCGTTTACCGAAACAATTTCGATAAGCTTTTCACGAATTTCTGCACAAAGAGAAGTAATATCCTGTTCGCTTAAATTCTTTAAGTCCTTAGGTGATTTAATTGTAGAAAGGATTTTGTATTTATTATCCATAACCCTTTTCCCCACTTTTTATTTTTCTCTGTTTTTAAGCTTTAAAGCTATATCCTTTAGAGCAGTAGCATCATTGGCAAACACGCTTAACGAATCAACTGCAATCTGTGTTTGCTCTGCAACAATTTCTCTGCATCTTTCAATTCCAAGTAATGAAACATATGTTGATTTGTTATTTTCAAGGTCACTGCCGATAGGCTTTCCAAGCTGTTCCTTAGTAGCAGTAACATCAAGAATATCGTCAACTACCTGAAAAGCCAAACCGATTGCTTCTCCGTATTTTCTTGCAGCAAATATTTTTTCATTATCTGCTCTACCGCAGACACATCCTATTTCACAGGCAGCCTTGATTAGTGCGCCTGTCTTTTTTCTGTGCATTTCGGTAATCACTTCTATAGGCGTTTGTGTGTTCTCGTGTTCAAGGTCAATAACCTGTCCGCCTACCATACCTAAAGCACCGCAGTAAGCAGCTAAAATATTTACACACTTAGAAGCTACTTGGGCTCCTGCAATATTTACTGTGTCTTCTCTTGTCATTACATCAAAAGCTAAGCTCTGTAAAGCATCTCCTGCTAAAAGAGCAACATCCTCTCCGAAAACAATATGGTTTGAGGGTTTTCCTCTGCGCATATCGTCATCATCCATACAAGGTAAATCATCATGGATTAATGAATAAGTGTGAATCATCTCTATTGCACAGGCAAAAGGCAAAGCAACCTTGTCCTCACAACCGCACAAACGTGCAAACTCCAAAACAAGCTGTGGTCTGATGCGTTTACCGCCTGCTTTTAGGCTGTATTCCATTGAGTTAATTAAATTTTTCTCAAGTGTATCATTGCTGAATATATATCCATACAATGCTTTTTCAATTAATTCTATATTAGTCATTGAAAATATCCTCTTTGCTTTTTATAGCTTCAATTCTTGTGTTAATATCAATCATCTGTCCCTTGCAGGATTCAAGCTGTTCGTAGCAATAGTTAAGCAAGTTAAAGGCTTCTTCATATGTTGCCATACTTTCCTGCAAGCTAAGCTCTCCGCTTTCCATTTGCTCTACAAGCTTTTCAAGCTTTTCGTTAGCCTTTTCAAAGGTCATTTTTCCTGCCATAGTTTTATATCCTTTCTGCTATATCAAGCAATCGCTGTAAACGGTGATTCACACCGCTTCTTGAAATATTCGGAGTCAGTTTATCCCCAAGCTCCTTTAGTGACATTTCTGGGTTTTCAAGCCTTAAATTTGCAAGAGCCTTCAGTTCATCCGGAAGCTCATCAAATTTTCCGCTGTTGATAATCTTTTTAATTGCATTAATTTGCCTTGCTGAAGCTGAGGCAAGCTTATGAATATTAGCAATTTCCGAATTACGTTGTCGGTTAATCTTATTGCGAATTTCCTTAAAGGCAGAGGCCTCAATCATAACCATAACCGAATTTCCTGCACAAATATATCCGAGAAAATCGCAAATAGCATCGTTTCCCTTTATGTAAACTACATAACCGCCTTTACGTTGTGTAAGCTTAGGCTTTACATCAAGAACTTCAATTTCATTAATGAGCAAAATAAGGTTTTCAGCAAGGGTTTTATGCTGAACACTAAATTCAAGATGATAGCCCTTTTGCGGATCTGTTACCGAACCACAGCTCAGGAATACTCCCCGCAGAAAATCTGCATAAAGCTCTGTGGTGTCCATATTTGCCCTATTAATTCTCAGTTTTAAATCTTTTACGTTATGCCCAAAGTTTTCGTAAATATATTTACAGCTGTCAGGCAAAATTACACTGAATTTATACAGACTTGAATTGGTGTTTTTGATTTTTAATGCAGATTGCTTTTCTATTATAGGTGTAAATAATTCTGTTATTAACGATTCAAACAGATTTGCTGTATAAATATTCTCTGTTTTAAATACAATTTCCCTGTGGGAAAATCTACTTGCAAACAACAGCAGACCGTAGCATTGAGCATATTTTTGTTTTTCATCAGAAAGCTCTACTCTGCATAATTCCTGCTTAACATCAGACGAAAAAGACATACCTTCTCCTTAGTTATTATGAATATCTCTGTGACTGATTACTGTTTTATATCCCTTATCGGTAAAATGCTTTTGCAATAAAGAGGAAATAGCCACACTTCTGTGATGACCGCCTGTACAGCCTATTCCTACTACAAGCTCAGCCTTGCCCTCTTTTTTGTAAAGAGGCATTGCAAAATCCAAATAATCTATAAGCTTATTAACAAAGGTAACAGATTCCTCCGTACTGAAAACGTAATCATAAACATCCTTATCAAGTCCTGTTTTCGGTCTTAACTCAGGCTCGTAAAAAGGATTTGGCAAGCACCTTACGTCAAAGATAGTATCGCAGTCAATGGGTGTTCCGTGCTTGAAGCCAAAGGACATAAAATTTATTACAATGCTTTCGTTTTCGTTATTTGAAAACAGGGTTGTAATTCTTGCTTTTAATACCTTTTGGTCAATATTAGTAGTGTCGATGATATAGTCAGCGTGCTTTTTTAAAGGCGCAAGATACTGATTTTCAAGCTCTAAAGCACTTTTAATTGTACTGTCATCAACAAAATCCACCAGTGGGTGGCGACGCCTTGTTTCTTTAAATCGCATAACTAAAGTGGAAAAATCAGAATTTAAAAACAAAAGCTTAAATTTCTTCCCCTCAAGCTTAAAGTGTTTTATCTCACTTTCAAGGGAAGAAAGTGTATCACCGCCACGGGCGTCAATTACAACTGCAACCTTCTTCATAACCTTATCGTTAGAATTTTCCGAAAGATTATAAAAAGTACGCAACAGACTGCAGGGTAAATTATCCACACAGTAAAAACCGATGTCCTCAAGTGCGTGCATTGCCGCAGTTTTTCCTGCACCTGAAAAACCGGTAATGATTATAAACTCCATAAAAATACCTCTATTTTTCTACTTTAGAAATATAATTTCTCTTTCCAAAACATATCCTGTTTTTTCTTTTACAGTTGATTGAATATGCTCAATCAGCTGTTCAACGTCACTACAGGTTGCACCGCCGACATTAATAATAAATCCTGCGTGTTTTTCGGAAACCTGTGCTCCGCCGATAGTTTTTCCTTTAAGACCGCATTGTTCAATCAAGGTGCCTGCAAAATTTCCCTCCGGACGTTTAAACACAGAACCGGCGGAAGGATATTCCAAAGGCTGTTTACTCTTTCTTCTATCCATAAAATCGTCCATTTTATTACGGATAGAAATCTTGTTATCAACCTTTAGCTTTAGGGTAATACCGATTATTATGTAACCGTTTTCCTTATACACACTGTGTCTGTAGGAAAAGTCCAAGTCGGATGATTTAATAGTGCCAAGCTTTCCCTCTTTGTCAATATGATGAACGGAATATACCACGTCTTTCATTTCACCGCCGTATGCTCCTGCATTCATAAATGCTGCTCCGCCTACTGTTCCGGGAATACCCCAGGCAAATTCAAGACCTGACATACCGTTATTTTCAGCCTCTCTGCAAAGGGAAGCCAAAGATGCACCGGCACCGCAGTATATAGTTGTGCTGTCAAGTATATTAATGCTTTTAAAATCTCCCTTTAATCTGATAACAACATAATCTATGCCCTTGTCGGATATTAAAAGATTACTACCGTTACCTAAGAGGAAATACTTAACATTTTTCTCGGCACAGAGTCTTACAATTTCAGACAGCTGTGAGGGCTTATATACTTCAATATATAAAGGTGCGTTACCGCCTATTTTGAATGTAGTATGGTTAGCCATTGATTCGTTGTACTTTGCTTTACAGCCAAGAATCCTTGCTAAGCTATACACAGTTTCAATATTATTCATAGTTATACCTACCGTAATTATTTAAGCTATTTATGTAGAAAATCAATCCCAGTTATTTACAACTCTCTTTTCTACCATTTCTTCGTCAATTTCCATTCCAAGACTTTGTAAAAGGTCCTGTGCGGCATTATAACCCATTTTCTTTTGACGGTTATTCATAGCCGCTACTTCAATAATAATCGCTAAGTTTCTGCCGGGCTTAACAGGAATAGTCATCAAAGGAACGTCAATTCCCAAAATTTCCATATATTCATTTTCAAGTCCCATTCTGTCATAAACCTTTTGGTTATCCCAAAGCTCAAGATTAATAACCATATCAATCTTTTCCTGAAGCTTGATAGACGCCATACCGAAAAGGTTACGTGCGTTAATAATTCCAACACCTCTCAGCTCCACAAAATGTCTGATGTTTTGGGGAGATTGACCTATTAGGGTTTTATTATTAGTTTTTCTTATTTCTACTGCATCATCAGCAATCAGTCGATGACCTCTTTTTGTTAACTCAATGGCAGTTTCACTCTTACCTACACCGCTGTCACCGATAAGCAGACAGCCCTCACCGTAAACCTCAACCAATACGCCGTGTCGGGTGATTCTGGGAGCAAGCTCGACGTTGAGCAATGTTACCAAATCGGCAGTTAATGCAGAGGTGCTTTCAGAGGTTTGCAGAATAGGAATATGGTACTCTGAGGCTGAATGAAGCATAACATCAGTGGGTTCGTAATCCCTGCACAAAATAACGGCAGGAGGTCCGAACTTAAATATTGAATCAACAACGTGCTGTTGATGCTCTGAACCAAATCGTGCAAGATACGAAAACTCAGTATTGCCGAATACCAGAATACGTGTTTTGTCAAAAAAGTCAAAAAAGCCTGTCAGCTGCAGTCCCGGTCGGTTAATATCAATACTGCTTATCAGCACCTCCTCAGGGTCTGATGGCATATATAGAGATTTAAGTGACAATTCATCAATAATTTTCTTCAATGATACTGTAAATTCAGCCGCCATAAGTCTATCCACCTTTCAATAGTAAAGGAAATTCACGTCAAATAGGCATAGTTATCCAAATTGTAACTATACAGTGTACATTATACTACATAATCTTTAATTTGAAAAGTAATATTATGAATTTTTATACAGCTTTTCACTGCATTATTCATTATTAGAATTATAATAACACTAAAGCAGATATAGCACCTGTTATTCCGATAAAAACTATGTTTTGCCATTTAATTTTTCTACTCTTAACTGTAACAGTCTGACCCCCTATTGCTACAATAAACAAAACAGATATTGTTATAATTGTTAAATACAGGCAATCTCCTCCCTTAAAAATGCCGTATTTTACACTTTTTGTTATTATATCCATTGGATAATAGGCATTTAAAAATGATGAAAAAAATACTGACAATCCTAATACAACAAATTCTACAGCCGAATAAATATAAAGAGGATATTTTTTACTGTCGATTATATTTTCATATAAAGCAACATATGAAAATGAGGGCAAAAGCAGTATCAGAAGCGGTAAAATATCGGTGTAAATACTGCTGTTCAGCTTTGCTATATTAATATCCATTGTAAAAAAGGGACTGATAAAAACTGTCTCTTATACACATCTGACG
>CAMFQG010000026.1 GCA_945980035.1 uncultured Clostridia bacterium
CACCTAAGCCTTCGTCGGCAGCGTCAGATGTGTATAAGAGACAGTATAAAAACTCAATAGCTTGTGTTCTCTGTCTATCGTAATATTCTTGAGAATGTATAGTAACACCATAATATTTTTGAATAGAAGTACTATCCATTTCTTTTGGGATGATTTGTCTATAAATCGATGATATTGCGTAGGGTATAAATTCGCAAAGAATATCCTCAAAAACAAAATTATTTATTTTATATATGTAGTTGGTATTATTATATACGTCATCAGATTTTGAGTACGTTTTTAAAAAATCTTCTTTTATTCTTTCTTCGTTGTTAATCAAATCCAATAACATAAATTTATGTAGTTGTGGTAAATAGCTTCTTATCTCAGCCTCGTTACCCCAAATAATGTCATTCTTTTTCTCAAATTTTAAAACAGAAAAAATTCCATAATCGTCCTCTTTTTCACCTATAGCAGAACCATTAATTAAATATTTATTATTTTTATTCCTAATATTATTCATAATATCAGAAATAAGAGGAGTATTAGAGGGAAGTATTCGAGCATAACTTAATTTCATTTTTAATTCTTTTTCTTTGAATTCTTCGTATTCGTTTTTTATTTGTTTGTTTGCGACTTCTACATTAGCTTCTTCAGTTTTAATATTCTCCTGTTCAACCTCATTGTTTTTTTGGTTAATAAGCACATTGGTATCATTTATTTTATTTGTTTTTATAACTGCTTTTTTAATAATCTTTTTGCTTTTTACAAGCTTACGGTTTTTCTCCTTTATTTTTTGATTATATTCTAATACGGATTCGTTATATCTTGTTATATCGTCAACAAGACTATCGTATCTTGATTTTATCCTTTTACTGCAATTATCCATTAGATAATTGGTTAATAAGGGCAAAACATTTTCTGTCAAGGACTGTGGTTTCTCATAAAGTTTCATAGTTACATCTCCATTAGGTAAAATATTTAAAAAATAATCAAATATCACTTAATGATTTCCCTAATATTATATCATACAATAGGTAACAGAAGCAAGATATAAATACAGTTTTACTGTACTTGCTTCATATATGCATGCATAGAAATCCACAAGTTATCAGAAAGGAGAAATTATGGCTGATATTATTAGCAGAATGAAATTTGACACTAAGTGTCTCGGCAGGGATTTGATGGCTCTATCTTCAAAGCCTGTGTATGTATACGAGAATGGAAAAAGAGTTTCAGATGAAGTAGTTGCATTTAAATATGAAATTCTTTGTCCTGCACTTGGTTATGAAAAACTTGCGGTGAAAGTTGATGCTTCCGCCAAACAGTTGGATGTAAGCGAAGATAATCCTTTGGAAGTTGAGCTTATTGGCTTAGAAATGTGTCCTGTTTGGACACCAAACGGCTACATTGTACGAGCTACTGCAAAGGGTATCAAAGCTGTTGAAAGCAAAAATTAACTACTGACAGGAAAGCTGTTGTTGAAAACGCTCCTTAGAGCGTTTTCAATGACGGCTGTGCCTAAAGGGGAAGTATTACCCTTTAGGCACAAATGTCACAAGCGAGGTGAGAAAAATTAGTAGGGATATACAATGTCGGAAATGGCTTTTGACGATTAATAATCCTGACGAGCATAATTTTAGTGAAAGTGAGATTGAAAAGATACTAAATACTTTCAAGTTCAGATATGCTTGCCTTAGCCGAGAAATCGGTGAAAATGGCACACCGCACATTCACTTGTTTATTTATGCAAACAGCAGAATCCGTTTTTCTACAATAAAAAAACGATTCACAACTGCACATATCGACAAAGCCTATGGTTCAGTTGCCGACAATATCGCTTACATAACTAAAACAGGAAAATGGGGAAACACAGATAAAGCCGAAACAAGTGTTGAGGGAAGTTTTAGAGAGTACGGAGAAGCCCCCTCTGAACTTGAAGAACACTCCCCTGAGTTATCACAAATTCTTGATGATATTGTTTCGGGATTATCTACAAGTGAAATCATAACCGAATACCCACAACACATTTTCAGGGCAAATGCTATTGATACTGTCAGGCAAACTTTTCTTGCCGATAAGTACCGAGAGCGTATGCGTAGCGTTTGTGTTACCTACATACACGGAGCAAGCGGTGTCGGTAAAACAAGAGGGATATATAAACAATTCCCTGCGGAAAGCATTTGTAGGATTACAACATATCCCAAAAACGGCATAAAGTTTGATTCCTATTCGGGACAAGATGTGCTTGTTTTTGAGGAATTTGCTTCTCAGATTCCTATTGAAGAAATGCTGAATTTCTTGGATGTTTACCCTTTAATGTTGCCTGCACGATACACAGATAAAGTGGCTTGTTATACCAAAGTTATATTTACAAGCAACTTACCGCTTAATAAACAATATGTACGGGAACAAGTTGAAAAGCCGAAAACCTACAATGCCTTTTTAAGGCGAATAAATTATGTAGTCGAGTATGACAAAAAGGGGCATGCAAAAAAGAAAACTTTACACAAGGAAGTGAAACTAGATGAAGATACTTAAATCCATAAACTCTGTCCACTTACTAACAGGCATTAAAAACATTTGGAGCAAGAAGTGGAAATCTGTATTTCCAATACTATTCTTGGTCGCTGTGTTTTTTGCTTGGTATATGACAAGAGATAGCATACTTAAAATTACATCCTCTGCTTTATCAACGTTTTTATTATGGGGATTTAGCTTAGTAATGATAGCTATTGCAGTTATTGGTGCACTTCTCATTGTATCAATATTAGGTACACCATTATCAGCGAAACGAGTTGAAATGTGTCTTTACAATGTCGGCTTTAAAGACAGAGCTGGAAACACACCGCTTTTGTTATCGAGATTTAGAGAAGCAAAAGCCGAAGTCTTAGAATTTTACTCTCCTACTATCCCCATTTCGGAGTATGAGAAAAAACTATCTGATATTGAAACGGCTCTTAATGTCCGTATAGTAAGTGTTGATTCAGGCAAAGATTTTCAACACGTATTTCTAAAAACCATAACTACAAGAAAGGATTTACCACAAATGATTGAATGGAATAATGAATTGTTGACAGATAATGAAAGTGTTTTGTTACTTGGCGAAAGTCACCTTGATACAGAAAAGGTAGACTTAAAAGTTACTCCCCATATTCTTATTGGCGGTTCGTCAGGTTCGGGCAAGTCTGTCTTGCTCAAATTGTTGTTAATGCAATGCGTTGAAAAAGGCTTTGAAGTTCACATAGCCGATTTTAAAGGCGGTGTTGACTTCTGCGGAGTATGGCAGAGAAAGTGTAACATAATTACTCAACAGGAAAAGTTGATTAATTGCCTTGAATACATCGTTGATGAATTGAACAGCCGAAAGCAATTATTTCTTGATTGCGAGTGTGCAAACATTGAGGAGTACAACAGGAGATGTAACTGTACTTTTAAAAGGGTAATTTTTGCCTGTGATGAAATTGCAGAACTTCTCGACAAAACAGGCTTAGATAAGGAAAGTAAATTTGAGGTTGCAAAAATCGAAAGCCTGTTATCCACTATTGCAAGGCAAGGACGAGCTTTTGGAATACATCTTATTTTAGCAACCCAAAGACCTGATGCGGATGTTCTCAAAGGTCAGATAAAAAACAACATCGACTTTAGAATTTGCGGTAGAGCTGACAAGGTGCTTTCTCAGATTATTCTTGATAACTCTGACGGAGCTGAAAAGATCCCAAAGGACAAGCAAGGTATATTCCTTACAAATACAGGTGTTTTATTCAAAGCCTATTATTTTAACGATAATGAATGGTGATTGTATGGAACAAAATGTACCAATTTGGGAAAAGGCTAATTTAACCATTGTTGAAGCTTCTGAATACAGCAACATAGGACAAAACAAACTTTCAGAGCTGATGAAAGCCCCTAAATGCCCTTTTGTCTTATATGTAGGCAGAAAGAAATTAGTTAAACGAAAGGAATTTGAAAAATTCATTAATCAAAATGTCGTCTTATAATAGCTTTAATAAAAACAATGTAATAATTTCAATTTTCTAATTGAATTTGAAGCCCCATTATGGTATTATATATAGTGCTATATTGGGGCTTCTTTTTGAAAGGAGCTTACTATTATGGGAAAGGATTTAAAAGGCAAAGAACTTGGCGAGGGAATTTATCAGCAATCAAATGGCACATACTGTGCAAGATTTGTTGACAAATTCGGCAAGCGAAAATCTAAACGCTCAAAGAAATTACAAGAGGTTAAACAATGGCTTGTAGATACAAGATACATTGATGAACATAGTGACCTTGAACACACTTCTAATATGATAGTTGATTATTGGTTTGAATATTGGATTAGCATTAAAGAAAAAACTGTCAGACCTAATACTGTAAGAAATTACAGAGAACGCTATCAGATAAACATAAAAAAGGTTATCGGTAAAAAGCTACTGACAGAAGTAAAGCCTTTACATTGTCAGCTGATTTTTACAAATATGGCTGATGAGGGCTACCGAACCAGCACTATTTATCAGACCAGAATTGCACTTTACAATATGTTGGAGTTTGCAAAGGAAAACGATATTATTATACATAACCCTTGTAAGAAATCTGTAAAAAGCGATATGGGAAAGCCATCTGAGAAAAAAGAAGCCTTATCGGTTGATATTCAAAAACAGTTCTTGGAAAGTGCAAAAGGTCAAAGTTACGAAAACCAATACAGGTTTATACTTCAAACAGGACTTCGCACAGGAGAACTTGTAGGCTTGAAATGGAAAGACGTTGACTTTGAAGAAAAGACATTGAAAATTGAAAGGTCAATGGAATACCGCTACACTACAGGAGTATGGCGAGTAGGAGAACCAAAGAGCAAATCAGGTTATCGAACTATACCGCTTACAGATGAAGCAATTAGGATTTTAAAATCTCAAAAAGCAAAGAATCAAAATATTAAATATATTCCTGATGAATGGGCTGAACAAGTCTTTTTATGCAGAAAAGGTGAACCAGTAAAAAACAGCACCTATGACACCGCTTTATTCAAGATATGCGATAAAGCAAACATCAAAAGATTTTCTATGCACGTACTCAGACACACATTCGCAACAAGGTGCATTGAGGGTGGTATGTTGCCAAAAACATTGCAAAAAATTCTTGGTCACTCAAACATAGGAATTACAATGAATTTATATGTTCATATAACAGAAGAAGAAAAACTAAAAGAAATCAATATGGTGGCAAATGCACTAAATCTTGTTTCTGCATAAAAATCTATATATTTTAATGCCTGGTGGCACTCGTTGTGGCACTCATAGAAAAAAACAGACTTAGAAAACACCATATATATCAGGATTTCCTAGGAGGTAAAGATAAAAATGAAACTTGGTATAGTAGGTTTGCCAAACGTAGGTAAAAGTACACTTTTTAATGCGATTACAAATGCAGGCGCACAAAGTGCAAACTACCCATTCTGCACAATTGAGCCAAACGTGGGGGTTGTTGCTGTTCCTGACAGCAGGCTGGACAAGCTTGCCGAAATGTACGACCCTGAAAAATACACACCGGCAAGTATTGAATTTGTTGATATTGCAGGACTTGTAAAGGGAGCCTCAAAGGGTGAGGGCTTGGGCAACAAGTTCCTTGCAAATATCAGAGAATGTGACGCTATCGTTCACGTTGTAAGATGCTTTGAGGACACCGACATTGTTCACGTTGAGGGAAGTATCGACCCAAAGCGTGATATTGAAACTATCAACCTTGAGCTGATTTTGTCCGACGTTGAAATGCTTGAAAAACGTCTTGAGAAAACTAAAAAGCTTTTAAAGGGCGACAAGAAATACCAGACCGACATCAACCTGTTTGAAAGAATTTTGGCTGCTCTCAACGAGGGCAAGGCTGCTCGAAGTGTAGAAATGGACGAGGAAGAACAGAGTATTATTTCCGAGGTTGCTCTGCTTACAACAAAGCCCATAATTTATGCGGCAAATATGAGCGACGAAGATTTCTCAAATGGCATTGAGGGCAACAAATACTTAGAAATGGTTAAAGAGGTTGCCGCTGAGGAGCATGCAGGCGTACTTCCCATTTGCGCTCAAATTGAGGAAGAAATTGTTGATATGGACAAGGAAGAAAAGGAAATGTTCCTGTCCGACTTAGGTCTTGAGGAAAGCGGTCTTGACCGACTTATCAAGGAATGTTATTCACTTCTTGGACTTATCAGCTTCTTAACCGCCGGCAAGCCTGAGGTCAGAGCCTGGACAATTAAGAAAGGCACAAAAGCTCCACAGGCAGCAGGAAAAATTCACACCGACTTTGAACGTGGATTTATACGTGCTGAAATTGTTTCCTTTGATGATTTAATGGAATGTGGTTCAATCGCCGCCGCCAAAGAAAAAGGTCTTTACCGCAGTGAGGGTAAAGAATACGTTATGAAAGACGGCGACGTTGTACTGTTCAGATTTAATGTATGATTACAAATGCAAAGCCTATCCGATTGAGTTTCGGATAGGCTTTTTCCATCAATTTTGTTTTCTTTTACTTTTCGGTAATACAAGTTGATAACTTAAATCCAGCATATTTTCCACTTCGCTGTTTGGCACAGTGCCGTCAAGGGCAATACTAATCCAATAGGTTTTGTTCATATGGTAGGCAGGAAAATACCCCCCTTGCCCTATCAATGAGCTGATAAGCATAGGGTCGCTTTTTACATTGAGGATATCTATTTTGCCCTCTCCCTTTAATCCCATAGTACTGCGCGGCAGATTCATAACAAGTCCGTACCATTTGCCGAATTCATTTCTCAGCACAGCGGCATCCGGCGTACTGTCCCAAGGATAGTCGGGAAATGTGCCGTAATACTCCCTTGCAAATGCTAAGAGCTGTTCTCGTGTCATATTTATTCCCCTTTAACAGAAAACCCACAGATGTTACTCTGTGGGTTAAATTTGTTTAGGTTTTTTATTTAATAACTCTGACTCTGATTACGTCAGCAACAGCCTCTAAAGCAGCTACTGAGCTGTCGTCGTTGGAATCAACGATAGCATAGCCGTAAGCTCCGCGGGTTTTTGCCTCAACAGCAACTACACCAGCAACGGCACCTGTAATATTCTTAACAGCGTCATCACCGGCCTTGAACATTACACAGTAACGAACAGCGCCGGACTTAGCCATTGAAACAGCAGGATAGTTTACGGAATTAACAATGTTACCGTTTTCAAGGTAATCCATAACCTGATCGGCAGCCATAATAGCACAGTTGTCCTCACTCTCAGGAGTAGAAGCACCAAGGTGTGGCAGGCAGATTACATTTTCTTCAGCAAGAACATCATCAGTAGCAAAGTCGGTAACATACTTTGAAACCTTACCGCTTTTGATAGCCTCTAAAACTGCTGTTGAGTTTACAAGACCGTCACGGCTGAAGTTGAGAATACGTACACCGTCTTTCATCTTTGCAATCATATCTGCATTTACAAGATCCTTTGTTGCGTCCATCAGCGGAACGTGAATTGTCAGGTAATCGCAGTTAGTCATAACCTCTTCCTGAGTTTTCATAACCTTTACTGCCGGATCAAGTGCTAAAGCATTGTTTACGGAAAGGAACGGATCAAAGCCGATTACCTTCATTCCCAAAGCAACTGCTGCATTAGCAACTAAAACACCGATTGCACCAAGTCCTACAACGCCTAAAGTTTTGCCTAAAATTTCAGGACCTACAAACTGACCCTTGCCTTTTTCAGCCATTTTGCCAACAGCGTCGCCGTTGCCCTTTAGAGTCTTAGCCCATTCAATACCCTCAACTACCTTACGAGAGCTTAAAAGCAGGCCGGCAACAACAAGCTCCTTTACAGCATTTGCGTTAGCACCCGGTGTATTGAAAACTACAATACCCTTATCTGCACAAGCGTCCTTTGGAATATTGTTAGTACCCGCACCGCAACGAGCGATTGCCAAAAGTGACTCAGGCATTTCCATATCGTGCATTGAAGCTGAACGTACAAGTACAGCAGCAGGGTCTTTAACATCGTCGGAAATATTGTAGTTATCTCCCATACGGTCAGTGCCGTTAGGGGAAATTTTATTTAAAGTAAGAATATTATACATTACAAAAAACCTCTTAAATTATTTATTTTCTGCCTCAAATTTCTTCATAAACTCAACAAGCTTTTCTACGCCCTCAATAGGCATAGCATTGTACAGAGAAGCTCTCATACCGCCTACTGTGCGGTGTCCCTTTAGGTTAACAAAACCTGCAGCTGTAGCTTCCTTTACAAATTTAGCGTCTAAATCAGCGTCGCCTGTAACGAAAGGTACGTTCATTAATGAACGGTCCTTCTTTACTACTGTACCGCTGAACATTTCGCTCTGGTCAAGGTAATCGTAAAGAATGTTTGCTTTCTTCTCGTTATGAGCCTTCATAGCCTCAAGTCCGCCCATATCCTTAACCCACTTGAAGATTTTGCCACAGATATAAATATCGTAACAAGGAGGTGTGTTGTACAGAGAATCAGCGTCAGCCTGTGTCTTATACTTCATCATAGTAGGTGTGCCCGGAAGAACATCATCAGTGATTAAGTCCTCACGGATAATAACAACCTGTAAGCCTGCAGGGCCTGCGTTCTTCTGAACACCTGCATAAATTACACCGTATTTTTCAACGTCAACAGGCTCTGAGAGGAAGCATGATGAAACGTCAGCTACCAACGGCTTACCCTTTGTGTTAGGAAGCTCGTGGAACTTTGTGCCGTAAATTGTGTTGTTTTCGCAAATATAAACATAGTCAGCGTCCTGGCTGATTGGAAGATCTGAGCAATCAGGAATATATGAGAAAACCTTATCCTCAGATGTTGCGATTTTGTTAGCCTGACCGTAAATCTTAGCTTCTGCAAATGCTTTCTTTGCCCACTGACCTGTAACGATATAGTCAGCTACCTTGTTCTTCATTAAATTCATAGGAATTGCTGCAAACTGTAGGCTTGCACCACCCTGTAGGAAAAGAACCTTATAATTATCAGGGATATTCATAAGCTCTCTTAAATCTTTTTCAGCCTCTTTGATAATGTCGTCAAACCATTTTGAACGGTGGCTCATCTCCATTACGGACATACCGCTGCCCTTGTAATCCAACATTTCTTCAGCTGCTTCTTTTAGTACAGATTCCGGAATTACCGCCGGACCTGCTGAAAAGTTATATACTCTTGCCATCCTTCTGACACTCCTTAAAATAAAATATATGGATAAATTATACTCCTTATCTTGCATATTGTCAATAAATTAACATACTATGACAGGAAATAAGGAAATATTTTGACTTTTTTTCTCAATTTACTGTCATTTTTCCCACAAGGCTCTGAATATCATCCCTCATTCGGATTGCTTCCTCACGAGCGCAGTCGGCAAAATCTTTCTCGGTTTTGCCCTCTTGCTTTTGCCAAGCACACATAATTCCACGGCTTGAATTGATTATTGCGCCGATTCCGTTTTTGTCAAATGCAAACTTAACGTCGTCAGCACCGCCGCCCTGTGCGCCGTAGCCGGGAACAAGAAAAAATGTATGAGGCATTTTTACACGAAGCTCCTTAAGCATTTCGGGATAGGTTGCACCAACTACTGCTCCTACACCGCTGTAGCCGTAGCTTCCCTGTAGGCTTTCGCCCCAGCTTTCGCACATAGCTCCCATTCGCTCATAAACGGTTTCTCCGCTTTCAAGCTTTAAATCCTGCAACTCACCTGAGCTTGGGTTGGAGGTTTTTACAAGAACGAAAATGCCCTTATCCTTTTCACAGCACACCTTTAACAAAGGCTTTATGCCGTCTGTACCCAAATAGCCGTTAACTGTTAATGCGTCTGCGCCGAATGGACTTAGCATCTGCTGATTAACCCTTGTGTCGCCTAAGTGAGCTATTGAATAGGCCTCCATAGTAGTGCCTATATCGTTACGCTTGCCGTCGGTGATAACGTACATACCCTTAGACTTGGCATAAGCGATAGTTTCTGCCAAAACCTTTACACCCTCAGGACCGTACATTTCATAATATGCCGCCTGTGGCTTGATTGCAGGAACAATATCATACAGCTTGTCAATAAGACTTATATTGAACTGTAGCAAAGCCTGTGCCGCACCTTTTAAATTTTCGCCGTATTCCGCAAAGCATCTGTCCTTAATAAACTGTGGTACAAAGTCAAGCTTTGGATCAAGACCTGCTACAGTGGGGTTTTGCATTTCTACGATTTTATCAATTAATCTGTCAAAAGCCATAATTACTCCTATTCCATATCAAATACTTCAAGACGAAGTGTTCTGTAATCCTTGCGGTTTGCCTTTTGGAAAGCGATAGCACTGCGGGGGTGACTGTTCATCTGACCTGTAATAATATAAGGAATATCAAATCCCCACTTAACTCCGTCCTCTACTAACTTCATCATATGTGTTTCAATCTGTGCAAGGATTGGTTCAACATTGTACTTTGGATTTTTCAAAAATCCGATAAGCAGCTCTGACTGACAGTTACCTGCACCTCTGCCCATACCCATAACAGTTGAGTCAAGGTAGCTTACGCCCTCTTGCAGTGCGTCGATAGTGTTTGCAAATGCAAGGCTTTGGTTGTTGTGTGCATGAATACCTACTGATTTTCCGTATTTTTCAGCATACTCCAAGTACATTTTTGACATCTTTCTGATCTCTTCCGGATAGAAAGCGCCGTAGCTGTCAACAAGATAAAATGTATCTACGGGAGTCTGTCCGAAAATATCAAGAGCCGCCTGAATATCCTCTGTTCTGTTCTTTGAAACAGCCATAATGTTGATTGAAGTTTCATAGCCCATTTTGTGACAATGCTCAATAATTTCACAAGCTGCGGGAATGGTGTGGATATATGTAGCTATTCTGATTAAATCAACAGGGCTCTCGCTTTTTGGACCGATGTCCTTTTTATAATCGCAACGTCCCACATCAGCCATAACAGCTATCTTCATAGGAGTGTTGTTTTCCCCTACAACAGCTCTTATGTCCTCATCATCACAGAATTTCCACTTGCCGAATTTTTCAGGGTCAAAGATTTGTTTGGAAGCCTTATAGCCAAACTCCATATAATCCACGCCTGCTTTTACGTTGTTTTCATACAAGTCCTGTACAAAATCGTCGGCAAAGAAGAAATCGTTGCAAAGTCCGCCGTCACGCAAGGTTGCGTCAACAACACGGACGTCCTCTCTTACCGATAACAAATTACCTTTTGACATTTCAATTCCTCCATAAATATACTAACTAATCGCTATACACTACTTCGCCGTTAAGGATTGTATATTTCACCTTACCGTACAGAGTTTTGCCCTTAAAGGGAGTGTTCTTGCTCTTGCCGTGCAGTTTGTCTGCATCTACAGTATAGCTTTCGTCTAAATCAAATATTACTATATCAGCCATAGCGTTATCCTTCAGAGTACCTGCGTCAATATTAAGAATCTTTGCAGGGTTTGTACTCATTTTTTCTATCAGCTGATTGATTGTTAATTTGCCTGTTTTAACTAAGGCAGTTATTGAAGCCGACAGTGATGTTTCCATACCTATTGAGCCGTTGGGAGCTTTCTCAAAATCCGACTTTTCCTCTACTGTATGGGGTGCGTGGTCGGTGGCAATAGCATCAATAGTACCGTCCGTAAGTCCCTCAATAATCGCCTGTCTGTCCTTTGAGGTTCTCAAAGGGGGATTCATACGGAAATCCGCATCGCCTTTTAACAGCTCCTCCTCTGTAAATGTAAAGTAATGAGGAGCAGTTTCACAGGTTACTTTTACACCCCTGCTTTTTGCATCTCTTATAAGCTTTACAGAGGTATCTGTGCTTACGTGGCAAATGTGAACAGGCACATCAAGCACATCTGCAAAGGTTATTTCCCTTAAAGTTCCGCAATCCTCCGCTGCAGCAGGAATACCTTTGACGTTAAGCTTTTCCGATACAACACCATTGTTGATTATTCCGCCCTCTGTCAGAAACATCGATTCACAATGAGCAACTACGGACATACCAAGCTTAGGAGCGTTAATCATAGCATCCTTTAGCATTTTAGAATCCTCCACAGGTCTGCCGTCATCGGACAAGGCTATAGCTCCTGCCTTCTTAACCTCCTGCAAATCGGTAGCCTCCAGACTTTTAAGTCCCTTTGTGATGCTTGCGGCAACATAAACCTTCGCCTTTGCATTCTTGGACTTATCAAGTATATACTGTATAGTATCCTTGTTATCCGCCACAGGATTAGTGTTTGGCATAGCAAGCAAGGAGGTTACGCCACCTGCCGCCGCCGCGTTACAGCCTGTAATAATATCTTCCTTGTGGGTTTGACCGGGATCCCTTAAATGAACGTGCATATCTACAAGTCCCGGTGCGGCAATATAGCCGTCACAGTCAATTATCCTGTCCGCACTGTCAAAAGCACCTATAGATTTTATTCTGTTATCTTCAATTAATATGTCACAGATTTTATCTAAATCCTGTGAGGGATCAATTACTCTGGCATTTTTTAATAGTAAAGTCAATTTATCACCTTAGTACCTTTTTGAGCTGTGAGAAGTGCTGCCCGGGTTTGCTCTTCTTGTTCTCTGATAGCTTCCGCTTCTTTGGACTCTCTGTCCGGAAGAACGAACCTTTATCAGCTCGCCGTCATTGCGGTTTTGATTTTGTCTGCGTCTGTTCATTTCGGCAGTCTGCTGTCTTTGTCTGCGTTCTCTTTCAACTCTTTTTCTCTCTTCCTCAGCTTTTCTGCGTTTACGCTGTACATTTTTCTTTTTAATTAATCTATATACATTGATACAGAAATATTTGCAGTGAATGATGATAAAGCACAGTACAACCCAAATTGTCTGTAAAATATTTAACAGCACCTTGCCGATAGATGCGAAAACTTTTTTTGCGGTGTCCCCGCTGTTTTTCTGTGTTCTTTGGGTGTTTTGCTGTGTTCTTGCTCTGCGTTTTGCCTCGCTGTAATCTTCTACGGCATTATCAACGTCAGTATAGGAATACATTTCCTCCGGCTCAGGCACAGAGTCAAAGTAATCGCTGTCGTTTTCAAAGCTTTCGTCCGAGGTAACAGCCTCTGAAACCTCTTCGCTTACCTTTGCTTCAGTAATATTTTCAGCCGGTTGAACCGGTATATTTTCAACTACTTCCTCACCGGGCTTTTCTGCACTCTCGGCAGTATCATCTCCTAAAGGAGCATACTCCTCCATAAAGGAATTGTCCTCCGGATAGTCAACATCGGCAAAACGCTTTCTTGGTATCTGAGTAGTAGCGGATATTCTATGCTCGTGAGCAAGCTCGTGGAGAAGATTTTTATCCTTTCTCACAGGGTTTTTAAAGTGCTTTAGAATAATGATAAACAATACGGCAACTGCCACAACGCTGAGAGCAATAACACCGATAAAGATAATCATATCCATATTTTCGGTAAAGAAGTTGCTTGGAGTAATAGTTACGGAATCAAGAATATTCTCCATTAACTCCTTGTTATCCGCCGTAATTTTTTTGCCGTTTGAACCCTGCAAGGTTATGATATAGAGCTTTCCGTCAACAACTGTATTGCACTGCTCGGCATATACCATTTTGTTGTCGGACTTTGTTTTTACATAAAAATCTAAATATGTATTTTGGTTGTGCTTTTCTATAGAACAGGATTTGTAGCTTTCATTTGTCAGGAGTGATTTTTTAATACTGTCCAGCTGTTCTTCCGATAGGCTGTTATAGTTTTCTATGTTTCTGCTGTCCTCATTTTCGGTCATTGATATGGTAAGCACTGCGGAATTGTCGGTTTTCATAGCCTGAAGATATATATTGCCTTTTTCAAGGTTTTCCATAGTACTGTCATAGTCGGATTTAAAGTTAGTAAAAAATTCGTCGGTTTTCTCGCTTTCTCTTGTAACAGCCAACATATCATTGGGAACAGCCACGCTCATTCCGATTTCGTCAAGCTCATATGTAGTAAAGCTCCCCTGGGCATTTACAGCCACAAGGTTCAGCACAGCTATTACAGTACAAAGAAATACAGAAGCAATTATTCTTTTAACCTTATTCATTATTAACCCCCACAAATTATACAAGCATATAATCATACAGATTACATTATACTATTTTTACGATGCAAAAGCAAGAATTTAACACAAAAAAACCTATATTTTTCTAAGTTCTTTACGGATTTGCGATTTTGTGATAAAATGCCCCACAGAAGGTGACTTGTATGATTGAAAAAGAATTAAACAGGCTGTTAGCAGCAGCAAAAAAGGATTCAATTTTAAAACAAAAGCTTATTAAAACAAAAAACGAAGCTGACCCAATGGAATCGTTTTGCCGGCTGTGTCAACAATTAGGCTACAATATTACTATAGGTGAGCTGTTTGCGTTAGGCAAGGATATGAGTGATTCAAAGCTCAGATCGGTAAACGGTGGCGGAAACTTTGAAATAGACGGTTGGGATGACGCATACGAAAACTTTTTTCTGCAACTTGAATGGACTTGAATGGACATAAAATTACGGAGCTGATATTTCTGTCAGCTCCGTTTTTGTTTGCATTATTTAATTTCTATTGTAAGGCTGTCGCCCTCTGATTTATCCTCAAAAATCTTGGGATATGTAAGCGCTTCCTTATCGGAATGGCTGTCGTTTCTGCCCTTGATTTTATTGTCAGGCCATTTGCTGTACACAACCTTCAGCATAATCGGTGTTACCAGTGACGCAATAATTATCAACGGCACAATTACTATGTTCATAGTCTTTGGCAAAACACCCGACTCTATTCCCCTTTGGGAAATTATCAGCGCAACCTCTCCCCTTGTCATCATACCTATACCGATTTTCAGCGAATCGGTTACGTTGAATTTACAGCATTTTGCAACAAGTCCGCATCCAAGCACCTTTGTTGCCAACGCAACTATAGTAAGCACCAAAGCAAAGATTAACAGCGGAATCGTCATTCCCTGAAGATTTGTCTTTAGACCTACACTTGCAAAAAATACCGGTCCGAAAAACATATAGGAACACACATCAATTTTTCGCTGGATATATGATCCGCTTCTCAGCTGACACAAAATTACACCGGCTGCATATGCACCGATAATGTCGGCAATATCAAAGTAAACCTCCGCAACATAGGCTAAGAAAAAGCACATAGCCATAGCCATAATCGGAATTGTGCGGGTATGTGGACGACGTTTTTCCAGCCACTTAAACAGGAAATACACGCCAATTCCCACGCCTATGGCAAGTATAAAGAACAGCAAAATTCTCAGGATAATAAAGCCTAAGTTCAGATTACCCTCACTCTCAGAGCCTGAAATACTTGTTACAACCGCAAGCAAAACTATACCGATTACGTCGTCAATTATAGCGGCACTGAGTATTGTTGTGCCTACCTTTGTCTGTAAATAGCCAAGCTCTTTCAAGGCTTGCACGGTAATGCTTACCGACGTTGCCGCTAAAATCGTTCCTGTAAACAGAGCCTCAAAAAACTGACTGCCGTAATTAAATCCAAAAGCATAATACACAGTCACTCCTCCGCCTACAGGCACAAAAACACCTGCAAGTGCAATCAGCAATGCCGACGGTCCTGTTCTCAGTAAATCCTTTAGATTGGTACCCAAGCCTGCGGAGAACATCAAAAATATAACGCCTATCTCAGCGATTGTCCGTATTGATATTCCGTATGAGGGATTTGACAGGTCAATAATATTCAGGACACAAGGACCTAAAATCAAGCCTGCAATTATCTCGCCTACAACCTGTGGCATTTGCAGTTTTCTTGCGCAAAGTCCCAAAAATTTAGCTCCGCAAAACACAAGAGCCAAAGGTAGTAAAACCTCGAACACATCTATTTTATTCATAAATTTTGTAACTTCGCTTAAATTGGAAATCATAATATTACCCCCAAAAAATTCCCATATCTAAACAGATAAGGGAATTTTACTAATTGATAATTGACAATGGATAATGGATAATGAATGACGTGTAGAATAATTCATATATGAATCAACTTCAATTCCCGACCAAATTTATATTCCGCCAAAGGCGGTTTTTGATTACTGTCGGGCAGAAAAGTATTTTGTTTAAATTAACCTGTCTGCTCGACCAAAATTTTCCATTTTCAATTTTCCATTTTCAATTTGAGTTGTTATTCTGTTAAGCAAGCGTCAAGCTCGGCTGTAATCTTTTCTTTATCGAGCTTTTGACCGATAAACACAAGCTTAATCATTCTGTCGCCGTACTTTTCGTCCCACTCTTTTCGTAAAATCGGATCTTCGGCTTTCGCTTTTTCCTGAATTGCCATTGGTGCAGAAGCTACCCACTGAGCATAATCCTCAGCCTGTACCTGTCTGCCAGCCTGTTCAAGCATATATGCCCAATCCGCATCCTCTTTAAACCAGAAAATACCCTTTGCACGAATGATATTCTTAGGGAAATTACTTAACCACTTGTCGATTTTATCCTTTACAAACGGTTGACGTCTGAAATACACAAAAGAGCCGATTCCGTATTCCTCAGCCTCACCCTCACCGTGGTGATGATGGTGATGGCAGTGGTGTCCGTGATGCTCGTGCTCGTGGTCATGGTCGTGTTCGTGATCATGGTCGTGTTCACAGTATCCGTGCCGGTGGTCACAATGCTCGTGTCCTTCCTCGTGATGATGATGTTCGTGTTCACCCTCATCTTCATCATCTAAATCTGCATTCAGCTCCTTAACCCAACCGGGAGAATTGCAAACTTTTTCAAAATCAAAGGAATTTGTATCAAGAATTTCTCCTACGTCAACCTTACCGTAGTTTGTTTCAATAAGCTTTGCCTCAGGTTGCAGTGTGCGGATAACCGCCTTAACCTGCTTTAACTCCTCCGGAGTAACGCTGTCAACCTTATTGAGGATAATAGTGTTACAAAACTCAATCTGCTGAATAATCAGATTTTCAATATCTTCTTCATCAATATTATCGGACAGCAAACTACCGCCACAGCCAAACTCTGTGGAAAGTCTTGCGGCGTCAACAACAGACACAACATTGTCAAGACGGCACAGCTTTGGAATTTTAGGGTCATTATAGGAGCCGTCAAGCATAGCGATAGTCTGTGCGATAGGAATAGGCTCGCAAATACCTGACGCCTCAATTAAGATATAGTCAAACTTTCTTGTTTCAATAAGCTGACAAATCTGCTCGATTAAATCCATTTTCAAAGTACAGCAGATACAGCCGTTTTGCAGTGGTACCAGGTTATCGTCAGCCTCGTTTACAATACCGCCCTTTTGAATCAGCTCAGCGTCAATATTTACTTCACCGATATCGTTTACAATTACAGCTACCTTGTAGCCCTCCTGGTTGTTCAGCACGTGGTTAAGCAAGGTTGTTTTTCCGGCGCCGAGATAGCCTGTAAGAACTGTAATCGGAATGATTTTATTCATTTTAATCACCTTAGCCTCTCTTAAAAATAATTATGTCACCCTGTTAGTATAACACTTAATCTTAAAAACCTCAACATTTTTATAAGATTTATAATAAAAATCCTCCCTGCAAAGCAAGGAGGATAAAATTATAAAACCTTTGATAAAAAGTCCTTTAGTCTGGCATTTTTAGGATTTGTAAA
>CAMFQG010000027.1 GCA_945980035.1 uncultured Clostridia bacterium
TCCTCTACGTCTCGTGGGCTCGGAGATGTGTATAAGAGACAGATATATTATGAAACGTGCTTTAGCGATTTTATTGATAATAGTTTTACTGACGTCTGTTGTAATTACCGCAAATGCTTTTTCTACAGGGAAATACAAAAACGGTGATGTAAACAGAGACGGAACAGTAAATATAAGAGATGCTACGGAAATACAAATGAATGTGGCAAGTATGACAATTTTTTACGAAGAGCAGACAACACTTGCCGACTATAATTTGGACGGCATTGTAAATATTATGGATGCTACAAAAATCCAGAGGGTGTTGGCTAATATAGATGGTATTCCGTCTGAGCCTACAACTCCTACACAACCACCTACAGAAGAAAAGGTAGATGATACTGTGAACATTTATTTTACAAATAACAAGAGCTGGACTGACGTTTATTTCTATATGTACAACTCGGCTTCAGGAGAAGAAAACGGTCAGTGGCCCGGTCAGAAAATTACAAATTATTCCTTTAATGATTACGGCGAAAAGGTTTATTGCGCACCTGCCGACACAAGTAAATTTGACAGAATTATCTTCAACAACGGTGCAGACAGGCAAACTGTTAACACTGCTCTGAGTAAGGCAAGCTCAGGATTCTTTATCCAAAGCGGTAAGGGTACGACTATGATACCGGGAACATACGCTTACACAGGCGCAGACGCAGGTACTCTTGTTACCACAAATCTTGAATATTCAACAGGCTATAACAAGAAAATCTGGATTTGGACACCTGCCGATTACTCTGCAACAGACGCAAAGAAATTCAAAACCATCTACATTATGGACGGTCAAAACCTATTTGATTCTGACCATTCCGACAGCTACGGCGGTTGGCAGGTAACAGATGCTGTTGAGTCGCTTATGGCTAACGGCGGCAGAGGAATGATAATCGTAGGTATCGACAACGGAAACGCTAAACGTGACAGCGAGCTTACCCCTGATATCGGACAGGTTAAGCCTATATATCAAAAGGATTTCGGCGTAAGAACAGGTGAAGCATTTTCAGACTTCGTTGTCAATAAGGTTATGCCTTATGTTCAGTCAAATTACAATTCCAGCACTTTAGCTGAGGACAACGCAATAGTCGGTTCAAGCTCAGGCGGTTTGGAGTCCTTCTATATCGGTATGGAAAATATGGATAAGTTCGGTCATATCGGAGCACTTTCTCCTGCGTTTGCATTGTTTGACGAAAGTGTTTGGAACACTTACCTGAGCAAATACGATTTTGCATCAGATAAATTGCCAAGACTTTATATCTACAACGGAAACGCCGACAGCGTTGAAAAAGAGCTGTACGCAGACACAGTTGGAATGTATGAGAATTTGACAGCAAAGGGATACAATTCCAATAAAATCACACTTGTATTGGAAGAAAACGGCTATCACAACGAGGGATATTGGCGACTGATATTCCCTGAGATGCTTTGTTGGTGCTATCAACCTTAACAAAATTTTCCAAATAGGGCGGTATGCTTTTAGTATATCGCCCTGCTTTTTGGCTTTATTACTATTTATTGTTATACTTTTTAGGTTTATTTCACCCTGTTTTTGTTCACTATGATAAATTTAAAATTTTTATTAAAAAACACTTTTCAACGGCTGAAAAAAGGTGTAAAATATACACCATACTAATTAATTAAAGAGAGGAAAGAATATGAAAAAAATTATTTCATTTTTACTTGTTTTGACCATTGTTTGCTCAATGGGAACTTTTGCCTTTTCTTCCTATGCACAGATGGATGATACAGTTTATCCACCGGAGGATAACGGCGAAACTGTTACTGTAGCAACCGATCCTTCCGAAACAGTTACAGAGACTGCAACTGCTGTTTCAGAGTCAGAGGAGGAAGTTTCTGATACTACAGAGGGTAGTGAAGAAACATCTTCAACTGCTGAAGATACACAGGAAACTTCAGAGGATGTTACTACATTACCTACTGAGATAACAGAAAGCTCAGAGGTTACCACAGAGCTCACAGAGGCAACAACTGAATCAACTACTGAAGCAACTTTGGAGTCAACTCAGACAGAAGCCACTACTGAGGCTACAGAAACTGAGAGTCAAACCGACTTGACAGTTGCATCAAGGGAGACTGCAAGTGAAGCAACAGAGGAAACAAAGGTGACTGAGTCAACAAAGGTAACTGAGGCAACAAAGCCCAGTGAAACTCAGCCTGTAACATCACCTACAAAGCCTGCTGTTAAAAAGATTTATCCAAAGAATATAAAGAAATTTAAGGTTCAAGAGAGAACTACAAACTCTATTACAATCAAGTGGTCAGCAAGTAATAATCACACAAGCTACGTTTTGTTCCGTGGTTATGAAAAGGCTGACGGCACCATCAAAAACTATAAAAGATATAAAGAAATCACAAACGAAAAGAAGCAGACATTTAAGGATAAGAATCTAAAAAGCGGATTAATCTATAAATATAAGCTTTATGCTTGCAGAAAAACTAAAGACTATACTACATACAGCCAACCTATTACATTAGTTACTACTGCAAAAATGGAAGAGGTAAAAAATGTAAAGGTTACAAGTGCATCTTCAAGCAAAATCAGCCTAAGCTGGGACCCGGTAAGAGGAGCAAAGAAATATTACATTTATAGAAGAACTCCAAAAAGCGACTACAGCCTGATTGCTAAGAAAAAGGATTTGAAATATACAGACCGTAAGGTTACACCGTCAAATGATTATATCTACAGAGTTAAAGGTTATCGCACAGTTAACAATAAGACTTATACCAGCTCAAGCGGATTTGTTGCTGCAACAGCAGGAGTGTCCGGTGTTAGTGGTGTGTCAGCTAAGTCTTATTTGAACAGAGCTTTGATTACTTGGACACCTGCTAGTAACGTAAGCGGTTATGATATATTCTACATAAATCCAAAGGGTGACTATAAGCTAAAGGCTACAAAACAATATCCTGCTTATCTTTCCGGAAAATGTACAGCAGGCAAAACATACAAATTTGCAATTAAGGCATTCAAAAATATGGGCGGAGAGAAAATATACAGCAATTCAAGAATTGTTGATGTAAAAATCACCGACCAGGCATACGGTAAAACTGCAAGCGGTACATATGTTGAAATCTGTACAGAAACACAGGAAATGTATATGTACGTTAACAATAAGCTGTACTGTCATACAGATGTTGTTACAGGTAACTACGGAAGTCATGATACAACCCACGGTTATCACAAGGTAATCAGCAGAAGCTCACCTGCAAGGCTGAGAGGTTCTTCAGGCGGAAGCTCATGGGATGTTATGGTTAAATATTGGTTAGGCTTTACATATGACGGCATGGGTATTCACGACAGTACATGGCGTCCGTCTTCCGATTACGGCAAGCAGACCTACAAGGGCAACGGCTCTCACGGTTGCGTAAACACACCTTATTCAGCAGTAAGCAAAATGTATTCAAAGGCTTATATCGGTATGCCTGTAATCGTTTACTAATCTATACAAGCTATAAGAAAACGCACAAGGTCAGCCTTGTGCGTTTTAGTTTATTTGATTGATAACAGGTTTATGCCAAATCCTTTTTCATCCATACGTGGGGACAACCCTCGTCATAGTGAAGCTCCCCAAACACAGTGTAGCCTTGCTTTTTGTAAAAGTCCTTGGCTCTGTCCTGTGCTGACAGCACGGCGCTTTTACCACCCTTTTTCACAATTTGCTTTTCTGCTTCAGCAATAATTTTTGCTCCCAAGCTTTTGCCACGATGCTTTTTTAAAACAGCAACCCTGCCGATTAAGTATTCCTCCAATTCTTTGTCAAAGAATACCCTGCAGGTTCCCACAGGCTCCTTGTCAATATATAGGACAATATGGGTGGCGATTTTGTCAATGTCATCAAGCTCGTTTACAAAGCCTTGCTCAAAAATAAATACTTCTTCTCTGATTTTGTATGCCTCCTCAGGCAAACAGTCAAAAACTTTAACTTCCATAATATCTAAAATCCTTATAAAACTATTAAGATACTACAAGTTTATCATTTTTACAGGCTTTATGCAACCGCTTTGCACATTTTACCCTGAACGTCTGTGGTGTAGTTGCCCTTTAACAGTATCTTTGAAATAGGCACGATTTCATAACCCTGTGCCTGTATAGCCTCAATAATTTTTGGCAAAGCCTCAGGAGTGTTTGTTGCACCGTTATGTAAAAGCACGATAGAGCCGGGCTCAAGCTTGTTAACGCAGTTCTGTACAATTTGGTCAACGCTTGGATCTTTCCAGTCAAGGCTGTCAATATTCCACTGCACACAGTACATATCTAACCCCATAACCGAGCTTACTACGTCGTTGTTGTAGTCGCCGTAGGGAGGTCTGAACAGGGTAGGAGATTTGCCTGTCAGCTTTTCAATTTTTTCGTTACAGCTTTTCACATCGGCCACAATATTGTCACAGGACATCTGAGAAAGGTGAGCGTGGGTGTTGCTGTGATTTCCCACGTCGTGGCCCTTTTTTGCAATTTTCTTTACGGACTTTGGATATTTCTTTACCCAATCGCCTACAAGGAAAAAGGTGGTCTTTACATTGTATTCATCAAGTATATCAAGCAACGTGTCAGTCTGTTCGTTGCCCCAGGCAGCATCAAAGGAAATAGAACACACCTTTTTCGTGCGGTCAACACAGTAAATGGGAATGATTCTGTCGGTGGTGGCGGTGGTCACAGCCTTTGTGACAGTGTTAATCCCCATAACAGCCGCCGTAATTCCTAAAACAGCACACAAACAAACTGAAATTATGCTTCTTTTGGTAAGTATCATAAATCGCATAAAAATCCCCCCATACAAGGTATGAGGGGGTGTTTTAGTTTATTCCTGAATTTCCCATTTGATACCCTCGGGAGTATCAATAAGCTTTATGTGCATTTGAGCAAGTTTGTCACGAATTGCATCGGCAGTAGCCCAATCCTTGTTGGCTCTTGCCTGCTGACGTTTCTCAATTAATTCTTCAATCTCGCTGTCAATGTTCTGCTCTGTGCTATCTCCCTGTGCGGTTAGATTTAAGCAGAGAACAGTGTCAAATTTTTCAATTAAGTACAGCTTTGTAGCGTCATTTAGGTCAGCCTTCAGCACATCGTAAACGGCGGTTAAGCCTAAGGAGGTGTTTAAATCGTTGTCAAGTGCGGACTTAAATCTGTCCTCAAATTCCTTGACTAAATCTGTCTGAATCTCACCGTCTTTTGAAAGAGCAGAAACCCTTTTGATTAGCTTGTCATATGCCTTTGCAGTGTTGTCAAGGCTTTCGTAGGAGAAGGTAAGAGGCTTTCTGTAGTGACTTTGCAGGCAGAACATTCTGTAAACGAGGGGGTTGTAGCCTTTTTCCTCAAGCAATGAAACAGTAAGAAAATCGCCCTTTGACTTACTCATCTTGCCACGTGCGTCATTAAGGTGAAGAACATGAAACCAATAGTTACACCACTTATGACCTAAATATGCTTCGCTCTGTGCAATTTCGTTTGTATGGTGGGGGAATGCGTTGTCAACACCGCCACAATGAATATCCAGATACTCCCCTGAATGTTTAATGCTGATTGCGGAACACTCAATATGCCAACCCGGGTAGCCTACTCCCCAGGGACTGTCCCACTTAAGTGCCTGATCCTCAAATTTTGACTTTGTAAACCAAAGAACAAAATCTGTTTTGTTACGTTTATTTTCGTCGTGGTCAACGTCCTCACGAACGCCCACTTCCAAATCGTCAGCATTTATATTGCCAAAAACATAGTAGTCGTCAAGCTTTGAAGTGTCAAAATATACATTGCCCCCTGCCTGGTAAGCGTAACCCTTGTCAATAAGAGTTGAAACCATTTGTATAAAATCATCAATACAATTAGTTGCAGGTTCTACAATGTCAGGAGTTTTAATGTTAAGCTTTTCGCAGTCGCTGAAAAATGCGTCTGTGTAGAACTTGGCAATTTCCATAACGGTTTTGTGCTCACGCTTTGCACCCTCTACCATCTTGTCGTCGCCTGTGTCAGCGTCAGAGGTAAGGTGGCCTACGTCTGTAATGTTCATAACTCTTGTTACGTCATACCCGCTGTATCTCAAATATCTTTCAAGCACATCCTCCATAATGTAGGTGCGCAAATTGCCGATATGGGCAAAGTGATACACAGTAGGTCCACAGGTGTACATATTTACTTTTTTACCGCTGTGTGGGATAAATTCCATTTTCTTCTGTCCAAGGGTGTTGTATAAAATCATTTTTCTTCGTCCTTATCTATAGATTTTTGTAAATTGTCAATTTTGCTTTCAAGCTTGCAAAGTGCAAGTGCAACAGGGTCGGAAATGTGGATTTGGTCAAGGGTATCGTTTCTGATTCCGTTAACCTTTACAACTCTTGCAGGAACACCTACAGCAGTTGAGTTAGGGGGGATTGCAGAAAGCACAACTGCGTTAGCCGCAATTCGTGCATTGTCGCCGACAGTAAAAGGTCCTAAAACCTTTGCGCCAGCTCCAACAAGCACATTGTTGCCGATAGTGGGGTGACGTTTGCCTGTGTCTTTACCTGTACCGCCTAAAGTAACGCCCTGATAAATAGTGCAATCGTCGCCGATTTCCGCAGTTTCGCCGATTACCACTCCCATACCGTGGTCAATCACAAGCCCCTTGCCGATTTTTGCGGCAGGGTGTATTTCTATTCCTGTTTTGTGACGGCTGCGTTGAGAAATATATCTTGCTATAAATTTCATATTGTGGTGATAAAACCAATAGGCACGTCTGTGACTGCGAACAGCCTTGTAGCCTGAGTACAGCAAAAATATTTCAAGCTTGTTTCTTGCAGCAGGGTCACGTTCAAGATAAGCATTCAAATCCGCTTTGAAAGTCTTAAACATAATTTCACCTCAAAAAAATAACGCCATCCCAAAAGGGACGACGCAGTCGTGGTTCCACCCAAATTCAGTTACAAAAGTAACCCTCAAAATGTATAACGCCATTAATCGTTCAAGGATACTTAATTCCCCTTGAAAGCTCATAGGTGCATTTCCCCGGGTTAAAATCAAGGATACTTCCACCAAATGTATCCCTCTCTGTTGACAGCTCCCGGCTACTTCTCCTAATCATAGCCTTTAAATATACTAATACTATTATATACAACTTTTTAAAAAATGCAAACTATTTTTCGCTGATAAATTTTCTGTTGTCCCAAATGTAAATAACGCCAGAAATTAAGCAGATAATTGTGGAAATCCAAAGGGCAACATTTCCGATTATGTTGAAAACGAAAGCGAACATCTCCACATTGCTGTTTCCCACAGAAATGAAATTCATATTCATAAGCTCAATTATAAACTGAAGCAGGAATATAAGGATTATAGCGATTATCTGTGTTACGGTTTTTACTTTGCCCCAAATGTTTGCGGCTACAACCTTTCCGTCAGTAGCGGCAAGAAGACGGATTGAAGACACGGCAAATTCCCTGAACAGCACAATAATTACTATTATACTGCTGCATAATCCCAACTGAACAAAGCACACCAGGGTTGACAAAACTAAGATTTTGTCAGCAAGAGGATCGCTAAATTTCCCAAAATTAGTAACAAGATTTTGTTTTCGTGCAATTTTTCCGTCTAACATATCAGTAATGCTTGCTATACCGAATATGGCAAGAGCAATCAGATAATGAAAGGGAAATTCAATTAACATTGCAGCCACGAAAAATGGCGTCAATATTATACGTGAAAGCGTTAGCTTATTAGGTAAGTTCATTTAATAACCTCACAAATTTTATACCTGTATTCTATACCATTTCGCCTACAGGGTCAATGCCTATAAAATCATTAATTCTGACCTTCACGAAATTGCCCGGCTGAGGCTTGATGCCCTTGGCCGAAAAGAATATGTTTCCGTCAACCTCAGGACAATCGCCTTTTGTCCTGCCGTAGAAACATTCTGCATATTTGTCAAATCCCTCAACCAGCACTTCAACCTCTTTGCCAATCATAGCTTCTGCATATTCTTCCATAATAAGCTGTTGCTGTTCCATAATAATTTCTGCACGTCTGTTTTTAACATCGTCATCAATTTGATTAGGAAGCTTAGCGGCAGCTGTATTTTCTTCCTGAGAGTAAGCAAAACAACCAAGTCGCTGGAATTTAATATCCTTTGCAAACTGAGCAAGCTCCTGAAAATCCTCTTCGCTTTCACCGGGAAAACCGGTGATAAATGTAGTACGCAAAGTAATGTCGGGAATAGCGGTTCTCAGTTTGTTAATAAGCTGAGTAAGCTCTTCGGTACTGCCTTTTCTGTTCATTAGCTTCAAAATATTTTTGTTGCAATGCTGTAAAGGCAGGTCAATATATTTAAGAATTTTATCTTCTTTTGCAATTACATCAATAAGCTCATCGGTGATTCTTTCAGGATAGCAGTAGAGTACTCGAATCCATTTGAGCTTTTCAATTTTGCACAGCTCTTCCAAAAGCTTTGCAAGCATTGGCTTTCCGTAAATATCCGTGCCGTAATATGTAGTGTCCTGTGCTATAACGATAAGCTCTTTGACACCGCCATCTGCAAGCCATTGAGCTTCTTTAACAAGATTATCAATTTCACGACTGCGGTATTTACCTCGAATCATAGGTATTGCACAGTAGGTACAGTGGTTGTCACAGCCCTCTGCAATTTTAAGATAAGCATAGTATTGAGGAGTGCTTTGAATACGCTCACCCTCAAGATTAAGGCTTTCCTTCGGAGGGTACTTTTCCACCTTGTTTCCTGACAAAGCATTAGTAATTATCTCTGAAATTTCATCATTTGCACCGATACCTACACAAGCGTCAATTTCAGGTAATTCTTCCATAACCTGATGCTGATACCTTTCGGATAAACAGCCTGTAACAATCAGGCACTTTATCTTGCCCTCATCCTTTAGCTTTGCAAGCTCTAAAATTTCTTCGATGCTTTCCTGCTTTGCAGACTCAATAAATGCACAGGTGTTTATTATAGCTGCATCAGCCATAGCCACGTCCTCAACAAGCTCAAACTTAGTTTTGTCGAGCTTGGCAAGGAGCATTTCAGCATCTACTCGGTTTTTTGCACAACCTAAGGACACAATTCCAACCTTATTCTTCATAGTATTCTTCCTCAATAAATTCATCAATTACAGCTTTAATATCGCTCCAACTGTAGCCTTTACGTTGCAGAGCAGAAACAGCCCTGCGTCTTGTCTTTTCGTCAGACAGATTATGATATTTTTGTTCAATAATAATCCTTATATGCTCCTGTGAGTCAAAGTCAATTTCCTCAAGAACACTGTCCGCCAAATCTCGGTCAATGCCCTTTTCAATCAATTTATACTTTGCACCTTTTTTGGAGTAATGCTTAACAAATAGCAGCTGCTGTGCATAGTTGCATGCAAATTTTTCATCATCAACAAGGCCTACTGACTCTAACTTTTCCACAGCTTTTTTGGCAGAGTCTTTATCAGAGCAGTTTCTGACTTTGCTTTCCAATTCCTTTTTGCTGTGGTCACGGTAGGAAATAAGCCAAAGTGCCTTTTCCTTTGCACGTTTTATATTGGAGCTTTCTATTAATTCCTTGAGCTGTTGGTCGTCAATCTGACTGCCTACGGAAAACTTGCTTACTAAAAAAGTTTCCGTATCAATTTTTATGGCAAATTCGCCGTCAATATACAAGTCTGACAAACCTTTTCGCTTAGGAATTGCATTTGTTATAATCATCAGTCGTCAACAAGTACGTCGATACTTGCACTTGACTTATTTGTTGTCTTTGTTTCTGTATCAACAGGCTTTACGGTAGCTGACTTTTTAGCGGTAGGCTTTTTGGTATTAAGCTTGTCAATGTTGTCCCACAAATCCTTTTCGATTCTGTCTGCAAGCTCTTGGTTGTTTTTGAGAAACTCTTTAACATTTTCTCTACCCTGTCCAAGTCTTTCGCCATTGTAGCTGAACCATGCGCCTGCCTTTTGAATAACGTCAGCCTTAACTGCCAAATCAACAAGCTCGCCGATTCTGCTGATACCCTCGCCGTACATAATATCGAACTCAGCCTCTTTGAAAGGAGGAGCAATTTTATTCTTAACAACCTTTGCACGGGTGCGGTTGCCTACCATTTCACCGCCGACCTTTAAGGTTTCGGTTCTTCTTACATCAATACGAACAGAGGAATAGAATTTTAATGCACGTCCGCCTGTTGTAACCTCAGGATTGCCGTAAACTACACCAACCTTTTCACGTAGCTGATTGATAAAGATAGCAACACAGTTGCTCTTGTTGATAGCGCCTGCAAGCTTTCTCAATGCCTGTGACATTAATCTTGCGTGAAGACCTACATGGCTTTCGCCCATTTCGCCCTCAATTTCACTTTTTGGAACAAGAGCGGCAACGGAGTCAATAACGATAACGTCAATAGCACCGCTTCGGATAAGAGCCTCGGCAATTTCCAAAGCGTCTTCACCTGTGTCAGGCTGGGAAACTAAAAGTGAGTCAACGTCAACTCCCAATGCAGCGGCGTAAGTTGGGTCAAGAGCGTGTTCAACGTCAATGAACGCTACGTTTCCGCCATTTTTCTGGCCCTCTGCAATACAGTGGAGAGAAAGAGTAGTTTTACCTGAGGACTCGGGACCGTAAATCTCAACAATTCTGCCTCGTGGCAAACCTCCTATGCCAAGAGCAATATCAAGAGACAGGGAGCCTGTAGAAATATGCTCAATATTCATATGCTGGTTTTGTCCCAATCTCATAACGGCGCCCTTGCCAAACTGCTTTTCAATCTGTCCTAAAGCTGTTTCCAGTGCTTTATTCTTATCTACTGCCATATTCATATACCTCCTGCGTTAACGCAAAATAAACTAAATTTCAACAACATTATTATAAAATATAACAAAATAAAAATCAATATTTTTGGAGTAAAAAAATCGAACAAATTTTCTTTTATTCGGTCACAGTCCCATAAATAGTCCTTTGAATGTTGCCTAAATCATAACTTCCGCCAATATTTTCAAATTTTTCCTGTTTAAGCAGATTTTCAATGTACCGATACTGTCCCTCGCCGATTTCAAAAGCAAGCATCCCGCCTGCTTTCAATTTGCTTTTGTAGTGCTTAATTATGTGTCTGTAAAAAGTGTAACCGTCTTTTCCGCCGTCAAGCGCCATTGTGGGCTCCTGTCTGACTTCAATTTGCAAATCCTTGATATCATCACTTTTAATATACGGAGGATTAGACACGATTAAATCAAAGCTTTTGTCCTTAAACATATCCATACAGGTGAAAATATCATCATTAATCACCTTGACATTTGCATTGTTCAGCTTTACGTTTTCAATGAGATAGGGGAGAGCTGACTCTGACTTTTCAACGGCAGCTACTGTGGCGTTGCTTTCTTTTGAAATTGCAATAGCTATAGCACCGCTTCCGCTGCACAAATCTAAAACTGTGGGGTTATCAAAATTTTTCAAAAATGACAGACAATCATTTAGCACTACTTCGGTGTCGTCACGAGGAATAAGCACCCCTTTTCCCACCTTTAAAGGGTAGCCGTAAAACTCCCATTGCCCGATTAAGTATTGTAGAGGCTCGCCGTTGATTCTTCTGCTGACTAAATTTTCAAGACTTTCAAGCTTGCTTTCGTCAATAAGCTTGTGGGAGTCTGTAATAAGGTCGGTTTGAGTGTAGCCGTATATATGCTCTATAAGGCATAATGAATTAAAGGCAGGAGAGTCAACCCCTGCCTTTTCAAGCTTGTTGTTAATTGTAATTTGCAGTTCTTTTAAAGTCATCATTTTACAATGTCCGAGCCATCCTCAGGGATAACCGCTTTCATAGCCTCGATTGCAACCTGACACATTTTTTCGTCAGGCTCTTTTGTAGTAATTCTCTGTGCCCATAAGCCGGGAGCCGCGATAATGCGTGTAACAGCGTTATCGTACTTACCGCAAAGCTTGATAAGCTCGTAACCTATACCGCAGGTCAGCGGAAGCAGTAAAATTTTGATAACAGGTCTTAACCAAGTGAACGGCGCAGGAAATGCAGGAATGAAAAGACCGATAATAAATCCAACAATCAGCATAAGCAAAATAAAGCTTGTTCCGCATCTTGGGTGGAAACGACGCATTTTCATAACATTTTCTGTAGTAAGCTCTAATTCGTTTTCATAGCAGAAAATCGTTTTATGCTCAGCACCGTGGTACTGGAAAACTCTTTTCATTTCGCTCATTTGAGAGCAAATGAAGATATATCCCACAAAGATAAGTATTCTTAAAATTGATTCGGTTAAGGACTGCCACACAGGGACAGTACCGCCAACCTCAACAGCAAGGGCAGGAATCCACAACCCTAAAAGCTGGAATATCCAAGTAGGCAGGAAGAAGAACAGCACAACCGCAAGTGCAACGCCAAAAACAGAAGAAATTACCATTAATATCTTCATAAATTTGTCCCCAAAGGTTTTATCTATCCATTTTTCAAACTTGCTTGGCTCTTCCTCTTCTATTTCTCCTGATTCAACAGCCTTGTCAGCAGAAAGCATAAGACATTTATAACTCAGTCGCATAGAGTCGATAAGTCCCACAAAGCCTCTGATAAAAGGAACACGGAAAAATTTGCTTTTTGCGCCTATCATTTTCATCTCTACATCTTCGGTGTAAATCTCGTTTTCGCCTGTGCGCAGAGCTACGGTAGTCTTTTTGGGACCACGCATCATAATTCCCTCAATTAATGCACTGCCGCCTATAGAGGTTATTTTTTTAGTTTCATTTTTATTACTCATAAAATTGCCTTTCAGATAAATTATTTATCGTTATCTATCATAACCGGAACAGTAATTGTTACGGTTGTTCCAACGCCCACACCGGACTCAATATCAAGAGAACCGTTGTGCAGCTGCATAATTTCATCAGCAACCGCAAGTCCTATACCGGAACCCCGTACGGTTTGATTTGCTTTATAGAATTTTTCTTTTACTTTCGGTAAATCCTCCGCAGAAATTCCGCATCCTGTATCAGTAACGGTGATCTGAATGTTAGGAGTTTCATCCTCTGCATTGTATTTTACTTCAATGGCAACAACACCGTCCTCCGGTGTGTATTTAAGCGCATTGTCAATTATATTAATAAATACCTGTTTTAATCTGTTTCTGTCACCGTAAACAGGTGGATAGATTGCTTCGGGTTCGTCATACAAAAGGTGTTTATTTTCGTTAACAGCTCTGTCCTTGAGCATATAGACAGTTTCGTCAAGCTCCGCTAAAATATCAAGCTTTTCGTTTAAGAGCACCATTCTGCCTGTCTGAATACGGGAGAAGTCCAAAAGCTCCTCAACAAGTCCCGTTAATCGGGTACTCTCCTTAATGATAACACCCATACCTTTGTCAAAGGTACGTCTGTCAAGCTTGCCCTTTCCTGAAAGCTGCATAGTTTCAGCCCAGCCCTTAATAGCTGTAAGAGGAGTTCTCAGCTCGTGAGAAACACGAGAGATAAAGTCGTTTTTCATCTGCTCGGTTGCTTCAAGGTCTTTCGCCATATCGGTTATGGCGTCGCACAAATCACCGATTTCATCGTCGTATTTTTTCTCAATCTTTGTGCTGAAATCACCGTGGGCGATTTTATTTGCAGTATCGCTTAAATCCCTTACAGGACTGACAATAGAGCGAATAAAGTACAGGCCCGATAGCACAACAAGAGTCATAATGATGATACCCACACCGATAAATATGGCAGAAAGCAGATATATCTGATTGTTGATTTCGGTCATAGACACTATGTAACGTATTCCGCCGACTACAGAGCCGTCGGAGTTTGTTATTACCCTTGTAAGGCTTTTAACATTTTCGCCTGAGGAAAGAGTGCCTTCCCAAAAGGCATAACCGTCACCGGAGCTTTGTGCCAGAGTGAAATCCTCAAAGCTTTGATTATCCTCATAGGAAAAGCCTGTTGCCGACAGTACAACCCTGCCGGTGGAGTTTATTACCATAACCTCCATACTGTCCTTGTGTTGAAAATTCTCAACATAGTCACGGGAATTAGCCAGAAAAGCGGTGGAGTTTTCCGCCTTGTAATTTTCGAAAACGGAAGATATTTCCCCCGAAACACCTATGAGCGTTTGCTCAACATCATCCTTTAAAAGGTAGTTAACAGAGAATATAAGGCTTGTTACAATCAGAGAAATAATTACAAAAATAACAAGTATTGTACTGCATATCCATCGTCTTGTAATACCCTTAAACAAACCTTACTGCCCCCTTTAAATTAATGTTACGAAAAATTATTGGTTAGTATCCCACTTGTAGCCAAGTCCCCATACAGTGATAATGTATTTAGGGTTAGAGGGTTCATCCTCAACCTTCATACGCAGTCTGCGTATGTTAACGTCAACGATTTTTTCTTCTCCCACATAAGCAGAACCCCAAACATGACTTAAAATATCTGTTCTGTCTAAGGTAACGCCCGGATTAGAGAAGAAATATTCCATAATCTGAAACTCAACCTGTGTAAGCTCAATCATTTTACCGTTTTTAAGTAAAGCACGGTTACGCAGATTAAGTGTAAAATCACCTGAATGTAACTCTTCCTTAAAGTTGTTTTCGGCATTTGACTGTGCAAGTGAAACTCGTCTGTGTAAAGAGTCAACACGAGCAAGGAGTTCGGATGGAGAGAATGGCTTTGAAACATAGTCGTCAGCACCCAGCATAAGACCTGTTACCTTGTCCATCTCCTGTGTTTTAGCGGAAAGCATAATAATACCAAGACCGCCGTTTTTGCTTCTTAGCTCTTTACAAACCTGAAATCCGTCAATGCCCGGCATCATTACGTCAAGAATAGCTACGTCAAAATCGCCGTTATGTTCATCGTATTTTTTCAAAGCAGCCTCACCGCAGTCTGCCTCTACGACGTCATAACCGGCTCTTTGCAGGTTGATAACCACAAAGTCGCGGATAGCAGCTTCGTCTTCACATACAAGAACCTTTTTCATAAGTAAAACCTCCGTTAAAAGAAACTTCTAAAGTATTAAACACTTTCATTAAAAAGTGTGAAATTTTTATTTACAACCTCATCGCTGATGAATTTTTCATCAGTCAGCATATATGTGTAGTCATATTTGCTGTTGCTTGTGAGGGTTGAATATTTGGCAGCCTTGTGGTCGTCATTTTTCTCAACAACTCTGAAAGATAAAGCTAACTTACTGCCCTTTGACTTCATCTTGTATATATTAACCGTTTTGCTGTCCTGTGATACCACAGCCATAGCGGAGTTTATAACCTCCGACGGCAGCTCAAAGGAATAACCGTAATCAAAGTTTACAACACAGTGTATTTCAGGAGAAAGGCTGAATTTGTCCTTATCAAAGCCGTTCCATAATACCATTGGTGAAGCGGTGGAAACGTCTGTTGCTTTATCTACCGCTGAAGAATACAGCGTAGGAATTTCCAAAAGTCCGTCACCGTCAAAGTCCATAGACTTTATAAGCCTGCTGTTTTCAATATCTGTGCTGATGTTTTTCAGTATCAGCTTTGATGTATCGTAGGCGATAACCTGGGTGTTGTAGCTGTCGCTTAAAAAACCGTCAACAATAACCGCAGTAGTATCCTCGGAAATTAACGCACTTTGCACGTTTTCAAATTTAGTAACACTTGGGTTAAGGTTACAGCTTGTCAGTGGGTAAAGGCTGTTGTCCTCGTAGTCTATCAAGGTTGCAAGAGCCTTAGTTTCGGCGGTGGATAGAGTTAAAAGCATAATTTCGCTTGCGTTATCACCGTCATAATCCCCTGTGGAAAAGCTTGTATATTGTTTTCCCGACTCAACAAGGTGACCTGTGGCGGTTTCGGGATTATAGTCAAAAACCGCAAGCTCGTTTACGTTGGCTGAGTATGTAACAAAGCCTACTAAAATTTCTTTAACTCCGTCTGAGTCATAGTCGGTAAACTGAACGCAGTCAATGTCGCTGTATTCGGTTGTGTAGTCAAAGGAAACCTGCCAAGCTCCGTCCTGATTATTCATAACAAGCATATGAGTAAAGGAGTTTTCGCCGTCAACGGTATTGTAAAAGGCAACGGCTTCCGGGCTTTCGTCATAGTTTAAATCCTCGGTGATAATGGCAGAACGGTAATCGCCTGTTTTAGGATATTTCAGTGTGTAGTCGGATTCGGCATCTTCCTCAATAAGCTTTTGAATTTCCGCTTCATTTCCTGTAGTTTTGGGAGGATGTATAAGGTCGGCACCTGAAAGATTAATTGAACATCCGCTTAAAAAAACAGCAGAAACAGTAAGAAGTGCCAAAATGCTGTTTTTGATTTTCATCCTCTCATCCTTTCAAAAAATTAACCGCAGTTTTCAGCTATGCAGTACTTTATCTTTATGCCCTCTTGTGAAAACATCTTTTCGTGTTCCGTCATAGGAGTAGTCAAAGGGTTGATACCGCTGTTGTGTAAATCATATGTTACAGTGGTGATTTTATAATTTTCACTTTTAAAATATTCCAAGCTTTCTTCAAAGAGATTATCGTCATCGGTTTTAAAGTGAATTTCCTTGCCTTTAGCAATAATATCCTTGTACATTTTAAGCTTTTTAGGATATGTCAGCCTGCGTTTTTTATGTTTTTCTCTGGGCCATGGGTTGCAGAAATTAATGTAAATTCTCTGAATTTCATCCTGACCGTCAATGATTTCATCAAGCATCTCCACGTTATAGCGTACAAGAGCTATATTGTCAATTTCTCTGTTTTGCTCTTCAAACATTTTTACAATGGCACGTCTGCCTACGCCTAACATATCAAGCTTAATATCAACGGCAATAAAGTTTAACTCAGGGTGCAACATAGCCATTTGTCCCACAAAACCGCATTTACCGCAACCGATTTCAAGCATAATGGGTTTATCGTTATTAAAAAATGTTTTCCATTTGCCCTTGTAATCCTTTGGATTGGGGATATAGAAATCGCAGACAGATAGCTCAGGCTCAGCCCATTTCTTTTTTCTTATCCTCATATTTTCCTCTAAAATTTGACATTATACTACACTTAATTATTCTTCAAAATCTGTCTCTTATACACATCTC
>CAMFQG010000028.1 GCA_945980035.1 uncultured Clostridia bacterium
CTCGTGGGCTCGGAGATGTGTATAAGAGACAGTTATTGATATAAAAAATACAACTGCTTAACGTATTTAATAACAAATAAAAGGCTATTTGCAAATAATCTCTGCCAAAGGCGGACTATAGATTCGGTCGGGAACAGAAGTCTATTTATATATGAATTTTTCTGCACGACATTTCATTATCCAATATCCATTATCAATTATCAATTATAAAAAAACAACCCCTCCGAAAACGGAGGGGTATAACTGTGTTACGATTAAACAAGCTCAATAATAGCCATTTCAGCGCCGTCGCCACGACGTGGACCGATCTTAGTGATACGTGTGTAACCACCGTTTCTGTCGCTGTACTTTGGACCAATCTCGTCAAATAATTTCTTTGTAACATCCTCTTTAGTGATGAATTTCATAACAAGTCTTTTATTTGCAAGAGTGTTTTCCTTTGATATTGTAATCATTTTCTCTGCCATAGAGCTAACCTCTTTAGCACGAGTAACAGTTGTTTCAATTTTGCCCTTTTCTAAAAGGAAAGTAACCATTGCACGGAGCATAGCTGTTCTCTGAGCAGTAGTTCTTCCAAGCTTTCTTGTACCTGGCATTGGTATTCACTCCTTTATATATTTGTAAAAGGATTATTCGTCTTCCTTCTTTAGGCTGAATCCAAGACTTTCAAGCTTAAACTCAACCTCTTCAAGTGACTTACGTCCAAGGTTACGAACTTTCATCATATCCTCTGTTGTTTTGTTTATAAGATCTTCTACATTGTTAATACCTGCGCGCTTCAAGCAGTTGAATGAACGAACAGACAAATCAAGCTCTTCAATAGTCATCTCAAGATACTTATCCTTGCCCTTGTCGTCTTTTTCAACCATAATCTCGCTGTTTGTAACAGTGTCTGATAGATTAACAAACAGGTTAAGGTGCTCTGTGAGAACCTTTGCAGCTAAAGAAACTGCCTCCTGTGCATTAATAACACCGTTTGTCCAAACGTCAAGTGTCAGCTTGTCATAGTCAGTAATCTGACCTACACGAGTATTGTCAACAGTATAGTTAACCTTTAAAACAGGTGTATAAATAGAATCCACCGGTAGAACTCCGATTACGTTATTGCCGGAAAGAAGCTTGTTTCTTTCACCGGGAACGTAACCTCTGCCCTTATCAAGTGTAATTTCAATATTAAGTTTAGCATCCTCGCCTAATGTTGCAATATGCAACTCAGGGTTAAGAATCTCAACAGCAGCGTCGTGCTTAATGTCACCGGCTGTTACCTCACAAGGACCTTCTGCTGCAATCTCAACAATCTTTGGAGTGTTGTCGTAAATCTTAGCAACAAGGCTCTTCATATTGAGGACGATCTCAGTAACATCTTCTTTAACGCCCGGAACTGTAGAAAACTCGTGCAATACGCCGTTAATTCTGATTGAAGTAACAGCACAGCCCTCAAGGGAAGAAAGTAAAACTCTTCTCAAGCTGTTGCCCAGTGTATTACCAAAACCACGCTCTAAAGGTTCTACAACAAATCTTCCGTATCTTCCGTCTTCTGTAAGTTCTTCTGTTTCAATTCTTGGTTTTTCAATCTCTATCATAGCGAATCCTCCTTATTAGGCAGCCGTCAAGCTGCGGTGTCTGTAATCTGCCTTATAAAACAAATGGGGATTACTTGGAGTACAACTCGACGATAAGGTGCTCTTCAACAGGAAAGTCAATATCTTCTCTCTGTGGTTCAGCGATAACCTTACCACCAAGTAGATTTTCGTTTCTTGAGAGCCACTTAGGAGTTGCTACAGAAGCATTTTCACCCTCAGCGATTGCTTTAAATCTTGCTGTTGAACGGCTCTTTTCCTTTACTTCAATAACGTCGCCTACTTTAACAAGGTATGAAGGAATGTTTACCTTCTTGCCGTTTACTGTAAAGTGAGAGTGGTTAACAAGCTGTCTTGCCTCTCTTCTTGTAGCAGCTAAACCAAGTCTAAATACTACGTTATCAAGTCTATGCTCAATTAATGTCAGCAAAACTGCACCTGTTTTGCCTTCTTTTTTCTCGGCCTTCTCATAGTAAGCTCTGAACTGCTTTTCCATGATGCCATAAACAAACTTAACTTTCTGCTTTTCTGTAAGCTGCATGCTGTATTCGCTCTTTTTTCTTCTCATACTGCCGCCGGGGTTTCTGTTAGAAGTTTTCTTGGAATAACCCATAACTGCAGGAGAAATACCAAGTGCTCTACAACGCTTAGCTATAGGCTGCATATTTTTAGCCATAGTATGTTTCCTCCTTATTTATTACTATACACGTCTTCTCTTTGGAGGACGGCATCCGTTGTGTGGAATTGGAGTTACGTCTTTAATCATAGTAACCTCAAGACCTGCGGACTGTAATGCTCTGATAGCTGCCTCACGGCCCTGACCGGGGCCCTTAACATAAACTTCTACGCTCTTCATACCGAAGTCCATAGCTGCTTTAGCGGCAGTTTCAGCAGCAGACTGAGCTGCGAAAGGAGTAGATTTACGTGAACCACGGAAACCTAATTCACCTGCACTTGCCCATGATACTGCGTTACCGTTAGTATCGGAAATAGTAACAATTGTATTGTTAAATGTTGACTGAATGTGAGCGCTGCCTTTTTCAATGTGTTTTTTGTCACGACGGCGGCGTACAGTCTTTTTACCCTTAGGTGCTGCCATAAGCTTTATCCTCCTTACTTCTTCTTATTGGCCATTGTCTTACGAGGGCCTTTACGAGTACGAGCGTTAGTCTTTGAACGCTGACCTCTTACAGGAAGGCCTTTTCTGTGGCGAACGCCACGATAACAACCAATTTCAATAAGTCTTTTAATGTCAAAAGCTATGTCACGACGAAGGTCACCTTCAACGCGGCAGTTCTTTTCTATATAATCTCTAAGCTTTGAAACATCATCTTCTGATAAATCTCTGACACGAGTGTCAGGATTTACACCTGTTGCAGCAATAATGTCTGTTGCAGTTTTACGTCCAATACCGAAGATATAAGTAAGACCGATTTCGATTCTCTTATCTCTTGGTAAGTCAACACCTGCGATACGAGCCATTTAGTTGCACCTCCATTTAAAAAATCAAAATAATAGGTTTAAACCTTTTGTAGTCTTTCTTGGTAATTAACCCTGACGCTGTTTGTGCTTAGGGTTTTCGCAAATTACCAAAATTTTACCTTTTCTCTTAATAACTTTGCACTTTTCGCAAATTTTCTTTACAGAAGGTCTGACTTTCATCAATAATCATTCCTTTCTCAAAAATCAGTTTTTACTTGGATCTCCAAGTAATTCTTCCTCTTGTAAGGTCATATGGAGACATTTCCAAAGTAACCTTATCTCCCGGTAAAATACGAATGAAATTCATTCTCAGCTTACCGGATATAACAGCTAATACTACATGGCCGTTTGGCAGCTCTACCTTAAACTGTGCGTTTGGCAGTGCCTCAACGACTTTACCCTCGACCTCTAATACGTCCTGCTTTGACATATAACTAACCTCCTAATCAATTTTGCTGAAGCTGTTTAACAGTTTTCTTAATTGTTTATTAGTTTGTGGCATTTCAACAACAGTTGAAGTCAAACATAGGTGCTTTAGATTTTTAAGCTTCGGCTTTTCTGTGGGACGTTGCTTTCCGTCACAGACGTAAGCATATCCGTCCAAAACCTTATCTACTACCATATATTGACCTTTGTCGTGACCTGCCTTTGATATCACTACTCTACCTCTGACAAAATCCATAACAACCACCTTATCCGGGTATAGTCATTATCTTCGGACCGTCAGGAGTAATTGCAACTGTGTGTTCAAAATGAGCAGCCAACTTACCGTCAACGGTTACCGTTGTCCAATCATCATCAAGAACTTCAACTGCATAGTGACCTTCACACACCATTGGTTCAATGGCGATAGTCATTCCAGGGAGAAGTCGCACACCTCTTCCGGCTGTGCCGAAATTGGGAATGCTTGGGTCTTCATGCAACTTCGTACCTACGCCGTGGCCGACAAAATCTCGTACCACCGAGTAACTACGATTTTCGACATACTGTTGAACTGTGCTGCCGATATCGCCAACGCGGTTACCGGCTAAAGCTGCCTCTATTCCCTTGTAGAGGCTTTCTCTTGTTGCGTCCATAAGCTTTTGAGCATCGTCGCTTACGGTACCGCAGGAGAATGTAAAAGCATTGTCACCGTGGAAGCCCTCATAAAAAGCTCCTACATCAACACTTACTATATCCCCCTCTTTGAGAATTTCGTTCTTACTCGGTATGCCATGGATGACCACATTATTTACGGAAATACAAGTGCTTGCCGGAAAGCCGCCATAACCGAGAAACGAAGGTGTAGCACCTTGTTTCTCGATATATTCACGGACTTTTAAATCTACTTCATAGGTAGATACGCCCGGCTTGATAGCCTGGCCGGCAACGCACAACGCATTAGCAGAAATTCTGCAAGCGTCCATCATTTTGGATATTTCGCGCGCTGTTTTAATAACAACCATATTAACCCTCGATTGCTTTTAGGACTGCCTCTGTAGTATCTGCTACAGTGTCCTGTCCTTCAATCACAACAAGCTTTCCCTGTTCCTTATAGTAATTTACAAGGGGTTCAGTTTCCTTGTGATAAATGTCAAGACGGTTTTTAATGGTATCAATCTGATCATCCTTGCGCTGAACAAGGGCGCCGCCACAATCGTCGCAAACTCCTTCAACCTTTGGCTTTAAGCTTTCGGTGTGATATGGTCTGCCACATTTTTCGCAGACGCGGCGTCCGGACAGTCTGTTTACAATAACATCGTCAGCAACCTCAATGTCGATTACATAGTCAATGTTTGCACCCATCTTATCCAGAGCCTCGGCCTGAGGAATGGTTCTTGGGAACCCGTCAAGAATATAACCTGCTTTGCAGTCATCTTCCTGAAGTCTGTCCTTAACGATGCCGATTACAACCTCGTCAGGAACAAGCTGGCCTGCGTCCATAAAGGACTTAGCCTTTAGTCCCATTTCAGTACCGGTTCTCAGCGCTTCTCTGATAATATTACCAGTAGAAATTGTAGGGATATTAAAATGCTCACATAATACAGCAGCCTGTGTGCCTTTACCTGCACCCGGAGCACCTAACATAATAATGTTCATAAAATCTATCCTTTCAATTAGTCAAGAAATCCTTTGTAATGACGCATCATCATCTGAGATTCCATCTGCTTGCTTGTTTCAAGAGCAACACCTACAATAATGATGATTGAAGTACCGCCCATTGACATAGCACCCATATTTGTCAAGTTTGAATAAATTGACGGGATAATTGCGATGAAAGCAAGGAACAGACATCCGATAAGAGTAATTCTTGAAAGAATCTTCTTAATAAACTCAGCAGTTGAGGCACCGGGACGGATACCCGGAATTGTACCGTTATTCTGCTTTAGGTTATTAGCCATCTCAATCGGATTGTACTGAATTGCAGTATAGAAATAACCGAACATTATAATCAAAACAAAGTACAAGGAAATGTATAACCAGCCGTTTACGCTGAATGCAGCAAATACACCCGACATAAATGAGCCTGATTCAGGCTGCCAGAACATCTGAATTGTACTTGGAATTGAAAGAATTGATGAAGCAAAAATGATTGGAAGTACGCCACCGAGACCTACCTTGATTGGCAGATGGCTTGACTGACCACCGTACATTTTTCTTCCTACAACACGTTTAGCGTATTGGATTGGGATTCTTCTCTCTGAATCCTGCATAAATGTGATAACCCATACAACAACAAGGAACAAAACAACCCACAGTGGAACATAGAAGAAGTATCCTGTTGCACCTGCAAGAGCCTGACCCCAGTATTTAATAAGCAAATCTACTGTGTATGGAAGTCTTGCGATAATACCTGCGAACAAAAGAATTGAAATACCGTTACCGATACCCTTTTCGTTAATCTGCTCACCGAACCACATCATAACAGCAGTACCTGCTGTAAATGCAAGAATGATTACGATAGCAGCAAACCATAGGCTGAAGCCTTCTCTGTAAGTAACAATGTTATTACCGTAGAGATAGAAATAGTATGCAGTACCTTGAATCAATCCTAAAATAACAGTAGCATAACGTGTGATTGTTGCAATCTTCTTACGTCCTGCTTCACCCTCTTTTGCAAGTCGCTCAAGAGGAGGAATAGCAACAGTGAGAAGCTGCATAATAATTGAAGCATTGATGTATGGTGTAACACCCATTGCAAAAATTGTTGCATTTGAGAACGCACCACCGGACAATGTATTCAAATATGCAAGTGCTGATGTGCTTGCAGCTGAATTAACATCTGAAAGACCTGCCATTGCAGCACTTAGTGCATCCATATCCAGAAACGGAACAGGAATTACTGAACCAACTCTGAATGCGATTACGATAAGAATTGTAAAGATAATCTTTTTTCTTAAATCGGGAATGCCCCAGGCATTTCTAATTGTCTTAAACAATTAAATCACCTCTGCCTTTCCGCCCACTGCCTCAATAGCAGCTTTTGCAGATTCAGAATAAGCAGTAACCTTTACATTCAATTTCTTTTCAAGCTTGCCGTTGCCAAGAATCTTAACACCGTCAAATGAATTTTTAACTACACCAGCAGCAACAAGTGTCTCAACAGTAACGTCTGCACCGTCATCGAACTTGCTGTTTAAAGTAGAAAGGTTAACAGTAACAATGTTCTTTGCGAAAATGTTGTTAAAACCTCTCTTTGGCAGACGACGCTGTAATGGCATCTGACCGCCTTCAAAACCGGGACGAACACCGCCACCTGATCTTGCCTTCTGACCTTTATGGCCCTTACCGGCTGTTTTACCCCAACCTGAGCCATGGCCACGACCTACTCTTTTTACAGACTTCTTAGAGCCTTCAGCAGGAGAAAGTTCATGTAACTTCATAATTTTCGCACCTCCTTATGCTTCTGTAACCTCTACGAGGTGATTAATCTTTGCAATTTTGCCCTTAGTCATAGGATTATCAGGCTGTTCTGTAACATCTCCGATTCTCTTTAGACCTAAAGACTGAGCGGTTGCAATCTGATCCTTCTTAGAACCGATTAGGCTCTTAACTAACTTAATTTTCATATTGCAAACCTCCCTTATACGATTTCTTTTACGGACTTGCCGCGAAGTGCAGCAACTTCCTCAGCTGTACGTAGAGCAGCAAGGCCCTGAAGGGTTGCACGAACTACGTTGCAAGGATTGTTTGAACGTAAAGCCTTTGTTCTGATATCCTTAATACCTACAGCCTCAACAACTGCACGTACAGGACCACCGGCGATAACACCGGTACCGGGAGCAGCAGGTTTCATAAGAACTCTGCCTGCGCCGTATTCACCAATGATTTCGTGTGGAATTGTTGTACCACGAAGTGATACTTTAATAAGATTTTTCTTTGCATCCTCGATGCCCTTACGGATTGCGTCAGGAACCTCGCCTGCTTTACCAATACCAAATCCTACTACACCGTTGCCGTCGCCAACTACTACCAAAGCAGCGAATTTATAAATTCTACCACCCTTTACAGTCTTGGATACACGGTTGATAGTAACAACTCTTTCCTGAAGCTCGCCTGTAATTTCAATATTATTAGCCAAAGTTATTCCTCCCCTTCCTTAGAAATTGAGGCCGCCCTCACGGGCGCCTTCGGCCAATTCCTTAACACGGCCGTGATAGATGTTTCCGCCTCTGTCGAATACCACGTCAACGATATTCTTCTCAGCAGCACGCTGTGCAACAAGCTTGCCTACAGCTCTGGCTGCTTCTTTGTTTCCGCCATTACCGGTTATTGTCTTGTCAAGGCTTGAAGCCTGAGCAAGAGTAACACCATTTACGTCATCAATAAGCTGAGCATAAATATTGTTTGTGGAGCGGAAAACGCATAAACGTGGACACTGAGCTGTGCCACTGATTTTACTACGAACTCTTTTATGTCTTTTCTGACGAGCTTTTTTAGTATCAGGTCTGTTTACCATTTTTCATTCACTCCTTAATTACTTACCCTTACCGGCTTTGCCTTCCTTACGGCGGATATGCTCTTCTTTATACTTGATACCCTTACCCTTATAAGGCTCCGGCGGACGTTTTTCTCTAACCTCGGCAGCAAACTGACCAACCTTTTGCTTATCAATGCCGACGATAATAATTTTGTTTGGATCCGGAACTTCGATTGTAATGTCCTCGTTATCCTCCATAATTACCTTATGTGAATAACCAAGGTTCATAATGCACTGCTTACCCTTCTTTTCTACACGGTAACCAACGCCGTTAACCTCAAGTTCCTTTTTGTAGCCTTCAGTAACACCAACGATCATATTTGCGATAAGTGTTCTTGTAAGACCGTGTAAAGAGCGATTTGTTTTCTCATCGTTAGGACGAGTTACAACAATCTCTTCACCCTGAACCTCAACTGTCATAGCCGGGTTATAGTTTAAGTCAAGTGTACCCTTAGGTCCCTTAACTTCGATTACGCCGTCGTTAATTGTAACAGTAACACCGGCGGGAATATTTATAGGTTTTCTTCCAATTCGAGACATTTTCGCACCTCCTATTACCAGATGTATGCGAGAACTTCGCCACCAACGTGCTCTTTACGTGCCTGACGGTCAGTCATAACACCCTTAGATGTTGAAATAATAGCGATACCAAGGCCCTTCATAACCTTTGGCATATTCTCTACATCACTATATATACGTAAGCCTGGCTTTGATACACGGCGAAGACCTGTGATTACAGGAGTCTTGCTGTCTGTGTATTTTAGTGTAACCTTGATTACACCCTGCTTACCGTCTTCAATTACTGTGAAGCTCTTAATATAACCCTCATCAACAAGAATCTGACAGATGTCCTTCTTTAGATTAGATGCAGGTATATCAACAGTATCGTGTTTTGCTGAGTTAGCATTACGGATTCTTGTAAGTAAATCAGCTATTGTATCTGTAATTTGCATACCTTTTACCTCCTTTGCTTACCAGCTTGCTTTCTTTACGCCCGGAATTTCGCCCTTATAAGCTAATTCGCGGAAGCAAATACGACAAATGCCGAACTTACGAAGGTAGGCGTGTGGTCTACCACAGATTTTACATCTTGAATATTCACGAGTTGAATACTTCTGTTTTTTCTGCTGCTTCATTTTCATAGCAGTTTTAGCCACAACAATCCCTCCTTACTTTGCAAATGGTGCACCCATAAGTGTTAATAACTCACGAGCTTCTTCATCAGTCTTGGCTGTAGTAACGAATACGATATCCATACCACGAACCTTGTCAATCTTATCATAGTCGATTTCAGGGAAAATTAACTGTTCCTTTAGACCCATGGAATAGTTACCACGACCGTCAAATGAGTTAGGGTTAATTCCTCTGAAGTCACGTACACGAGGAAGAGCAACATTGAAGAGTCTGTCTAAGAACTCGTACATTCTCTCGCCTCTCAGTGTAACTTTAGCACCGATAGCCATACCCTCACGAAGTTTGAAGTTAGCTACAGACTTTCTTGCACGGCAAACCATTGCTTTCTGGCCTGTAATAATTCCTAAATCGTTAACGATAGCATCGATTACCTTAGAATTGTCTTTTGCTTCACCGGCACCAACATTGATAACAATTTTATCAAGCTTTGGAATCTCCATTACGCTTTTGTAGGAGAACTTTTTCATAAGAGCAGGTGAAACTTCTTTAGAATAGAATTCCTTAAGTCTTGCCATATTCTAAATCCTCCTTAAATTGCTTCGCCACATTTTCTGCAAATACGGCCCTTAGAGCCATCTTCGTAGATTTTGTGACCGATTCTTGTTGGTTGCTTGCAACGTGGGCATACTAGCTGAACCTTGTCAGCGTACATAGCAGCCTCAGCCTTGATAATACCGCCGGGCTCGCCCATTCTTCTTGGCTTAACATGCTTTGAAACCATGTTAACTTTCTCAACGATAACCTTGCGCTCGCTTGGAGATACAGCCAAAACCGTACCCTTCTTGCCCTTGTCCTTACCGCTGATAACTACTACGGTGTCGCCTGTTTTTACATGAAGTTTATTCATTTGTGACACCTCCAATTAAAGTACTTCCGGAGCAAGAGAAAGAATCTTCAGATAATCCTTATCACGAAGCTCTCTTGCAACAGGTCCAAAGATACGTGTGCCCTTTGGATTTTTGTCTTCTTTGATAATAACAGCTGCGTTTTCATCAAAGCGAATGTAAGTGCCGTCTTCACGACGTACGCCCTTTGCAGAACGTACTACAACTGCCTTTACAACTTCGCCCTTCTTAACAACGCCGCCGGGTGCTGCTTTCTTTACAGAAGCAACAATTACGTCGCCAATATTAGCGTATCTTCTTCTTGTACCGCCGAGAACACGAATGCACATAAGTTCCTTTGCGCCTGTGTTGTCAGCGACTTTTAATAAAGTTTGCTGCTGTATCACAGTGTGTTCCTCCTTATTTAGCCTTTTCTACAATCTCGACGAGTCTCCATCTTTTATCCTTAGAAAGAGGACGGGTCTCCATAATCTTAACACGGTCGCCTATATGTGCTTCATTATTTTCATCATGAGCCTTAAAACGAACTGAACGCTTAACAATTTTATTGTAGAGTTTGTGTTTAACGCTATCTTCAACTACAACAACGATTGTCTTGTCCATTTTGTCGGAAGCAACCTTGCCGATAGCAGTTTTTCTCATATTTCTTTCAGCCATTGTTAGTGTCCTCCTTCCTTATTCTTCGCCGGCAATTTCAAGCTCACGAAGAACTGTTGAAACTCTTGCGATGTCTTTCTTAACTGCCTTGATGCGAGTAGGATTTTCAAGCTGGTTAATAGCCAACTGGAAACGAAGGTTAAATAACTCTTCTTTCAGGTCTTTGAGCTTAATTTCAAGCTCTTCTACTGAAGATTCTCTTAGTTCTGACGCTTTCATTACTGCTCAACCTCCTGATCTGATTTTTTAACAAATTTACATTTGATTGGTAGCTTCATAGCTGCAAGACGCATAGCTTCACGAGCTGTAGCCTCATCTACACCGCCACCGATTTCGAACATAATTCTGTCCGGTTTAACTACTGCAACCCAGTACTCAGGTGAACCTTTACCGGAACCCATTCGAGTTTCAGCAGGTTTAGCTGTTACAGGCTTGTCAGGGAAAATTTTAATCCAAACTTTACCAACTCTCTTGCAGTAACGTGTCATAGCGATACGGGCTGCTTCGATTTGGTTGGAAGTAATCCAGGCAGGCTCTAATGCCTGTAGGCCAAAATCACCGTAAGTAATCTTGTTACCGCGGAGTGCTCTACCTGTCATACGTCCTCTGTGAACACGTCTGAATTTTACACGCTTTGGCATTAGCATTATTTTCTGCCCCCTTCCTTACGAGGCTTTCTGTCTCTCTTAGCCTTGCTTTCGTTTAGAACCTCGCCTTTGTAAAGCCATACTTTAACACCGATTTTACCGTATGTTGTATTAGCCTCAGCAAAGCCGTAGTCAATGTCTGCACGCAGAGTCTGTAGAGGAATTGTACCCTCGTGATATGTTTCTGAACGTGCAATTTCAGCACCGTTTAGACGGCCTGAACACTGAACCTTGATACCTCTTGCGCCAAGCTTCATTGCATTTCTGATAGACATTTTCATAGCACGTCTGAAAGCGATACGCTTTTCAAGCTGTGTAGCAATGTTTTCAGCAGCAAGCTGAGCGTTAAGGTCAGGATTTTTGATTTCAACAATATTGATAGCAACAGGTTTGTTTAAGAACTGCTCACACTGAACTCTAAGCTTCTCGATTTCAGCACCGCCCTTACCGATAACCATACCGGGTTTAGCACAGTGGATGTGAAGTCTTACTCTTTTACCGTCACGTTCAATTTCGATTTTTGAGATACCTGCTGTATATAACTGCTTCTTTAAAGTTTTACGAAGGTTGTAGTCTTCTACAAGTGTATCGCCAAAATCCTTCTTTGAAGCAAACCAACGGGAATCCCAGTTTTTGATGATACCTACACGAATACCGTGTGGATTAACTTTTTGTCCCATACTATTAACCTCCCCTTATTCCTTTTCCTTGAGCACAAGGGTAATGTGGGATGTTCTCTTGTTAATTCTAAATGCTCTACCATGATCCCTTGGCTGAATTCTCTTTAGGATAGGGCCTGCTGTTGCATTACAAGATGCAACGTATAATTTAGATACATCCATGTCGTGGTTATTCTCTGCATTAGCCATAGCGGACTTGAGCAACTTTGAAACAGGCTCACAAGCAGCCTTAGGAGTGTGCTTAAGAATAGCCTGAGCAAGAACTACGTCTTTACCTCTGATAAGGTCAAGTACCAAGTTAATCTTGCGTGGTGACATACGGACATATTTTGCATATGCCTTTGCTTCCATTGCAATACTCTCCTTCCGCCTTATGATGTCTTAGAACCGGCATGGCCCTTGAATGTTCTGGTTGGTGCGAACTCGCCGAGCTTATGACCAACCATATCTTCAGTTACATATACCGGAACGTGTTTGCGTCCGTCATGGACTGCAAATGTATGGCCTACAAAATCAGGGAAAATAGTAGAACTTCTTGACCAAGTCTTTAAAATTCTCTTTTCGCCCTTTTCGTTCATTTCGAGAACCCTTTTTAATAGCTTAGGCTGGACAAAAGGGCCCTTTTTAGTACTTCTACTCATAATTAAGCTCCTTTCCTGCCTTACTTACCGTTTCTTCTGCGAACGATCAGCTTATCGCTCTGCTTATGTTTCTTACGAGTCTTGTAACCAAGAGCCGGTTTACCCCAAGGGGTAACAGGTCCCGGACGACCAACAGGTGATTTACCTTCACCACCGCCGTGAGGGTGGTCGTTAGGGTTCATAACTGAACCTCTTACTGTAGGTCTCCAACCCATATTTCTCTTACGTCCTGCTTTACCGATTTTTACGTTTTCGTGGTCAGTGTTACCAACCTGTCCAACAGTAGCCATACAGTTTTCAGGAACATTACGAAGTTCGGATGATGGAAGTCTTAACAGAGCCATTCCGTTTTCCTTAGCCATTAACTGAGCCATATTACCTGCAGAACGAGCAAGCTGAGCGCCTCTGCCGGGATAAAGCTCAATGTTGTGGATAAATGTACCAACAGGAATGTTCTTTAGCGGTAATGCGTTACCGGGCTTGATATCAGCATCAGGACCTGCAACAACCTTATCGCCAACCTTAAGACCTTCAGGAGCGATGATATATGCTTTCTCGCCGTCTGTATATTCGATTAATGCGATGAACGCACTACGGTTTGGATCGTACTCTAATGTAGCAACGATACCCTCAACGCCAAATTTCTGACGTTTAAAATCAATAACACGGTACTTTCTTCTGTTACCGCCGCCTCTGTGACGAACAGTAATTCTACCGTAGCTGTTACGACCTGAGTGCTTCTTTAACGGAGCAAGAAGACTTTTCTCAGGAGCTACCTTTGAAAGACCGGAGTAGTCAGTAACCGACTTATTTCTCATAGAGTTGATGGTCGGCTTGTAAACTTTAATAGCCATTTAATTCACTCTCCTCATGATGGCTTTGCGGGGAAATGGCGTTCCCCATACATTCTGCCTATATATTAGTATATAAGGCTTACATCATGCCTTCAAAAAATTCAATTGATTTGCTGTCCTGAGTTAAAGTTACAATAGCCTTTTTCCAGGACTTTGTGTAGCCACCGTTGTTCTGACCCTGGCGACGGAATTTTCCGCGTACGCTTACGGTGTTAACCTTTGCTACCTTTACCTTAAACAGCTCTTCGCAAGCTTTTGCAATTTCAATTTTGTTAGCTGATTTTGCAACCTCGAAGGTGTACTTTTTGTCAACAGCGCCCATCATAGATTTCTCTGTGATAATCGGACGGATTATAATATCCTGAGCTATCATGCGTAAACCTCCTCAATCTTGCTTACTGCATCCTTAGCGATAACAAGCTTGCCTGCGTTAAGAATGTCATATACATTAAGTTCGTTAACCTGAGCTGTTTTAACACCCGGAATGTTGGAAGCTGACTTGATAACCTTCTTATCTACCTCAGGCAGAACGATCAAAGCCTTCTTCTCAACGCCGATAGCGTTAAGCATCTCAACCATAACTTTTGTTTTAAATTCGCTTGTTGTGATTGAATCAACAACGATAACCTCATTTTCAGCAACCTTTGAAGAAAGAGCAGACTTCATAGCAAGTCTTTTAACCTTCTTGTTTACAGAGAAGCTGTAATCTCTTGGCTTTGGTGCGAATACGATACCGCCGTGTGTCCACTGTGGAGCACGAGTTGAGCCCTGACGAGCGCGACCTGTACCCTTTTGTCTCCAAGGCTTCTTACCGCCGCCGGAAACTTCGCTTCTTGTTAAAGCGGACTGTGTACCCTGACGCTGATTTGCAAGGTAGCTAACTACCATCTGGTGCATAACAGCCTCGTTTGGTTCAACAGCAAATACGGAATCAGCAAGATCAATTGTTGAAACCTTCTTGCCTTTCATATCTACTACGTTAATACTTGGCATTTAAAAGTCCTCCTTCCTTAAGCTTTCACAGCATCTTTAATTACTACGATGCCTTTGTTTGGTCCCGGAACAGCACCCTTAATTGCGATAAGGTTGTTTTCAACGTCAACCTTAACAACTCTCAGGTTCTGAACAGTAACCTTTTCTGCGCCTAAGTGGCCTGCCATTCTCTTGCCCTTAAATACTCTTGAAGGGGAAGAACACATACCGATTGAGCCGCCGTGACGTACGCAAGGACCTGTACCGTGAGTTTCCTTTAGTCTGTGGAAATTCCAGCGCTTAATTACACCTGCAGTACCCTTACCTTTGCTTGTGCCGGTAACGTCAATCTTGTCACCAACAGCAAAAGTGTCAACCTTAACGATGTCGCCTACGTTGTAAGCGTCTGTGTCGTCAAAACGGAACTCCTTAAGTGTTTTCTTTGGAGCAACATCAGCTTTAGCGAAGTGGCCCTGTAAAGGCTTTGTAACCTTGTTAGGCTTAACGTCACCGTAACCAAGCTGAACAGCTGCGTAACCGTCGTTTTCTACTGTCTTTTTCATTGAAACAACACATGGGCCTGCTTCAACAACAGTAACAGGAACAACTTTACCTGTTTCGTCGAAAATCTGTGTCATACCGATTTTCTTGCCGATTAATGCTTTTTGCATTTTCTATTTCCTCCTTATTAGGTTATTGGTTGGGTTTCCCCAACATGACCCTGTCTGCTTGTAGGTTGGTAAAGTAGATTATAACTTAATCTCGATATCAACGCCGGCAGGGAGCTCTAAGCTCATAAGAGCCTCGACTGTCTTGTTTGACGGTCTTAAAATGTCGATAAGACGTTTGTGAGTTCTCATTTCGAACTGCTCACGGGAATCCTTGTACTTGTGAACAGCACGAAGGATTGTAACAACCTGCTTCTCTGTAGGAAGTGGAACAGGGCCTGAAACTCTGGCGCCGGTTCTCTTAGCTGTTGCAACGATCTTTTCAGCTGACATATCAACCAACTGATGATCGTAACCCTTTAATCTTATACGAATTTTTTCTTTGACTGCCATTTCGTTCGCCTCCTTAAAAAATTTGGCGGGCGTGCTTTAAACTCTTTACACAAAGCCGGGTGTTTCCTGACTTCGTATTTTTAAAACCGATTAACTTTTCAGTTAACCGGGTGGTTTAAAGACAAAATTTAAGCATAGGCATAGCAACCCCTTGCCTCACTTAAAACTATTCTTTCGCCCGGTTTAAAATCGGACATACTCCACGGAAAAACCAACCAAAACGGTTGCAACCTCCCGCTTCATCGCATATCAATACTGCAGTCGTGATTGCTGAAAAAGGGCATAAATCACCCATTTACGCAATCTTGCCTAAGTATTATACTATATATGTCAAGGAATTTCAATAACTACAGCAAAAAACTAAGAAAAATCTTATGTAGAATTGTAACGTATTTTTTATTAAAATTTTGTATAAAATGACGAATAATTTTCCGTGCCAAATTCTTCTATTTCTGCTAAAATAATATTGTATTTCAAATGTGTTTTGTGAGGTATTTTATGGTACATATTTATTACGGAGACGGAAAAGGTAAAACTACAGCCGCAATAGGTCTGGCGGTTCGTGCCGCAGGCAGTCGTATGAAGGTTTTGTTTGTGCAGTTTTTGAAAACAGAGTTTTCAGGCGAAAGACATACACTGAGCCACACTGAAAACATCTCTCTTACATTCTGTCCCTTGGAATTAAACTTTACATATAATATGGATGCTGCCGAAAAAGCTAAAGCCTCCGTAACTTTCAGAAAAATTTTTGACGACGCCGTTACCACTGTCTTAACAGAAAAGTACGATATGATAGTATTGGATGAGATTTTTTCTGCCATATCAGCGGATATGATAAGCGAAAGTGCCGTATATGAATTTGTCACAAACGCACCGAAAAACATTGAGGTTGTTATGACAGGCCACAACCCTCCTCAAAAGATAATGGAGCTTGCCGATTATATAACGGAAATGAAAAAGATTAAGCACCCCTACGACAAAGGCGTCCAGGCAAGATTCGGAATAGAATTCTAATATATAACAACAAACAGTCCGACGAAAAATCATCGGACTGTTTTAATTTAATGAAAAGAAAAAGAATCAGTGAAGATCAAAGAAAGATATATAAACATTTTCTCGATTCTTATATAACTTAGGATCACTGGGACCAACATCAGGGCCTCCGGTGGATTCCATAAGCACATCTACTTTATTAAGTTCTTCAATCTCAATAACAGGTTTTATGTATTTCTCTTTCACCGTACACGCCCCTTTCTTTTTTGCTCTATAGGAAATTGCTCGAAAACGGTCGGGCAAAAAACGATTTGAAAATATCAATTTTCCTTCTCGAAATGGGTGTCGAGACACTCGACTTTTTGTATAAAAGTAGTCTTACTCTATATAAATATACAGTACCACTAATAATCATTACTATTT
>CAMFQG010000029.1 GCA_945980035.1 uncultured Clostridia bacterium
ACCTAAGCCTTCGTCGGCAGCGTCAGATGTGTATAAGAGACAGAATATATTCTTTAAATGAGGAGGTTTCTATTATATATGAAGATAGAATACACACACCAATATTCTGAAATTGAAGGACTGCAGTCAGAAAAAACCGTGACCTATCTTATGGAAACTTTAAACGAGGGCGTCAAATTAACAGTAACTTTAATGAAAGGAAAAATCATTAATAAAGAAAGCTGTGTTTGTCGTAGCATAGACTGTCAGCGCGGTATGAACATTCTCAAATTTCTGTATGAAAACAGTGTGGAAATCAATAATTGGTTTGATGTACTGAATAATTGCGATGTAGAGTTTAATTTAGTATGATTACTTTATAGGTTAAATGCTGAACATTAAAGCAAAATATAGGTTTCCCTGTTAATTATGATTGTGTGTTTTGATTAATGTGAATAAGAATAAGGATAGAAAAATTACGTGAGCCTGTCGCAAAAGACAGACTCTTTTTTTGTTTTGGATTTTTTGAATTGTTTTGTCTAAAGACTAAACCATAGTACAGCTTATAGTACAGCTGCTGATGTAAAATTTTATTATAGGATATAAAAAACTATTAATAAATTTAAAAGGAGTGTTATTATGAGTTTCAAAATAGGATTTAAAGACAATGATTTCAACAATAGAACAGTTACGAAAACAACCCCACCCACACAAGTTCCAAGAAAATCTGTGGTAACTGTAAGATTCAATTCCAAAAACCGCACACTTTCCTATTACAATGATAAGTTTGATTTAAAGGTTGGCGATATTGTTTTTGTAGAGGGTAAGTTAGAGGGAGTACGTGGAATTGTTGTTGAGGTTAATTACAATTTCAAGATTAAGCTTTCCGATTATAAAAGGGTTATAGCAGTTGCCGATACAAATGTAAAGGGCAATTTGTACTTAGCCGACTATCATTTTGTGACATTTGACAGGGATGTTATCCCTTTTAGCAAAATTTTAGGTTGGTATAAGGCTCCCGCTAATCCGGAGGAGGAAATAATCAGCTCAGATGATAACTGCAAATATTCCCTTTTTGATATTGACGCTCTTCCTGCAAGCGGTGAAATCAAGGAACGGGGATATGATTATTATATGCAAAACAGGGTGGCGTATCTTTCTCTTGACGGGGAGAAGGGCAGTGCTGTTGTTCTTGGCACAGAAGTGTATCAGGTGGATTTTGTTTACAGTGACGGCGAAATCAGCAGCCTGACCTGTGACTGCTTTTGCAATTATTTCTGCAAGCACCAGGTAGCCGTTATGCTTCAATTAAGAGATATACTTGATACAGTTATTAAGGATTATGGGGAAATGTATAATCAGTCAGGTTACTTTGCCGCTATTTGCCGTAACGAGCTTCTAAATACCGCAATGGCCTTTCGCAAAAGAGGCAGATTAAATATTGATTGTCAGTTGTGATTTTGTATATAATAATATATTTTCTGTCAGCAATAATATTTTTTTAGTTATACAACAAAATACATGTTTTGTCTGTTGATTTATTGGGAAAAATATGGTATAAAAATATTGTAAATCTTTAAACGCAGGATACATTAAAAGTAAATAAAGGAGCTGAAATATGGCAAAGGATATGATGAAAGCCATTTTTGAAGCAGAAGAGGAATGTAAAGCACGAGAAGCTCAGGCTAATGCTCAGGCTGCTCAGGATGCTGAAAACGCAAATGCTGAGGCGAAAAAGCTTGTTGACGACGCAAAAGCTCAGGCTCAGGCAGAAGCTTTGCAACTCTTTGAGGAACTTAAAAAGGAAGGCGCAAAGGAACTTGAACAGTCAATGAAGACTGCTAAGGACCGTTGCGCCGTAATTTCAAAAACGGCAGAAAAAAACCGCAGCAAGGTAATTGAGGCGGTAGTAGAAAAACTGACTTCATAAGAGGTACACAATTTTCATTTAAAGTGTGGTGATACAAATTTGGCAAAAGTAAAAATGAAATCAGTTAATATTATCGGACTGAAAAAGGACAGAAAAACTGTGCTGGAGCATTTGCAGAACAGCGGGCTTATTCAGATTAAGAAAAACGATAAATCCGCAAAGGGCTTTTCAAAAACCGATATGTCCTCTCAAATGCAGATTTTTGAAAAAAATGTCACCTTGACAGAGCAGGCATTGAAAGCAATGGAAAGCTTTGCTCCCGAGAAAAAGGGAATGTTGTCCTCCCTTGAGGGCAGACGTGAGATTGACCCTGATGAAATCGGAGCTATAGCTTCCGGTGCAGGGGAGATTATTGAAATATGCAAAAAAATTAATAATCTGAATAAACAGCTTGCAGAGAACTCGGCAGAACAGGTTAGAATAAAAACTGCTCTCGTTCAGCTTGAGCCTTGGCAAAATCTTGACATTCCCTTGAATACCGGCGACACAAAAACTACAGCGGTATTTATCGGAACACTTCCAAAGCAGTATGATGAAATCGCTTTAAGTCAGGAGCTTGCACAGGAAAATCCTCAGCTTGTTTTTGACTTTGAAATCCAGTTTCAGTCAAGAGATATGACCTGTATAGTAATGTTTACTCCGTTAGCTCAAAAGGCTATGGCGGAGGAGGTGCTGAGAAATCTGGGCTTTGCAAAGCCTATGAGCCCTACAAGGCATACACCTAAGGAAAAATCTCAACGTCTGAAAAATAAAAGCCAAGAGCTTTTCAAGAAAAGTGAAGAAGCAAAGGCGCAGATTATTTCCTATGCCGATAGACGTGAGGATATTAAAAATACTCAGGACTATTTCAGAATCAGAGCTGACAAGTACAATGTTATCAGCCAGCTTGATCAGACAAAACACGTCTTTGTAGTCTCGGGATATATTCCTGAGGAGGACTGCAAAGACTTGGAAGAAATGTGCGAAAGAATCGCTTGCTGTTATGTTGAATTTGGTGAGGTTGATCCAAAGGATGCTCCTGTAAAGCTGAAGAATAACAGATTTGCAGAGCCTGCCCAAGGCATAGTCAGTATGTATTCAACCCCATCTCACGCAGATGTTGATCCAACGCCGATACTTGCATTTTTCTTCTATTTCTTCTTCGGTATGATGTTTTCCGACGCAGGCTACGGACTTGTAATGGTTGTAGCTATAGCCATTGTATTAAAAATATTCAAGCCTGACAAAAAAATGCGAAACAACCTAAAGCTGTTCCAGTATTGCGGTGTTTCAACTATAATATGGGGATTGATTTTCGGAAGTATATTCGGTGATGCCCCAGCTACCTTCTACAATGTTTTTACAGGTGCAGATATCACTATGAAACAGCTTCTTCCGTGGCCTACTTTGGATCCCCAGAAGGACGCTCTGCTGTTGATGGTAGTATCAATCGCATTCGGTCTTGTTCATATCTTAATCGGTATGGGATGCAAATTCTACATTTGCTTTAAACAGAAGGATTATAAAGCGGCATTTTTTGACACAGGACTGTGGATGTTAATGCTAATTGGATTTGCAGTGCTGGCTGTGGGTATGATTACAACTGAGCTTGTTATGTTCATCGGCGCAGGTATCGCAATAGCCTGTGCAATAGGCTTGGTTCTTACTCAGGGCAGAAACAAAAAAGGTATTGTAGGCAAGGCTATCGGCGGACTTGCTTCCCTTTATGACATCACAAGTTACATCAGCGACCTTTTAAGCTACTCAAGACTTTTAGCTTTAGGCCTTACAACCGGTGTTATGGCTCAGGTGTTCAATATGCTTGCTACAATGCTTGGCACAAGCATACCGGGAATTATCTTTATGATAGTTATTTTTATTGTAGGTCATCTTGTTACAATCGGACTTAACGCACTGGGCTCATATGTACACACAATGAGATTGCAGTACGTTGAAATGTTCAGTAAGTTTTACGAGGGTGGCGGCAAACCATTTGAGCCATTCTCTTTAAACAGTAAATATTTTAAAACAAAGAACAACAAAGATAATTAACTTTGTTAGTTTCAGGAGGTAAATTATGAACGGTTTGTTTTTTGCACTTTTAGGTGCGTCACTTGCAACAGCCCTTGCGGGCTTTGGTTCAGCAAAGGGTGTAGGCAGTGCTGCTCAGGCAGCTATGGGTGTTCTCTCTGAGGACTCATCAAAATTCGGTAAGATGCTTGTTCTTACACTTCTTCCGGGTACACAGGGACTTTACGGCTTTATCGTAGGTTTCCTTATTCTTGTAAACTGCGGTGTTCTTGGCGGAAATCTTCCCACAATGGGACAGGGCTTAGCATATGCCGGTGCAGCTCTTGCAATCGGTATCGGCGGTATGGTATCCGGATTTGCACAGGGTAATGCAGCAGTTTCAGGTATCGCCATGAGCGCTAAGGATGACAAAAACTTCTCAAAGGCAATGGTTTCAATTACATTGGTTGAAATTTACGCTCTTCTTTCTTTTATCGTTTCACTTCTTGTTGTAATTTCAGTCCCTGCAATCAACATCTAATATTTTGTGAAACATATCTTAACAGAAAGGTGGGCTTAATTTGAACAGCTCGGATATGATTTTAAACAGTATTAAAAGCGACTGTGACAAAACTATCGAAGCAATCAGAACAGACTCTGATAAAATCTGTGAAGAAATAATTGCAAAGGGCAGGGAAGAAGCAGCCAAGGTTAAGGCTGAGCTTGACTCTAAAACCCAACAGAAAGCTTCACAGATTAAGGCTGCAAACAAAAGCCGTGGAGAATTAGAGCAGAGAAACGCTCTGCTCAGACAACGCCGCCTTGAAATTGACATCACCTATGATGCAATATATAAATATCTTTTAAATCTTGACGGCGAAGATTACTTTAATATAATTTACAAGCTGTTAAAAAAGCTTGGAGACAGTCAGGGCGTTATCTGTTTTAATCAAAATGATTTAAACAGACTTCCTACAGACTTTTCGCAAAAGCTTGAAAGTCTTGGTATAAAGGCACAGCTTGGTGAAAATGCTGTTGATATTGACGGTGGATTTATTCTTAAAAATGGCGATATAGAGGAAAATATGAGCTTTTCTGCTTTGCTTTCTTCAAATCGTGACAGCATTGAGGACCTTATTAACCGTGAGCTGTTTGCAGAGTAAGGGGGATATGTATGGCTAAATCATATGAATACTCCATTGGTTCTGTAAGAGCCAAAGAAACTTCTCTGTTTACAAGCTCAGAGGTCGAGCAAATGCTTAATTGCAGTGACGAAGCACAGCTTGTACGTTATCTAAACGACAAGGGCTACGGTGAGGGCGACACTGTTGATGAGGTTATCAGGGATAACACTTCTAAAATGTGGGATTACATTAAAAGCGTTGCTCCCGATTTCAGCATCTTTAACCCTTTTTTCTATCTTAATGACATTCACAATCTTAAAACCGTTTTAAAGGGTACAATGTCGGGAAGAGATTACAGCTCTTTGCTGTTGAAGCCCTCCACTATTGACTTTGACACGCTGAAAACAGCAGTTGAAAACCGCAAATTTTCCCTATTGCCCACTTGGCTCTCAGAAGCGGCAGACAGCGCATATGAGGTGCTTGCCTATACAAAGGACGCAAGGCTCAGTGACGCAGTAACGGACAAGGCTGTTATGGAAAAAATGCTTGAAGCAGGGGAAAGCTCCGGCTCTGAATTTTTAAACAATTACTTTAAAACTACTGTCTTTTACAACAATATTAAAATTGCCATAAGAGCAGCAAAAGTCGGTACTACAGAGGACTTCTTGAAAAGAGCATTGTGTCAGGTTGATGAATTTCGTATGACGACTGTTATCAAATCCGCTGTAAAGGGCGTGGATAATCTTGTTGATACCCTTGAAAAGTTCAGCGAGTACCAACTAAACAAAGCTATTGAGGCATATAAGCTTTCTCCGTCTGCATTTGAAAAATTTGTAGATAACAAGCTGATGTTAATGGCAAAGGAAGGCTGCAAACGGGCAAGCAGCGGTCCCGAACCGCTTATGGGATATTATCTTGGCTGTGAAGCAGAGAAAAAGGTTATCCACATTATCGCAAGCGGTTTGCGTACAAAGACAGATTCAGAAATCATAAGGGAAAGGCTGCGTGAGATTTATGGCTAAAAATATTGCAGTTATCGGCGACAGCGAAAGCATTAAAGGCTTTGGTGCTGTAGGCCTTGATATTTATCCTTGTGAAGCAAATGAAGAGGCGGCTCAGCTTTTCCGTAAAATTGCAGACACAGACACTTATGCAGTTATATTTCTGACTGAGGAGATTTTTGCAATTACAGAAAAGGAGCGGAAACGCTACGAAGATAAACAAACACCTGCTGTTATTCCAATTCCCGGTGTTAAAGGAAACACAGGAATAGGTGCAAAGAGATTATCATCCTTTGTTGAGCAGGCTGTAGGTTCTGATATTCTTTTCCAATAAATACTGGAAAATACCCAATAATTGAGGTGTATATATTGAAAACAGGTATAGTAACAAAGGTTGCAGGCCCATTGGTAATTGCCGATGGCATGCGTGACGCAAATATGTTTGACGTTGTACGCGTAAGCAGCCAGCGACTTATAGGCGAAATAATAGAAATGCACGGTGACAGGGCTTCAATTCAGGTTTATGAAGAAACCTCAGGTCTTGGCCCCGGCGAGATTGTTGAGTCAACCGGCGCTCCGCTTTCGGTAGAGCTTGGCCCCGGTCTTATCGGCTCAATTTACGATGGTATCCAACGTCCTTTAAACGAGATTATGAGGGTTGCCGGAACAAATCTTACAAGAGGTATTGACGTTCCCTCCCTTGACCACCAAAAGAAATGGCACTTTACCCCTGTTGTCAAGGTTGGCGACAAGGTAAGTGCAGGTGACGTACTGGGTACGGTAAATGAAACAAATGCAGTTTTGCACAAAATTTTAGTACCAAATAATATGCAGGGTACTGTTGAAGCTATCAGCGAGGGAGATTTCTCCATTGACGAAACTGTTGCTGTTCTTAAAAATGAGGGCGGTAATACAAATGTAACAATGGTTACTAAATGGCCTGTTCGTGTGGGCAGACCCTACAAGCGTAAATTGTCCCCTGATATTCTTCTTACTACAGGTCAAAGACCTATCGACACACTTTTCCCGCTTGCAAAGGGTGGTGTTGCCGCTGTTCCCGGCCCCTTCGGTTCAGGCAAAACGGTAGTTCAGCACCAGCTTGCTAAATGGGCTGCGGCTGATATTATAGTATATATAGGCTGCGGTGAGCGTGGAAACGAAATGACTGACGTTCTTAACGAATTTCCCGAGCTTAAAGACCCACGCACAGGCAATTCACTTATGGAGCGTACAGTTCTTATTGCTAACACATCAGATATGCCTGTGGCAGCCAGAGAGGCTTCTATTTACACAGGTATTACTATCGCAGAGTATTTCCGTGATATGGGCTATACAGTAGCCCTTATGGCTGACTCAACGTCACGTTGGGCTGAGGCTTTGAGAGAAATGTCAGGACGTCTTGAGGAAATGCCCGGTGAAGAGGGCTATCCTGCATACTTGGGAAGCCGTCTTGCACAGTTCTATGAACGTGCAGGCAGAGTTATCGTAAACGGCAAGGATGACGTTGAGGGTGCATTGTCGGTTATCGGTGCTGTATCACCTCCCGGCGGTGATATTTCCGAACCGGTTTCACAGGCTACCCTGAGAATTGTAAAGGTATTCTGGGGACTTGATGCAAACTTAGCTTATAAGCGTCACTTCCCTGCTATTAACTGGCTGACAAGCTATTCCCTTTATACCGACCAGCTTGAAAAGTGGTTCAGCGAAAATGCTTCTCCTGACTTTATGGAATTAAGAGGCAGACTCCTATCCCTACTTCAGGACGAAGCAGAGCTTGAGGAAATTGTAAATCTTGTTGGTATGGACGCTCTTTCTGCTCCTGACAGACTAAAGCTTGAAACTTCACGCTCAATTCGTGAGGACTATCTGCATCAAAACGCATTTGACCCTACAGATACCTACACTTCCCTGAAAAAGCAGGTTCTTATGATGCGTTCTATCCTATGCTATTATGACAAGGCTAATGAGGCTTTAAACAAGGGTGCAGATATTGAAATGCTTGTTAATCTTCCTGTTCGTGAAAGAATCGGACGTTACAAATATGTAGAGGAATCCAAAATTGACGATGAATTTGAGAGAATCCAATCTCAGCTTGACAGCGATATTAAGGATGCTTTGGAAAGGAGTGAGGACTGATGCCAAAGGAATACCGTACTATAAGAGAGGTTGCAGGACCGCTTATGATGGTAAGCGATGTTGAGGGCGTTACCTATAACGAGCTTGGAGAAATCAAGCTTCCCAACGGAGAAATTAGACGTTGTCAGGTTCTTGAGGTTGACGGCAGCAACGCTCTTGTTCAGCTTTTTGACTCTGCCGCAGGTATCAACCTTGCAGATTCCAAAGTAAGCTTTTTAGGACGTTCAATGGAACTGCCTGTATCTCCCGATATGCTTTCACGAGTATTTGACGGTCTTGGCAACCCTATTGATGACGGCCCTGCTCTGATTCCCGAAAAAAGATTAGATATTAACGGTACACCTATGAATCCTGCGGCACGTGACTATCCTCAGGAGTTTATTCAAACAGGTGTATCCGCTATTGACGGACTTAATACCCTTGTAAGAGGACAGAAGCTTCCTATCTTCTCAGCTTCAGGTCTTCCTCACGCACAGCTTGCCGCACAGATTGCACGTCAGGCTGCCGTAAGGGGAAAGGACGAGCAGTTTGCCGTTGTATTTGCTGCTATGGGTATTACCTTTGAGGAGTCTGACTACTTTGTTCAGTCCTTTAAGGAAACCGGCGCTATCGACAGAACGGTTATGTTTGTAAACCTTGCAAACGACCCTGCTATCGAGCGTATTGCAACACCCAGAATGGCTCTTACAGCCGCTGAATATCTTGCATTCGACTTGGGTATGCACGTGCTTGTTATTATGACAGACATTACCAACTATGCCGATGCTCTGCGTGAGGTATCTGCCGCACGTAAGGAGGTTCCGGGACGTAGAGGTTATCCGGGATATATGTACACAAACCTTGCTACTCTGTATGAGCGTGCAGGACGTCTGAAGGGCAAGGACGGTTCAATTACACTTATCCCAATCCTTACTATGCCTGAGGATGACAAAACCCACCCAATCCCTGACCTTACAGGCTACATTACAGAGGGACAGATTATTCTTTCACGTGAGCTGTACAGAAAAGGTATTACACCGCCTATTGACGTACTGCCTTCTCTGTCACGTCTTAAGGATAAGGGTATCGGACCTGACCGTACACGAGAGGACCACGCTGCAACTATGAACCAGCTCTTTGCTGCATATGCACGAGGCAAGGATGCAAGAGAGCTTATGGTAGTTCTCGGTGAAGCAGCCCTTACAGAAATGGATAAAAAGTATGCTGAATTTGCCGAAGCTTTTGAAAGAGAATATGTATCCCAGGGCTACAACGCAAACCGTTCAATCGAGGAAACTTTAGATATCGGCTGGAAGCTTCTCCATATTCTTCCACGAAGCGAGCTTAAACGTATCAAGGATGATATGCTTGATAAATACTACGGCAAAGAATAACATTGAAGGTGCTTATCAATGGCTATAATGAATGTTAATCCCACACGAATGCAGCTTACTAAGCTAAAAAAACAGCTTACCACTGCCGTGCGTGGACACAAAATGTTAAAGGATAAACGTGACGAGCTTATGAGACGTTTTATTGACCTTGTGCAGGAAAATAAGCGTCTTAGGGATAAGGTTGAAAGGGAGCTTGCACTGTGTAATGCTCACTTTGTAAATGCAAGTGCGGTTATGTCAAAGGAAAGCCTTGACGCGTCACTTATGTCGCCAAAACAGCAGGTAAGCTTAAATGTGAGCCAAAAAAATGTAATGAGTGTAAACATACCTGAGTTTACTGCTGAAAGCCGTACGGCTAATGAGGGAGATATATTCCCATACGGCTTTGCTTTTACTTCCTTTGAGCTTGACGACGCGGTAATGTCCCTTAACGATTTACTGCCTGATTTAATAAGACTTGCAGAAATTGAAAAAAGCTGTGAGCTTATGTCGGCAGAAATCGAGAAAACCCGTCGCAGAGTTAATTCTCTGGAACACGTTATGATACCAAGGTATCAGGAAACAATTAAATATATTGCTATGAAGCTTGAAGAAAATGACCGAAGCAGCCGTACAAGGCTTATGAAGGTTAAGGATATGCTCCTTGAAAAGACCTATAATTATTCAAGTAAGTAATGGATTGTATAAAATTAATTTATATTAGAGGGGTGCTTTAAAATGAAAAGAACAAGTAAAATAGTTTCTTTGTTTTTAGTAGTTTTGGCAATATCATCATTTGTATTTGGCGATATAAGTGCCGGTGCAGTATCTAAAATAAAAAGCAATAAAGGGGATTTTTATTTAAGCTTGAATAAATCTCTTTATGAAGGTTCTTCTTATGCGGGTTATAAGCATACATACAAAATATATGCTTTTAATGTCAATTCAAAATCTGCAAAAAAATGCAACAAAAAGCTTTATAATTATTATAGTAAGTATTATAATAGTGATTATGACGCTTATGTTAACGGTTACAGTTTGATTTTCGGTGTATCCGGAAACACCTATAAAAACGGAAATATCCTTTCTATAAAACAGAAAGTAACCGGTGCTTCATGGTGGTCATATAAAGCATGTAATGTAAACAAAAAGACCGGTAAAGAGGTTACAAACGAAAGTCTTTTCAAAATGTATGGTTATACAAAAAAGAGCTTTTATAACGCCTTGAAAAATAAGCAGATTAGTAAAACTAAGTCACTTATAAAACAGGGTTCGTACCTGCAACAATATGCCGACCAAATGCTGGCATACGCAAAAAGCAGTAAATCCAGAAAAGGCTTGCAGGTATATATTGACAGCAGCGGCAAGCTGTGTGCAACAGCTAAAATTAAAACTATGGTTGCAGCGGATATTTATGAGTATATTTTTAAATTCAGCAAATAATATTAGTTAATAGTATGCTGACAATTTGCAAAGGGAGTTGTCGCAAAGCTATATAGTTCTAAAGGCTTAATATTTAAAGCGTTGTGATTGAGCCCGACAAAGTTAATTTTAAATATTGTTCAATAAAACCCGGATGGCTTTTGTCATCCGGGTTTATCTTGTATGCAACTATTTAAGCGGTAAATAATGATTTTTGTGACAATGCCTGCAAATAGTGAAAACAAGGCTTGTTAAGTATATCCCTATGTTGTATAATAAATACGTTGTATAAGTAATTCCAAAAGTGATTTTCCTACATATAGAGAGGTAACGTATTGAATATTCTACATTTATCTGACATACACTTCGGCAGAAATTACCCCTGCTATAATATTAAAGAAAATTTTGCTAAGCACGATTTGATTCTTCAAGAGCTTATTGAGGTTATTGAACAGCTTGACGATAACCTAAAGCCGGAACACATTGTCTTTACAGGTGACATTGTATGGCACGGAAAACCGGCAGAATATAATGAAGCTTTAATTTGGTTTAGAAAGCTTCTTTCTGTCTGCAATCTTACGGGAAAGAATATATCCTTTTGCGTGGGAAACCATGACGTGGATTTATCATATAACTGTCTTGACAAAGAGTACACCGACGATATGACAACGGAAATTGACGATCTTTATAAGTACGATAACGTCTATAAGGCTGAGCCTTCGTTGATTGCTTATAACAAGTTCTGTTATGATTTAGGTGTTGAACCCTATACATACCCCCTCAAAGGAAAACGAATGTACAGCTACAGCGTAGGCTTTAAGGATGTAAATTTTTCTTGCGGAAAAACCTTGAGAATTGTATCACTGAATACTTCCCTGCTTATGTCACAAAAACATATTTCTGTTGATAAAATGTGGCTTGGGCAGGAACAGATTAAATCCCTTATGGAGTATGGAATTTTGCCGGCAAGGGATGAGGTGTGGTACACAGTTGCATTGTTTCATCATTCCGACAGGTTTCTCCACCCTAATGAAATCAGTACATATGACAATAGATTTGCAACCTTTCCGATGCTGTTAAACTGTGCAAATCTTCTGCTGTGCGGTCATACCGAAAGTGCCGAAAGACCAAGGCTGAACAAGCAACCGGGAGGCGGAGCAATTCTGTTTGGCGGTGCAACCTATTATAGCGACGACCACATAAATGCGTTTTCAATGCTGTATGTTTCCGAAACAAAAAAGACTATGGGGTTTATCCCTTATGTGTACGAAAACGGTTGGCAGGATTACGACTTTGAACATCCCAGGTGGAAACTTAAAAAGCAGAAGGATTTACCTCAGACCGGGGATATTTACGAGGATATAACCATTGTTTGCAGTATAGACCATGAAAGGTTTGAAATAAAAAGTAAATACCTTGAGGTTACAAAAAACGGCGACAGCATTGGGCTTGATAACCACAAGGATATACTTAACACATACAGAATAGATTTTACATCTGTCGAAGAAAACCCTGCTGTAAAAATCGGAATTTCAAAGAGAAGAGCACAGTCGGTTTACGGTAATCTTGAATATAAAAAGTTTTTGGAATTTAGCAGGAAAATCGGCAATAAAAAAAGCATAGACTTTATTAATTCAAATCAAGAGGTTATATTTTCATCAACAGATTTTTGCGGTGAGGAAATTCATACCTTTAGCACAGAGCTGTTAAAAAAGCTTTATAAAATTGAGGAGTATTACAAGGTTAAGCTTGTACTTCCCAAGAGCATTTTAGATGATGATAATGTGAAAATCAATTTGCTTCTTGATATTGCCGACAAAGGTTATTCGGATAAAATAATTTTTTGTAATAATGATTCATATGTTGCAGACAAACACAAGCTTGAGAAATTATACAACTCAGGAATAAAAAATAACCAGTTTTGTGTTGTGTCAAAACAACCTTTCAAGGTTGAATTATTCGGCGTTAATATTGATATTTTTGATGCCACACTTTACGGCGGTGTTTATAGCATTGATGTATCAGATATAAAGCACAAATATACCACATTTGCCGACGGCGATGAGAGAAAATACAAACTGCAAAACACAGAAAAACAGATATTCTTTCTTTCAAAAGGCGATAAAGATATTGTTTTAGACTTTTTTGCAGACTGCAATATTCTTGAATTTGATAAAGATATTAAAGTAGAGATAAAAAACAGATGAAAGTATTAGAAACAAAAAATAAAGATATAATCATCGGCAAAATGCTAAGGAATGCTGCTTTCGGTATTATTCTTATGGAAATTGCAGGTGCAATTACCTACATAATTGACGGCATAATGACAAGCCGTTTTCTTGGAGATATTGCATTAGCGGCAAGCGGTATTGCAAGTGTATCCTACACTATACTTGCCATTATCAGCGGTGTAATATCGGCAGGAGGGCAAAAAATATGTTGCAATGAAATCGGAAGCGGTAAAAAGGAGCAGGCGAACAAAACCTTTTCAATGGTTATATTTATCACCCTTGTTGTATCAATAATCATAGCTCTTTTAGGCATAATTTTTTCAGGCTTTCTTGCGAGTTTAATGGGTGCAGATGTGAAAGATGCTGCTCTTCACAACAATACCTCCGACTATATCAGGGGCTTTTTTATCGGTGCTCCCGGTCATATTTTTGTTGCAGTTCTTATTCCTCTTGTACAGCTTAATGGCTCAAACAAGCTTATTACTGCTTCTATTGCAGTGCTTACAATCAGCGATATTGCAGGGGATTTTCTGAATGTTGCGGTGCTTGGTTGGGGACTTTTTGGTATGGGCTTAGCCACATCAATAAGCTACTATTTAAGCGCATTTGTGCTTTTGCTATCATTTATAAGCAAGAATTCCCTCTTTAAAATCAGCTTTAAAAAATTGTGTTTTGACAATTTACACCGACTGCTTACAATCGGTATGCCAAGAGCAACCAAAAGAATTGGTAATTTTTTGCGACCGTTTTTTATTAACAGACTTATTCTCTTTGCCGGAGCAGGAGTTGCGATGGCGTCCTTTACCGTACAGCAGAATATCCGTTACCTGGCTGAAAGTGTCGGCGTAGGTATCGGCGGTGCGGTATTTCTCATTGTAGGAATTTTTCTTGGGGAAAAGGACATTGATTCCCTTGTGGCTACCTCAAAGAAAGCATTACAATATATTCTGATTTTTGTAGGCGGACTTGCAATTATCTACTTTTTCCTGTCACCGTTCCTTGCAGAGCTGTATCTTGACACAAGCTCTCCCTCATATAGCGGTGCTGTTACGGTGTTGAGATGTCATGCCGTCAGTCTGCCTTTCCTTGCATTCAATGAATACTACATCAATCTTTTGCAGGCAGAGGAGAAAATCAAGCTTACCAATGTAGTAACTCTGATGAATAAATTGGTGTATATTGTAGTTCTAAGCTTTATTCTTGTATATCCTCTGGGCACGACAGGACTGTGGTTATCAATCCCCCTCAGCGAAATTCTCCTTACTGTCACAATAATCCTGGCAAATGGAATTAAAAACAGAAGTAATCCTAATCGCAAAAGCTTTTTCAGTATGTTTGATGATGTGGATATTATGCAGGGCAGCCATGTGGAATTTGTTATCAATTCAAAAGAAGAATTCAGCGAAATGCAAAAGCAGGTTATTGACTTTTGTAATGAGCTTGGAATAGACAAAAAAACTGCATATATGATTCAGCTCTTCTTTGAAGAGATTACCATGCTCATAATCAATCATGGCTTTGACAACAGGAAAAAGCATAGCATCAACATAAGAATTTATAAGGATGAAGATGATATTATCCTGAGAACAAAGGACAACTGCAGGGCTTTTTCCGGAAAAGAACAGGATGAAATGTATAGAAAAATCCGTGAAAACGAATATCTCGGAATTTCTATGGTAACAAAGCTGGCAAAAAAGGTTGATTATATAAATGTAATGAACATAAATAACTTCATTATAACAATATAGGGGATATAGGCTTTAGGCGATAAAAGTGTGTAAGCTTATGTCAAATTTCAGTCGCATGGGTATTTGATAGACTAACTATTAAAAGTCAATAGAAAAATGAAAAAATTTCCACAAAAATTTAACAAGAAAAAAAGCAGGACAAAAAGAGCAACCGAGTAGTTGCTCAAAGAAGATTGATAAAAAGAAAGTCTATCGGCAATAAGCTTCGCCGGTTGTTTCCAAGTGATAGATTACTCTGATAAGTTTCTTACAAGCGTGGGAAATAGCAACGTTGTAGTGTTTACCCTCACTGCGTTTCTTGGCAATGTATTCGGCAAAGGTGTCATCCCAATTGCAGAGAGCCTGTAAAAGCTCAGACTAAGCTCGAAATTCCGAAATATCCCAGCTGCGGTACGGAGCTAAAGGTCAGCGCCAAGTTCTGTCCTAAATGTGGAGAGCTGTAAAAGCTCAAAAGTGCCACCAGCAAACGAGATGTTCCGCTGAACGATATTGCAATCGAAATAATAATCTACATGAGAAATGAATTCAACTTCGGGGAGGACTCACCGCTGATACCCGATGAAAACGGAAACTTCACCCGATCGGTAAATTTCCGCAAACGGCGGAGTGCCTCCGCAACCAATTCGAGCAGACAGTTTAAAAGCAAACTGACCTTATGTGCCCGAAATAAAACAACATCTGAATTTATACTTTGCTAACAGAATCCTCAAAGCCGCAGGAATAGAAACTAAAGGCTTGCACTCACTTCGCCACACCTTCGCCACAAACCTTGTAAACGGCATAAAGCAAGAGGACGGCACAATAAAATTCCTCACACCAAGACAGGTTGCAGATTTGCTAGGGCACACAACTTCTGAAATTACTTAGATGTATTATGTGAAAAGAGATTTGACCAAGCTGAATGGAATTACGGATGGGTTTAATCTGTAAATATATAAATATCGCCTGAGCAAATTAAAAAACTCAGGCGATATTTATGTTATTAATAATAATCTTTTGGCTTGCCACATTTGGAGCAGACTTTACTGAATATACCTTTAAATTCTCCGCCACAGTGCTGGCATAAATTACTTTTTTGTCGGTTCATACTTAACTGGGCTATTTCTTTTAACTTTTTGATATTTGGAATATGATTGAGGGTATCATTTTTGTAACCATACTCCTTATCATAAAAACCCAATTCTTGCAGTGATATGATTTGATTTCCAAGCAAAAAAATGCAGTTTTTAAATGTTTTTCCCGTATTATCATCAAATTTGGACACTTTATTATATTCTGTTGCATTCTTAATGCCTTCGTCAAAAGCCATAGTACCATATTGGTCTCCTAGTCCATTAATAAGGATATCTTTGATTTTACTTAACGCTTGATTTTCGTAAACTGATTTATAAACTGGATTAATGTTTGATTGCGGATTGCATGAGTTATGCCAAAAGTGCTGTAAATGAAATTTAGTTGAGCCAGATTTTATTGTGGATAATAATCTTGAAGCATAATAAGAACGATTATCTATTTTTGTTAATTTGGTCAAGATATCAAGGTTATAATTAAACTCTTTAAAGATGTATTCGCTGTCATACAAAATACTGCGAACCATTGCTCCATCATTAATAAAATGCTTTTCAGTTAAATGGCAAAATGACGGACAACATCCGTGATCGCAGATGAAATCCAATTTCATCTTATATCCGTCAGGATCCTCTGGGAATATATCTGTATATTCAGTCATAATCTTAATAGCTTTAACAAAATTATTAATTTGTATATATGTATTAATGTCTTTCTTTAATTTAGCTTTTTTGTTTTCTCCGTCAACAACCTCAACAGTACCTGAAACTATCAACTTTTTAGCCTCTTCAAGAGTGTATTTTGTACAACAATGTTCACATTGATAGTAACCGTCTTTTTTGATAAGTTGATTACTTCCACATAATTCGCATTTAATTGCCTTCATAAGTTCAAACCCCCTTGACAATTTTTATTTATTGATACTATTTTGATGATGTAGCAAACGGAAACAACGGAAATATTAGAAATATTTAAAATTACTAAATTATAA
>CAMFQG010000030.1 GCA_945980035.1 uncultured Clostridia bacterium
CACCTAAGCCTTCGTCGGCAGCGTCAGATGTGTATAAGAGACAGATATTAATAAGGAGATTTTTATATGGATTTTTTTGATATTATTAAAAAGGGTTTTTCCAACGCTTTCGACACCGTTTCCGATACTACACAGGCTATTATTGAAAAAAATCGTGTTAACTCTCAGCTGTCAAAGTTGCGTTCAGCTATGAAGAGCGAATGTGAGATGATTAATCGCGCTTACATAACCTTGGGTAAACAGTATTACGAGGGAAAGCAAAGAGGTAAGACTGCTCCCTGTGAAAACGAAGAAGAGCTGTTTCAGATTATTTCGGAGTCAAAGGCTCGCATTAAAAAGGCGAAAGAGCGTTACCGTCAGATAATTGAAAATCAGACAGTTGAAATTGTTAAAAAATACGACATCGGTGATTTAGAGGATATTACTGTTGTTTGCTCAAACGAAGATGAATACGGCGATTCCCCTTTTGAAAACGAAAGCTCTGAGGAAAACCACATCAGCGACTCTGCCGATGATGAAGTTGCAGAAGCTGATACTTTTTAATCAACAAAAGCCTCAAGACCTGTTGCGTTGACAACAGGTCTTATTATTTGCCGAAATATTTTCCCAAGGTTGCTATTGCATTATTTTCGGCAATCAGCTTGCCGTTTTCCTTAACCCTTGCCCAATGCACTCTTTCCGCTTCCCCTTTGTCCGCATATTCACACACAAGACGTTTATATTTTGGCGGTAAAATGCTTTCAAATATAAGGTAGTATTTGCTGTTGCAATAGTATATTCGATTCTCTGTTATACATCTGTCCTTTAAAGCTATACAGAGCTTTATTAAATTTTCTAAATCTCCAAACACAAAACAAAGGCTGTAATTTTTCCTTTTAATGCGGTAAACCTTTCGTTTATTTTCTGATACCAACGTAAGCAGAATAACACATCCGTTTTCCTGCGGTAATGCCTCCACAAGCATTTTTTTACCTTTTGCTGATATACCTGTTTTTAAGCAGGCAAGTGTCAAAAGCCGTACAAGTATCTTTTTGGAATGAGGGTCACGAAAACCCATTGTGTCATAATCTAAAGAAAAATCTTTCATATCGCTGTTACAAAGTAGGATAAGCACCCTCCCTTTGTCAATCTGCTCAATAGTCATACAATCACCTAATACCATAGTATGAAAACTCAGAGGATTTTGCAAGTGATTTTTACTGGAAATTAGTTAATTGTCTTGTGACAATTTTTTCTCTTTTTTTGTTGCAAAAAATATATATAGTGTGTTAATATAATAACAGATAAAAAGGATGTGATTTTATGCCAAAATGGTTAAAGGATGCTATTTTTTACGAGATATACCCACAGAGCTTTTATGACAGCAACGGTGACGGAATAGGCGATATTCAAGGTATCATCCAAAAGCTTGACTATGTAAAACAGCTTGGATGTAACGCAATATGGCTCAACCCTGTGTTTGACTCTCCTTTTAAGGACGCAGGCTATGACGTACGCAACTACAAAAAGGTTGCTCCTCGTTACGGCACGAATGCAGATTTAATCGAGCTTTTAAATGTTGCACATAAGAAGAAAATCCGCATTATTTTAGACTTAGTTCCCGGTCATACAAGCGACACTCACCCTTGGTTTAAACAGGCTAAGTCAGCCAAGGAAAACAAGCTGAGCAATCGCTACATTTTCACAAAATGCGTTTGGGACGCTCCTCCTGAGTACCGTATGATGTGCGGCCTTTGCGAACGTGACGGCAACTATATGGTTAACTACTTCAGCAGTCAGCCTGCTTTAAACTACGGCTTTGCTGAAATTACCCACCCTGAATGGCAGCTACCTATGGATCACCCTGACTGCAAGGCAACAGTTGAGGCGTTAAAAGACGTTATGCGTTTTTGGCTTGACCAAGGTGCAGACGGCTTCAGAGTTGATATGGCTGACTCCCTTGTAAAGAATGATGACACAAAAGAGCCTACTGCTACTATTTGGGCAGACATTCGCAAAATGCTTGATACAGAATATCCCGACGCCGCTTTAGTTGCAGAATGGTGCAATCCTCCTGTAGCAATTAACAAGGGTGGTTTCCACTGCGACTTCTATCTTGACCATATGGGCAACGGCTACAACACACTGTTCAGAGCAGGCGACTGGGGCACAAAGGCATTCTTCAACAAAAACGGTGAGGGTAATATCAAAGCCTTTACCGACGAATATGTGCCTAATTACAACAGCACTAAGGATAACGGCTACATCAGCTTTTTAACCTGTAATCACGACACTCCCCGTATGACAGCTTATCTTGACGAAGAGGCTATCAAAATTTCTTATGCCACAATCTTCACCCTGCCGGGTGTTCCGTTCCTTTATTACGGTGATGAAATCGGTATGAGATACCTAAAGGGGCTTACAAGTGTAGAGGGCGGTTACAGCAGAACAGGCTCACGTTCTCCAATGCAGTGGTGCAAGGGCAAAAACTTCGGCTTTTCAGAAAGCGATACAACCTACATTCCTGTTGACCCTGACGAAAATGCTCCTACTGTTGAAAATCAACGAAGAAAGAAAAACAGCATCTACAGAGTTGTAAAGGACGTAATTAAGCTTAGAAAAAAATACCCACAGCTTGGTGCTGAGGGAGATTTTGAGGTTATGTACGCAGAAGAAAACAGCTTCCCCTTTGTATATAAGCGAGAAAATTTTGTTATCTTTGTAAACCCATTAAACAGGGTTGTTGACGTTAAGTTTGAATATGAGGTAAAGAACAGTATTTACCAAATCGGCGAGTACGTACAGTCCTGGGAAAAGATGACATTAAGCCCACAAAGCTTTATTATAGTTGAGGTGTAAATATAACTCTATAACTCTCTAAAGAATATATTAGAATACGGTCGGACAGAAAAGTTTTTTCCGTTAGCGGATACTTTTCTGCCCGACCTTAATTTTCCATTTTCAATTTTCCATTAAAAAACGGCTCGGTTCCCCAAGCCGTTTTTTATTATTTATTTTGAATATATTCGTCAATAGCCGCTGCGGCAGTCTTACCTGCACCCATTGCAAGGATTACTGTAGCCGCGCCTGTTACTGCGTCACCACCGGCATAAACGCCCTCACGTGAAGTTAAGCCATTTTCGTCTGTGATGATACCGCCCCACTTCTGTGTTTCAAGTCCCTTTGTTGTGGACTTAATCAGCGGGTTAGGAGATGTACCGATTGAGATAACAACTGTATCTACATCAATAACAAACTCACTGCCCTCTACCTCAACAGGACGACGACGTCCGCTTTCGTCAGGCTCGCCAAGTTCCATCTTAATGCACTTCATACCATTAACGTTACCATTTTCGTCGGAAAGAATTTCTACAGGGTTGTTTAACAGCTTGAAGATAATTCCCTCTTCCTTAGCGTGTTCAACTTCTTCACGTCTTGCAGGAAGCTCCTCTTCACTTCGACGATATACTATGTAAACATTTTCTGCGCCTAAACGCTTTGCACAACGAGCTGCGTCCATAGCAACATTACCGCCGCCTACGATTGCAACATTCTTTGACTTTGCGATAGGAGTAGCACAGTCATCTCTGTATGCTTTCATAAGGTTTGTTCTTGTTAAATATTCGTTAGCAGAGAAAACACCGTTTAAGTTTTCGCCCGGAATTTTCATAAATCTCGGCAGACCTGCACCTGAACCGATAAATACAGCCTCAAAGCCCATATCGTCCATAAGCTCGTCAATGGAAATAACTCTGCCGATAATCATATTTGTTTCAACCTTAACACCTAAGGCTTTTAGAGTGTCAACCTCTTTTTGAACGATTGACTTAGGAAGTCTGAACTCCGGAATACCGTAAACAAGCACACCGCCTGCAAGGTGAAGCGCCTCAAATACAGTAACCTCATAGCCTTTTTTAGCAAGGTCGCCTGCACAGGTTAAGCCTGCAGGGCCGGAACCTACTACAGCTACCTTATGTCCGTTTGACTGAGGCTTTTTAACTTCAACATTTTCCTGAGCATTGTGCCAATCAGCAACAAATCTTTCAAGACGTCCGATGCCTACAGGCTCTGTCTTGATACCTCTTACACACTTGCTTTCGCACTGTGTTTCCTGTGGACATACACGTCCGCAAACAGCAGGAAGTGAGCTTGACTCTGAGATAATATCATAAGCCCCTGCAAAGTTACCCTCTGCAACCTGCTTGATAAAGTCAGGGATTGCGATATTAACAGGACAGCCCGCTACACAAGGTCTGTGCTTACACTGTAGGCAACGCTGTGCCTCATCTACTGCAACTTCCTGTGTATAGCCTGTTGCAACCTCAAGGAAGTTTTTATTACGAACATCAGGTGCCTGTGACGGCATAGGATTCTTTTTTGGTGACATATTAGGCATATTACTCAACCTCCATTTTAAATAGATTGCAAGTGTCTTCGTGGGCTTTTCTCTCGAAATCCTTGTAGTAAGCGCCACGTTTCATAGCTTCGTCAAAATCAACCTTAAATCCGTCAAAGTCAGGGCCGTCAACACAAGCAAACTTTGTTTCTCCGCCTACTGACAAACGGCAACCGCCGCACATTCCAGTTCCGTCAATCATAATTGGATTCATTGAAACTGTTGTAGGAATGTTAAAGGGCTTTGTTGTTGCTACTACGAATTTCATCATAATTAACGGACCGATTGTAATAACCATATCGTAGTTTTCGCCATTTTCGATAAGCTCTTTCAAGGGAGCTGTTACAACGCCTTTTTCTCCGTATGAGCCGTCGTCGGTCATAAGAATCATTTTATCAGAGCAAGCCTTGAAATCATCCTCAAGGATAACTAAATCTTTATTTCTGAAGCCTACGATTGAGTGGACCTCTGTGCCCTGCTGATGCAAAGCCTGTGCAACAGGAAGTGCGATTGCACAACCAACACCGCCGCCTACAACAGCAACCTTCTTTAGTCCCTCAATATGAGTAGGAACACCTAAAGGACCTACAAAATCCTGAATGTATTCGCCTTCGTTTTTGTGATTTAAAAGCTCTGTTGATGCGCCTACAACCTGGAAAATAATTTTAACTGTGCCGTTTTCTTTGTCACAGCCTGCAACAGTAAGCGGTATTCTCTCTCCGTTTTCGTCAACTCTGAGAATGATAAACTGTCCTGCCTTTGCTTTTTTAGCAATATGGGGTGCTTCAATTTCCATCTGAGTAACTGTGGGATTAAGTACTTTTTTACTTGCTATTTTGAACATATCCATACATTCCTTTCAATATATTTTAAAATTTTTTGCATTTGTTATTATTTTAACACACTTGTTAAGCTTTTTCAATCCTTATTTAAATTTTTCCATTATTTTTATGTTTGTATTTTCTGTAAAACGGGGAAATAATTTTGTTATAAAGTAAAAGGAGCAAAATTATGAGAAAAATAGTTTTAGTAGGAACAGGTATGGTTGGAATGAGCTTTGCCTATGCGGCACTAAATCAGGATTTGTGTGACGAGCTTGTATTGTGCGACATTAACACAACCCGAGCTATCGGTGAAGCTCAGGATTTGAATCACGGACTTGCTTTTTCAAACACAAGTATGAATATTTATCAAGGTGACTACAAGGACTGCAAGGACGCTGATATTGTTGTAATCTGTGCAGGAGTAAATCAAAAGGTGGGTGAAACACGTCTGCACCTGTTACAACGTAACCTTGAAATTTTCAAGACTATCGTAAATCCTGTTGTAAACAGCGGTTTTGAGGGAATCTTTCTTGTTGCTACAAATCCTGTTGACATTATGGCAAGAATTACTCAGGAACTGTCACAGTTTCCCTCAGAAAAAGTAATCGGCACAGGCACAACCTTGGACTCTGCACGTCTGAGATTTTTAATCGGAGAATATTTTGACGTTGACCCACGCAGTATTCACGGATATGTTATAGGGGAACACGGTGACAGTGAATTTGTGCCTTGGTCACAGGTTCTGTTAGCTACAAAGCCTATTTTAGATGTTGTTATGGACAATGACTGTTACAAAATGGAGGACATTCTGAAAATCAGCGACGATGTTCGCCACGCCGCCTATGAAATCATCAAAGCAAAGGGAGCAACCTATTACGGAATAGGTATGGCTATTTGCCGAGTTGCAAGGGCAATTTTGCAAAACGAAAATTCAATTCTGACAATATCATCAAAAATGAACGGCTCCTACGGACTTCAAAATGTGTATGTAGGAAATCCCTGTATTATCAACCGTCAGGGCGCTACTCGCACTGTTGAGTTGACATTAACCTCTCAGGAAACAGAACAGCTCAAAAATTCCTGTAAAATACTGGACGAAACCTTTTCGGGACTTAGGTTTTAATGAATTAATACAATTATGTAACTAACCTTGAATAATAAAAATATGTCCTGTAAAATATTGTTATGTATTTTTATAGGATGTAAAACTTATGAGCAATATAAATGACCTTTTCGAGGCATTTCCCGACTACAATGTTTTTGATGACAGCACAAAAGCCTCTCAAAAAGCTTCAGAGTCAACTGCCGATAAGCCAAAGCCCAAAAAGTCAACTAAAAAGAACATTCAAGGCAGAGCAGATGACGATTACGGTGACGACTTTGGCATTTACAGAGTAGAAAAAAGAATACAAAGAAACTTTACCACGATTTTTTACTTTCCCTTTCTGTTTTTGTGGTTGGAGCTTGTACTGCGTTTCAGCTGCGGAGAAACAATGCTCACCATAAACTATGTATATATTTTTCTTTACACCGTTTCCCTATCATCGCTGTTTATGCTTTTGTGCTCTTTCTTTAAAAGTAAGGTTAACAGAAATATTTGCAGGGTTTTTTCCTTTATTATAACAGCACTGTATTCTTTGCAAATCATATACTTTGATATTTTCGGCAGATTTCTGACTATCTCGGAAAGCTTCTATGAAGAGATTACCTTTGAGAATATCTCCCAAGCAATAGTCAACAAGTGGTGTTATTTAATAATTGCTGTTATTCCGCTATTGTTAATGATTTTTGCAGGCAAGTTTATATTCCCCTTCAGAAGGGTACATATTCCCGCTAAACTTCTGCTTGTTTTAGCTACGGTAGCCTTTTATTTTATAACCTTAGGGGCTACATTTGTTACAGATTTTATAAATATAGATACCGAAGGTAAAAAATTACTGAACGATACCTTTAAGTCAGCAGAGATACAGGAGCATTACGGACTTGCCTTTATGACCGAAAGGGATATTGCACAGACAATTATTAATAATACTCAAAAAAACTGACATCTTTCCATTGTAAAAGTGATTTATTAATGGTAAAATATGGTTGTATATACATTGGAGATGATATATTGAGAAATTTTTTGAATAAGTTTTATATGTTTATGCAGGGCAGATACGGTAATGACGAGCTTAACAACACTCTGTTTGTGCTGTGTATAATTATCTTTATTGTATCAAGATTTACGCCCTTTTACGTTGGATTTATTCTTTCTCTTGCAGAGCTTGGAATACTTGCATTAATAGTGTTCCGATTTTTGTCGAGAAACATTTACAAAAGAATGGCTGAAAACAAGGTAATTCTTCCTGCCTACAGGGCAGTAACAGGTTGGTTTAAATTAACCTACAAGCGGTTTCGTGACGGAAGAACTCACCGCTACTACAAATGTCCTAAATGCAAAGCTCAGCTCAGAGTAAAAAATGTAAAGGGCAAGCACACAATAAGATGTCCCAAATGCGGAAATCAATTTAAAAAAAAGATAAGATAACTCAAAAGGAGAAGAATATGGAAAAATTATGGTTAGTAGTACCTTGCTATAACGAGGAAGAGGTATTGCCTGAAACTTCAAAAAGGCTATACAAAATTATGACCGATATGGTTATTAACGGTTTAATTTCACCAGAAAGTAAAATTGCCTTTGTCAATGACGGCAGTAAGGACAAAACCTGGGAATTAATCGAAAAATATCACAATAGCCTTGATATGTTCGTAGGCGTAAACCTGTCAAGAAACAAGGGACACCAAAATGCTCTTTTGGCAGGACTGACTGTTGCCAAGGAACACGCAGATATGGTTATTACTCTTGACGCAGATTTACAGGATGATATTGAGGTTATACCGCAATTTGTTCAAAAATACTATGACGGCAACGATATTGTCTATGGAGTAAGAAATAACCGAGATACCGACACAGGCTTTAAACGTACAACGGCACAGGGCTTTTATAAGTTTATGAAATTCTTAGGGGTTGAAATTGTAAACAATCATGCTGATTACAGATTAATGAGTAAAAGGGCAATCCGTTCACTGCTTGAATACGGTGAAGTAAATGTTTTTCTGCGTGGTATTATTCCTACAATCGGCTACAAGAGTGATATTGTTGAGTATTCACGTAAGGAACGCTTCAGCGGTGAGTCAAAGTATCCTTTAAAGAAAATGCTTTCCTTTGCCTTTGACGGAATCACATCATTCTCCGTAAAGCCTCTGCGTATTTCACTGGTATTAGGTGCAATATCATTTATTGTCAGCTTGATTATTTTAGTGTACTGTGTTGTTCAATTCTTCCTTGGAAACACAGTAAGCGGTTGGGCAAGCCTCAGCGTGTCCGTATGGGCATTAGGCGGAATACAACTGCTTATGCTGGGTATTGTTGGTGAATACATAGGCAAGATATATCTTGAGACAAAACACAGACCGAAATTCTTTATCGACGATATTCTCTTTAAGAGATAAAAAAATAATTGATAATGGATAATGGAAAATTGAAAATGAATGACGTGTAGAAAAATTTATATATAAATGAACTTCTGTTCCCGACCGAATTTATATTCCGCCAAAGGCGGATTTTGAATACTGTCGGGCATAAAAGTTTTCTAATTAAGTAAACCCGTCTTCTCGACGATAATTTTCCATTTTCAATTTTCAATTTTCAATTTAAAAACCGCTACAGTCAAATGTAGCGGTTTTTTTAAAGCAATTTTATCAGTTCATCAATATTGTCGCCCATTTTGGAATTTGACTTTTCCTCAAGGACAACGTCGGCATACTTCTCGTAATATTCCTTGCGCATATTGTAAATATCACGAATAGTCTGACCTTTTTTCATAACAATTCCCCGTGTGGAAAAGTTACCCAATCTCCGTTCAAGCTCATCAATGGATACCTTTATGTAAACCACCTTGCCAAGTGACTTTAGATTTTTCATAGCCTTCTCACAAAGCACCATTGAGCCCCCTGTAGCCACTACGGTTTTGTTGCATTTAAGATTTTCACCCACATAGGTTTCAAGGCTTTCAAACCTTTCAATACCTTCCTCGTCAATAATCCTCTGCAAAGGCTTGTCAGCCTCACGTGCTATCAGCAAATCTGTGTCCACAAAGTTGTAGCCTAAATTTTTTGCAAGGACAACTCCGACTGTGCTTTTACCACAGCCGGGCATGCCTATTAAAATTATATTTTCCATATTATATAACCTTTATCTGTAGAGTATCTGTTCCGTAGGACGGGCCAACCTTGTTTGAAGAAAGCACCACTACTCTATCGCCCTTTTTCACGATGCCGGTTTTAAGAGCCCGTGAAATAGCCTGCTTTGTAATTTCGTCGGTATCTGTAAGGTTTTCGCCTAAAACAGCAGTGACGCCACAGCTAAAGCACAGCTTTCTCTGAACCTTGTCGGAGGTTACCACCGCGATAATCGGACATTCAGGTCTGAAGTGAGCCATAGCACGGGCAACCTTACCGGTAGCTGACTCAACTATAATTGCTGTTGCTCCTACTTCTTCCGCAACGTACTTTGCAGAACGGCAGATACTTTGTCTGAAGCTGTTTTTATCGTAAAACTGATTTATATATTTTTGCAGTATAATGCTTTCGTGGTTGCTTTCAGCCTCTTCACAAATGCTTGCAAGTGCCTTTACACTTTCCACAGGATACATTCCTGCGGCAGATTCTCCCGACAGCATAACCGCAGAAGTTCCGTCATACACTGCGTTGGCAACGTCGCTGATTTCTGCACGTGTAGGAAGTGGACAGGAGGTCATACTCTCCAGCATCTGAGTTGCTGTGATAACGTACTTTCCGTGTGCAACTGCCTTTCTGATCATAGTTTTCTGAATTTCAGGCAATTTGATAAAGGGTATTTCAACACCCATATCACCACGGGCAACCATAATACCGTTTGATGCCTGAACGATTCTGTCAATATCGTCAACACCGCTTTGATTTTCTATTTTTGACACTATTTCAACGTGCTCATAGCCGATGCTGTCGATATAATCACGCAGGGTTGTTACATCGTCGGCACTTCTTACAAAGCTTGCGGCAACAACATCTGCACCCATTTTCAGCCCAAATTCAATATCCGCCCTGTCCGCTGCGCTGACATAAGGCATATTGATATGATAATTTGGAATATTTATACTTTTGCGGTTGCTTAATTTTCCGCCCTTTTTAACGGTACACTTGATTTCATCCGGGGTAACGTCTTTTACAATCAAAGTGATTTTTCCGTCATCAAGCAAAATTTTTCTGCCTATAGCCTTGTTTCTTTCCTTAAAAAATATATCAACAAGCTTTGGAAAAGTAATGTTGATGCCCTGCTCGTTACCCTTGTCCGCTTCCTTTAAAAGATTGAACTCCTGTCCCTCATTCAGAATAATGCTGTTGTTTTCAAAGACACCTATTCTGACCTCAGGACCTTTTGTATCAAGCATAATAGCAATATTTTTACCGCTTTCCTTAATAGCTTCCTTTAAACGGTTTATTCTTTCTGTCTGCTCGTCGTATGTTCCATGTGACATATTAATGCGGGCAACATTCATACCTGCCTCAATCATTTTAAGCAAGGTTTCCTTATTGTCACAAGCGGGACCCATTGTACAAATAATTTTAGTTTTTCTCATGGCTACCTCAACTTTTATTTCATATTACATCTATCAGTAATATTATACTACCGCCTGTTGTTTTTATCAATATTTATTTTTTATACAATAACAAAAAACACTGAAAAACCGCAAGGCTATTCAGTGTTTTTATTTATCTGTTAATCCTAAAATATAATCAACAGAAGTATTATATAATTTTGAAAGCTTAATCAAAACATCGGTGGGAATATCACGTACACCGGATTCATAGCGGTGATACTGGGGTTGCTTCATACCTAAATACTCAGCTACCTGATTTTGAGTTAGGTCATTATCTTCACGCAGGTCGCGTATTCGTCTGTAAAATGCCATAACACACCTCAATATAACTAATTAGTTATTGACATTTTACCATTGATATTTTATTATATTCATTATTATAACTGTTTGGTTATAATATCACGCAAAAAGTCAGCCGATGAACTTTCACCGGCTGAAATTTATTTTTATTGGCTCTATATTAAATGTTGGGGTATTTATACATTTTAAAACATAAACACCCGGGCTGTTCTTTGGCTCCCTCAGTACTTCGTGACATTAGGAACCTGCACTTTACCCCAACTATTGACAAAGAACCTTTTTATTCCATTATTGAGCAAACTAAGTCTGCATATTCAGATGGATCATCTATTGGAAGTCCGGCAATCAGCAATGACTGGTTGTAGAGAATCTGTGCATATTTCTTTGCCTTTTCTTCATCGGTGTCAATAGCTTTAATCATAGCTTCCACTGCCTTGTGATTCATATTAAGCTCAAGGCATCTCTGGGCTTTCATACCTGCCTCAGGCTGAACAGCTGCAAAGTATTTTTCCATTTCAAAGCTTATTCCGCCCTTTGCTGTCATACAAACAGGGTGACTTATAAGCTTTTTACTTGCAACAACCTCTGAAACCTTATCGCCTAAAGCGTCCTTGACAAACTTTGTTACATTGTCGTAGGTATCTGTGTTTTCGCTGTCATTTTCGTCCTCAATGCCAAGGTCATCACTGTCAACGCTCTTGAACTGCTTTTCGTTATACTGCATCAGGCTTTGGATAGTAAATTCATCAACGTCCTGTGTGCAGTATAAAAGCTCGTAGCCCTTTGAAAGCACCTTCTCTGCCTGTGGCAATTTGCTGATAGCAGTTACGTTCTCGCCTGTTGCAAAATAGATATACTTCTGTTCCTCAGGCATACGGTCAACGTACTCTGCAAGAGTAGTCATTTTCTCGCTGTTTGAAGAATAGAACATCAGCAAATCCTTCAGGGTATCCTTGTGCATACCGTAGTCGCTTACGATACCGTACTTAATCTGTCTGCCAAACTCCTTGAAGAAGCTTTCGTAGGTTTCTCTGTCCTTTTTAAGCATTGAGGCAAGCTCGTTTTTAATTTTCTTTTCAAGTGTTTGCGCTACTGTCTTTAGCTGGTGGTCGTGCTGTAAAACCTCACGTGAAATATTCAGAGAGAAGTCCTGACTGTCAACAACGCCCTTTACAAAGCGGAAATGCTCAGGCAAAAGCTCCTCACAGTTTTCCATAATAAGAACTCCGCTTGAGTACAGCTGTAAGCCCTTTTTATATTCCTTTGTGTAGTAATCGTATGGAGTTTTTGAAGGTATATAGAGCAAAGCCTTGTATGTTACCACACCCTCTACTGAGGTTGTAATAATCTTTGCAGGCTTGTCAAAGGACATAAATTTATCGTGATAAAACTTCTCGTACTCTTCCTCTGTTACTTCCTTTTTTGGACGTTGCCAGATAGGAATCATTGAGTTAAGAGTCTGTGGCTCTGTAACGCTTTCATATTCAGGGTTTTCGCTGTCCTCAGTACCCTCTTTTACCTTTGTTTGAGTCATATCCATAATAACAGGATAACGGATATAGTCGCTGTATTTTTTAACCAGCTCGGAAATTCTGTACTGCTCCAAAAACTCGCTGTAGTTCTCGTTTTCTGTGTCAGCCTTTATGTAAAGGGTAACAACGGAGCCTGCATTTTCTTTTTCAGCTTCTTTGATTGTATAGCCGTCGGCACCGCTTGAGCTCCAAATATATCCTGTGTCTGCACCGTATTTTTTTGTATAAACCTCTACCTTTTCAGCCACCATAAAAGCAGAGTAAAAACCTACGCCGAACTGTCCGATAATATCAACGTCGTCGGTTTTCTCCATTTCCTGCTTAAAACGGTAAGAGCCTGAGGAAGCAATAGTACCCAGATTTTTGTCAAGGTCCTCCTTGTCCATACCGATACCGTTATCCTCAATAATAATTTTACGGTTCTCCTTGTCCAGAGTTAAGTTAATTTTAAAATCCTCTCGGCTAAGCCCCACATTACTGTCAGTAAGAGAAATGAAACAAAGCTTGTCGATAGCGTCACTTGCATTGGAAATAAGCTCTCTCAAAAAAATCTCTTTGTGAGTGTAGATTGAGTTTATCATCAAGTCAAGCAACCTTTTTGACTCTGATTTAAACTGTTTTTTAGCCATTAAAATCCTTCCTTTATAAAATATTGTTTAAAAATAAAAATGGAGCTGGTGACGGGAATCGAACCTGCAACCTGCTCATTACGAATGAGCTGCTCTGCCATTGAGCCACACCAGCTAATATGTACTGTGAAAGATTATAACTCTATTAAAATCTTTTTTCAATAGTTTTAAAAAATAAGTGAAAAATATTTTTCTGTGACAATTATTCACATCTGTTGAAAACCGGCTTTTAAATAACTTATACTCAAAAACAGAATAGATAACAACAGGTTTTGGGGTTATTTGGATTTTGAAAAAGGAGGGTAGAAAATATGTCTGAAATTTTCGGCAAGCATTTGCGTAATTTGCGAAAAAGCAACACCAATTATAATCAGGAAAAAATCGCAGAGCTTTTGGGCATATCTCGTTCTACCTATACCTATTACGAAACAGGCAAAACCGAACCATCCCAGGAATCCTTGTTTAAATTGTGCAATATTTTAAATGTTGATTTTAACACGCTTTTAGGTGTGCAGGATGAAAGCGTATCGGCTGTAGCATACGGCGGCAACAGCTTGTTTAAAGGCCTGTCCCCTGAAGAGGAAATGCTTATCCTTGCATACAGAAACGCATCAAGCGAGGGAAAGAACAGTATGCTCAAACAGGCATCAAACATAGTAAAAGGTAAAAAAGCTAAGTTGTAAAATAAAATTTTTCTTTACTTTTTAAACCGATTGTGTTATAATCATCGGTGCTGACCCTTTCACGGATACAGGATTAAGCCACAATGTGGATTTTCACAGCCTTTACCTGTGATGTGGGCAAATATTTATAAAGGTGGAATTAAAATGTTACCGGAAGAAAAGAAAGCTATAATTGAAGAGTATGCTATCCACGAGGGCGACACAGGTTCTCCTGAGGTTCAGATTGCACTGCTCACAAAGAGAATTAATGACTTAACTGAGCACTTAAAGACTCACAAGAAAGACCATCACTCAAGACGCGGTCTTTTGAAAATGGTTGGTCAAAGACGTTCTCTTCTAAAATATCTGACTAACACAGATATTGAGAGATACCGTTCAATCATCAAGAGATGCGGTATTCGTAAGTAATTTAATCAAGCTTAGGGCAAGCGGACTTCCGTTTGCCCTATATTACGTTTATTACAGGGTTTATTTGCACAGCGCTTTAGCGGTAAAACGAGGGGATAAAAAGCCTTATCCTTTGGTTTTATTGCTAAGTGTGAGTAAAAAATCCTGTGAAATATATTTTAAAATGCGTAAGCATTGGAAAGGATTTTTTATGAACAAGAAAATGGAGTTTCCAAACTACAGAGTTTTTGAAACAGAATTTGCCGGCAGACCGCTAAAGGTTGAAACTGGTAAAATGACACAGCTTGCTAACGGTGCTTGCCTTGTTTCCTACGGCGAAACAGTTGTACACGTTGCTGTTACAGCCTCAGCAAAGCCAAGAGAGGGAGTTGACTTCTTCCCTCTTTCAGTTGACTATGAGGAAAAGCAGTACGCAGCAGGCAAAATTCCCGGCTCTTACCTAAAGCGTGAGGGACGTCCATCCGAAAAAGCTATTTTAACAAGCCGTGTTATCGACAGACCAATCCGTCCTCTGTTCCCTAAGGATATGAGAAATGACTGTTCTGTTGTTTGTACTGTAATGGCTGTTGACCCTGACTGTTCACCTGAGGTTACAGCTATGATAGGTACATCTATTGCTATCTCAATTTCAGACGTTCCTTGGAACGGACCTGTAAGCAGCTGTTCAGTAGGCTTAGTTGACGGTGAAATTGTAATCAACCCTAACGAAGAGCAGAGAGCAGTATCCGATATGGCTACTACAGTTGCATCAACAAGCGAAAGAATCGCAATGATTGAGGCAGGCGCAAACTGCGTTGATGACGATACAATGTACAACGCAATTATGGCAGGTCACGAGGCTAACCAGAAAATCATTGAGTTTATCAACGGTATCGTTGCAGAAATCGGCAAGGAAAAATTCACTTATCCTTCAAACGATCCAGACCACGATATGTTCGAGGCAATCTACAACTTCGCTGAGGCTGACGTTAAGGTTGCTCTTGATACTGACGACAAGACAGTAAGAGATGAAAGACTAAAGCCAATCTACGAGGCTGTTCACGAGAAGTTTGACGAAATCTACCCTGAGTGTGAGGGCAAGATTGACGAGTGTATGTACAAAACACAGAAGACTATCGTTCGCCGTTGGTTACTTGACGAGCAGAAGCGTGTTGACGGACGTGGTATGGACGACATCCGCCCATTGGCTTCTGAGGTTGGAGTATTACCGAGGGTACACGGCTCAGGTATGTTTACAAGAGGTCAGACACAGGTTCTTACTATCGCTACATTAGGTTCTGTTGCCGAAAAGCAGTTGTTAGACGGTCTTGACGGCGAAACAGAAAAAAGATATATGCACCACTACAACTTCCCAAGCTACTCCGTTGGCGAAACAAAGCCAAGCAGAGGTCCGGGACGTCGTGAAATCGGTCACGGTGCTTTGGCTGAAAGAGCTTTGGCTCCTGTTATTCCTCCTGTTGAAGAGTTCCCATATGCACTAAGACTTGTTTCAGAAGTTCTTTCTTCAAACGGCTCTACTTCACAGGGTTCAGTATGCGGTAGTACACTTGCTCTTATGGACGCAGGTGTTCCTATTAAAGCTCCTGTTGCAGGTATCTCCTGCGGTCTTATTACCGAGGGCGAAAGATGGATGACAATGGTTGACATTCAGGGTCTTGAAGACTTCTTCGGCGATATGGACTTTAAGGTTGCAGGTACTAAGGACGGTATCACAGCTATCCAGATGGACTTGAAAATCAGCGGTCTTTTACCGGAGATGGTTAAAGAGGCTCTCGAAAAAACTCACAAGGCTCGTAACTATATCCTTGACGAGGTTATGCTAAAGGCTATTGCAGAGCCAAGACCTGAGCTTTCAAAATATGCTCCAAAGATGTTCACAACAACAATTTCTGCTGAGAAAATTTCTGAGGTTATCGGCAAAAGCGGTAAGGTTATCAAGGAAATTCAGGCTCAATGTGAATGTAAGGTTGACATTGAGGAAGACGGCGATTTCGGCAAGGTATTCGTTTCAGGCATTGACACTGAAAAGTGTAAACGTGCTTTGGTTATGATTGAAACTATTGCCAACGATCCTGAGCCGGGCGCAATGTTCTTAGGTAAGGTTACCAGAATTATGGACTTCGGCGCATTTGTTGAAATTGCTCCGGGTAAAGAGGGACTTTGTCACGTAAGTCAGTTAGACGTTAAACGCACTGAAAACGTAACAGACGTTGTAAACGTAGGCGACGTTATCAGAGTTAAGGTAATGGAAATTGACGACAAGGGCAGACTAAACCTAAGCCGTAGAGCTGTATTAATCGAGGTTGACGGTATGACACCTGAAAACGACCTTGATGCAGAAAAGTCATCAAAGCCAAGAAGAAACGGCGGTCATCACGACAGACGCGGCAGACGTGACAAACACTGATTAACTAAAAACTTTTAACCTCAACTGAGTGATATAATCCCCTTAGAGTAGACACTTAAAAAAACAAAAAGTTTTCAAGACTAC
>CAMFQG010000031.1 GCA_945980035.1 uncultured Clostridia bacterium
GGTTCACTTGTAATTCTTTGAGCTACACTCAAAGTTCATTACGGGTTTCTTTACTTTCGTTGTTTAATTTTCAAGGTCCTCCGTTCGCTTTGTTTTCCACAGCGAACATTCAAGATTATATTACATTCCACCACTTTTGTCAATACCTTTTTTGAAAAAAGTTTGATATTTTTACATTTTTCTTCAACTTAATTTATATTCCTTTAAATTCTCTTAATTTACGGAATATATCTACACTATTTTTAAAAAAATATTGAACTTTGTTTTTAGATAATGTAAAATATTTGTATTGAATTAAGGAGGTTTCATATGAATAACAATATAGGTAATCCATATCAGCATAACGTTGATATAATCAAAGGATTTTTCAGAAGGCCTATTATCTTAGCTTTAGCTATATTGATGACTGTTTCCTGCATTTGCACAATGTTTTCCGGAATGTTTGCAGTATCAGTAGAAGCGTTCAACGGAGCTATACTTAAAAACAGCTCTTTTGATTACAGCACAATGGTTTCAAGCTCTTCAGGCAATATTTATCTTCCTACAACTTCTATACTTGTTACTGTTTCGTTCTTTTTTTTCTACTTCTTCAGCAGAAGTCAAAGCAAGAATTTAAAAGTACCGGCAAAAATATTTAAGATAGTATCACTTATCGAGTTGATTTTAGTTTACGTTTTATTTATTTCATTTATTGTAGCAATAGCTGTTGTTTTAGCGTTCGGATTTGAAGCAGTGGATGAGGAATTATCCGCGCTGTTTTCATCTTCTTTTAATTACAGCGAACTGTCTGCACAGGTACGTCACGAAATATTTACTGTTGCCTGTTCCACCGCTTTGATAACTCTTTTCATTGTGGGAGCTATTTCAGTATGGATTTATACAATGCGCTACAGATTTGCAAAATCCATTGATAAAAGTATTAGTGGTATTCACCTTTACAAAAACGGTGCTATGACTTACGGAGTTATATCTATCATATCAGGAGCATTATCTGTAATGGTTGTGCCTTTATATTATATAATTTTCACACCAATGTATGCTACTGTTCTCCTTATCCCTACATTAATCGGGTCAGCAGTTACAATTATTATGGGAATCGTTGCCATAAAATATGCAGTCTATATTAAAAATATTTCAATGAATTTTACAACAGAGCCTGTTTACGCACCTGAAGAAATGGATGATTCTGAAGAGGCTATGCCTTTCGGTAACATTCAAGGAGTCACTCCTCATATTGACGACGACAATCCATACGCACAGCCTTTACAGGAAAACACAGACAAATTCTGCACTCAATGCGGTAACAAAGTAGGTGAGGGAGATTTGTTCTGTAACAAGTGCGGTAATAAACTGAATTAAATAACTGCAAAATCAAAGCCCCAAGTGATTGCCACTTGGGGTTATTTTTATGGGTTATCGGTTATTCAGATTCTTTGGTCTTGCTGTTCTTTGTTTTTTCGGTATCTTTGTCATCAAGCAAAGCAACAGAATACTTCTCTGAAAACTTGTTTAAATCCTTAACGGCTTTTTCCATTGTCTTATAAGCATCACTTGTTGTATCGTCCTTAGCAATAGCTGAGTCGGTATAAACCATCATATACTTGCCGTTGTCAGTTAAAAAGCCTTTTATCTTTTTGCCGTAAAGCTCAAATTCGTTATTCTCTTTAATCTGCTCAACTACATCTTTAGCTGTCTTGTTTAGCTTATCCGGATTGTACTTATACAATTCAATTTGAACAGTACCCTTTAAGTAACGGTAGCCTTTCTCAGCACCGATTAACTGAGCCTGCATTTTATATGCGTTGTCTGTATTATCAATATAGCCCTGATCCTTCATATATTCTGCAAGGCTTTCAAGACTGTCAGAGTATGTTTTTTCTTCCTTAGTTTCCTCAGTAGCAGCAGTGCTCTCAGTTGCATCGGGAACAGTAGTACCGCAACCTGCCATTACAGAAATCAGCATTAAGCTTGCCAAAATAAGTGCAATTAGTTTTTTCATAGTGTAGCTCCTTGATATTCTATTAAATTCAATGTGTATTATATAACACTTTTCCTTGAAAATCAACCTAAAAAAGAAAAGGCAGTTCAAAACTGCCCTTTCGCTGTATATTTTAATTATTAAGCAAGTACATAAACATTAACTGTACGTCTGCCGAACTGAACACACTGGTTGTATGTTGGGTAGAATAAATCTACTACAGCAGAACCGGTAATTGCAAATCCGCCTGTATCGTTTGCTACAGCATAACCATATACAAAGCTTCCGTCAGGAGATTCGATATACAGCTTTGAGCCGTATGGAATAATGTTAGGATTTACAGCAACACCGCCTACGTGTACTGTGTCGCCGACTGATGTATGGGCACCGGCAGGAGCATAATAAGCTGTGCCTGAGCCTGAAACTAACTTTTTATATGCAATCTTTTTACCGTTGTGGTCAATGATTGTACCTATACCACCGGATGATTTAGTGGCAAAAGAAGTATTGTTCTGTGCATACATTGCATAGTTGTTTCTCTTTGTACCTACTAAAACAACCTTATTTTTAGCTTTTTTAGTAACCTTTGTATTTGAAACGATTGTCTTTTCAACCTTACCGTTTACAACCTTTGAAGTATAGGTTACTTTCTTTGAGCCGTTCTTACCTTTTTGCTTAACCTTGGATTGGCCGACTTTCATAAGGTTTGTTGGCTTATTAATAGTTTTAAATTTAACCTTCTTTGTCTTTGTCTTAGATACATACTTTACACGGTTAACTCTAATCTTGCTGTTGTCCTTTACCTTAGACTTTAGCTTTTGGTCAACTGTGTCGTTTTCTCCAAGAGTGATGTTTGCGTGATCCAGCGCTTTTTTAACTGTACCCTGTGGAACGTCATAATCTGTGTATTTCTTTGTTCCTACTTTGATTTTTACTGTAACGCCTTCGATGATTTGAATGCCTAACTGATCGTTAGTTGCGATTGTGTCTCCGTTAGGTAATATTAACTCCTGGTTAACGTCGCTAACTTCTGTTTCCGTATTGTTTGAATTTTCGTCAGAAATTGTCTGTGCTGATACGGAAAAAACAGATACCCAAACCATTGCGATTGCAAGTACAAAAGCAAGCACTTTGAAGGCAGAACGCTGTTTTTCTGTTATCGCCATAAATTTTCTCCTTAGTATTCAATTAGATTTTGCAGCAGTCTTGCAGGATTTTTGCAAGTTCAAATTGCTACGACAGAATTATAGGCTTGAAAAATTGGAATGTCAAATGAATTTATCGTAAAATTTTGTATATATTGCACAATTATTTTCAACAAATTCCCATTTTCAAGATTTTATTATTCTGTTATAGAATTAAAAACTGCATTTTAGTGGTCATTTTGCAAGAAAACGCCTATTACGTGTTTGTAATCTTTGTTACATCTCTGTAATATATCTATGTGTTATTGTCGTGATTTATGCCTCTTGACCTATATTTTAGCCTGCTAAAGTAATATGAAAACTTAGGAAAAATGCGGTTTTTCCCTTGATTTTAGGAAATTGTATATGTAATTTTTACAAAATAATTATTAATATCACCCTATTTTAATGTATAATTTTTGAAAAGCTCACAAAATTTAATTCTAAAAATAATTGTCGATTTTTGTCTTTTCTTCGAGAAAATTTCTGAAAATTTTCTGAAAAAAGTTACAAATAAAATGAAATGTTACACTGGAAAATCAGCCTTTAATATGACAAAAATCTCGATTTTAAGCCAAAATTTGCAATTTTTACGCTGTAAAATATCCGGATTACATACCATATATGGTATAGCAAAAATTTACTATACACAACGATATTAATGGATAATTGACAATGGATAATGAGTTTCTCTGCTCGTCAACTATCCGCAATTTTTCATTTTCAATTTTCCATTATAAAATGCCCCCGAGATACTCCCCGGGGGCATTTAATTTAGTTTATATTATTTTTTGCCACGATAGTTAACGTGCCATAGGTCTTTTGCATACTCAACAATAGCTCTGTCTGAGCTGAATTTGCCTGCGTTTGCAACATTCATCAAGCACTTTCTGCCGAACTCAACTCTGTTAGAGTAATCAGCATTAGCCTGAATCTTTGTATCTACATATGACATTAAATCGTAGATTACATAGTAATGGTCAGCCTTGTGCCATGATGCGCCGTCAAGCAAAGCCTTGTGAAGCTCTGCAAAGCTACCTTCACCCTGAGCGTTGCCGTCGCTTACTGTACCGTCGATAAGTGTATCAACCACAGCCTTGATTTCAGGGTTAGCGTTGTAGATAGCACGTGGGTTGTAGCTATCCTTGATAGCCTCAACGTCTTCAACTCTTGCGCCGAAGATGTATTCGTTCTCAACGCCTGCCTGCTCAGCGATTTCGATGTTAGCACCGTCCCAAGTACCGAGAGTAACAGCACCGTTCACCATAAACTTCATATTACCTGTACCGGAAGCCTCTGTACCTGCAAGAGATGTCTGCTCTGAAATATCAGCAGCAACAACAATCTTTTCAGCATAGCTTACGTTGTAGTTGGAAACATATACAACCTGTAGCTTGTCCTTTGTATCAGGATCGTTGTTTACAAGCTTAGCGATTTCGTTGATGTACTTGATGATAGCCTTAGCTCTTGCATAACCGGGAGCAGCCTTTGCACCGAAGATAAAGCAGGTTGGGTTCCAGTTTGGAAGCTCGCCTCTCTTTAGCTTCTGATAAATCATCATAATTGAGAAAGCATTGATAAGCTGTCTCTTGTACTCGTGAAGTCTCTTAACCTGAACATCAAAAATCATCTTTGGATCAACATCAACATTGTCCATCTTCTTAATGTATTCGGCAAGCTGTTTTTTCTTCTTAGCCTTAATCTTATTAAATTCCTTAACAGTATCTTCATCCATACACTTATTAAGCTTGCTTAGCTTGCTTAAATCCTTTAGCCAGCCGTCACCGCCGCAACGAGCAGAGATAAACTCGGAAAGCTCAGGGTTGCAAAGACCAAGCCATCTACGCTGTGTGATACCGTTAGTCTTGTTCTGGAATCTTTCGGGATATACCTTATACCAATCGTTAAGAACGTCGTCCTTTAGGATTTCTGTGTGAATCTGAGCAACACCGTTAACGTATGTTGAAACGTATGTTGCAAGTCTTGCCATATGAACAGTGTTGTTGTCAACAATTCTCATATTAGCTTTCATTTCTTCGCTTACGCCCTTTGCAGTAAGCTCTTCCTGCAGCTTGTTAGCGATTAGGCAGATAATGTGATAAATCTCAGGAACAACGTCCATCATTAAGTCAGCGTGCCATTTCTCAAGAGCCTCTGCAAGAACAGTGTGGTTAGTGTAAGCACAAGTGTTACGAGCAATTTCAAATGCCTCGTCAAAGCTCTTTCCCTCAACCATAAGAAGTCTTACTAACTCCGGAATACAGGAAACAGGGTGAGTATCGTTAAGCTGGAAAGCATATTTCTCAGCAAAGTGGCTGAAATCTGTGCCGTACTCAGCTTTGTAATTTCTCATAATATCCTGTAGAGAAGCGGAGCAGAAGAAATACTGCTGTTTTAGTCTTAAAACTTTACCCTCATGAGAGTTGTCATTTGGATAAAGAACCTTAGAAATGTTCTCTGCGTCATTTTTCTCTTTAACAGCTGCGTCATAGTTGCAGTTGTTGAACTGGCTGAAGTCAAAGTCTGAAACAGCCTCAGCCTGCCATAATCTTAAAGTGTTGATGTTCTTTGTGCCATAGCCGATAACAGCCATATCGTAAGGAACAGCCTTAACAGTCTGGCCCTTAAACTCAACGGTAACAGCCTGATCCTCACGGCGAATGCACCATGGATCTTCAAACTTCTGCCAATCGTCAGCAGTTTCAACCTGATAACCATTCTCAATTAACTGTTTGAAAAGACCGTATTTGTAGCGGATTCCGTAACCGTCAAGAGGAACCTCCTGTGTAGCTGCAGAATCAAGATAACAAGCAGCAAGTCTTCCAAGACCGCCGTTACCCAAAGCAGCGTCGTCGATTTCTTCAAATACGTTAATGTCAATGCCTTTTTTCTTCAGCATAGTCTTAACTTCGTCAAGAATACCTAAGCAATAAAGATTGTTATACATCATACGGCCCATCAAAAACTCTGCTGAGAAGTAGTAAGCACGTCTGTCAGAAGCGTGTTTTTTCTTGCTCTTTGCCCAGTTGTCAGCAATCTCTGCCTGTACAACCTTACCCAGTGCCATATGCAGCTGAGCAGGTGTTAGGTTTTCAACCTTTTCACAGTACAAAGCTTGAGCCGTTAGCTTTAGTTCGTCCATTAAATTACCCATAAGTTAATCCTCCAGTCGTCCGTAAGTATCAGACATCCATAATAATTTTTGTGCAAGCTCTTCAGTGATGGCGTCGGCATCAATTCTCCAAACCCAGTTACCGCCTAAGGTAGAAGGAATATTCATTCTTGCCTCTGAGCCAAGTCCGAGAATGTCCTGCATTTGAATTACCGCATAATCAGCTTTACTTGCGTAGGCTGTGCGTATTAAGCCCCAATTAAATTCTTCCCCGTCTTTGATTCCGCAATAATCCTTTGCGTACTCAATATCCTCAGGTTTAGCCTCTGCAACCCAACCCATCAGGGTATCATTATCGTGGGTACCTGTATAAACAACACAGTTTTCTGTGTATTTATGTGGAAGATAGTCGTTCTCCTCCTCGCTGTCAAAAGCGAACTCAAGAACCTTCATTCCGGGATAACCGCTGTCCTCTAAGAGCTGAATAACCCCCGGTGTCAGTGTGCCTAAATCCTCGGCAACAATAGGAATATCTCCTACAGCCTCTTTCATTTTATTGAAAAAGTCCATACCGGGACCTTCCATCCAGCTGCCGTTAATAGCATTTTCTGCCGGATAAGGAATAGCGTAGTAGCTGTCAAAAGCTCTGAAGTGGTCAATTCTTGTAATATCGAAAAGATTGGACGCAGCCTCAATTCTGTTAAACCACCATTGGTAGTTTGTCTTTTTAAGGTAATCCCAATCGTATAGAGGGTTACCCCAAAGCTGGCCGGTTGCTGAGAAATAATCAGGCGGACAGCCTGCAACGCAAACAGGAGCATTTTTCTCGTCAAGCCAGAACACCTCAGGATTAGCCCAGGTATCGGCGCTGTCCATAGCAACATAGATAGGCATATCGCCTAAAATCTGAATACCTAATTCGTTAACATAAGCTCGGAAATCGTACCATTGCTCATAGAATTTGAACTGTACCCATTTCCAGAAGTCGATGTCTTCGGCATACTTTTTGGTATATTTCTTAATAGCGGCAGGCTTACGCATTTTAATATCCTCGTCCGGCCACTCTGTCCATGCGTTCATATCAAAGCTCTTCTTAACAGCCATATACAAAGCATAGTCGTCTAACCAATAAGCATTTTCTTCCTTAAATTCCTCAAAAACGTCAAGCTCATAGTCGCGTACATATACCTCATAAGCTTTTCTGAGTACTACAAATCTGTTGTTGTAGATTTTTTCATAGTCAACCTCTTTTGGGTTATCGCCCCAATCAATAAGGTCCAGCTGTTCCTTGTCAAGAAGCTCCTCCTCAACAAGAGTGTCAAGGTCAATCATATAAGGGTTACCTGCATATGTTGAGAATGACTGGTAAGGTGAATCGCCGTAGCTTGTAGGACCAACAGGCAAAATCTGCCATATTCTCTGTCCGGCATTAGCTAAGAAGTCAGCAAATTCACGTGCTTCTTTACCTATTGTACCGATTCCGTAAGGTGTAGGAAGTGAAGTAATAGGCATTAAAACACCGGCTACTCTTGCCATAATTTCATCTCCGTTCTTAAAAAATATTTAATTTTTATTTAACTTTTGCGAACAATGTACATTTGTCCACTATGCCTTTTAATTTTAGCATAATAATTCTGACTTGGCAACAACTTTTTTACATTATTCGCCTATTTCACTATAAATAGAAAATAAAGCCAAATCGGTTGCAATTTTTCGTATATTTTCACGATTATACCCTTCTTCACCAAGCAAAGCCCTGATTGCATAGCTGTTTTTTTGTGTACTTATACCAATATATACAAGTCCCACAGGCTTTTCTTTGGTACCCCCTGTAGGGCCTGCAATTCCTGTTGTTGACAGTCCGTAGTGGGAATTTGCCAATTTTTTTACTCCCAAAGCCATTTCAACGGCAGTTTCGGGGGACACTGCACCTACCCTTTCCAGCGTTTCGGACTTTACTCCCAAAACCTTGCTTTTTATATTATTTCCGTAGGAACACACTCCGCAGTCAAACACACCGCTTGCACCGCTTATGTCTGTAATCCTCTTGCTTATTGAGCCTCCTGTACAGCTTTCCGCTGTGGCAAGCTTTTCGCCCTTTTCAATAAGTCTTTTTACTACCATTTGACTTAGATTATCCGGATTTATTCCCTTTTCATTTAATATGTGTAAAAATTCTTTGGCTGTTATTATTACCGTGTTCATTATATCCACCTCAAAGTTATTTTATCAAAACATTACCTATATTGCAATCCGTTGGTATTTTTGGTAAACTATACGTAAAATAATCAAAGGCGGAATAAATATGGCTTGGTTTTTTTCAGAAGATGAAATAAATGGCAACAGCTACATAATAGAGGGTAAGGATGCAGAGCATATTGCAAAAAGTCTGCGTATGAAGAAAGGTGAGGAAATCACTATCGTCACCCCAAAACTTGTACAGCACAGCTGTGTTATAGAAAGCAGTGCATCAAGTCAGGTAGCGGTTAATATAATAGAAAGCAAACCCTGTGAAAATGAACCTGATGTAGAGGTAACCTTGTATCAGGCTTTGCCTAAGGGCGACAAAATGGAATTAATCATCCAAAAGGCGGTAGAGCTTGGAGTAAGCAAAATCGTGCCGGTAATTTCTGCAAGGTGCATTTCACGTCCCGATGAAAAATCTTTGGCTAAAAAGCAAATCCGTTGGCAGAAAATTGCAAAGGAAGCCGCCCAACAATCAAGGCGGGGTATTATCCCTACCGTTGAGCGCACCGTAACCTTCAAGCAGGCAAGCGAGCTTTCAAAATCAAATGACCGCAACATTATATTTTATGAGTGCGGTGGGGAAAGTGTTAAATCCCTTATAAAAGGAAAAGAAAAAACTATCGGCATATTTATAGGAAGCGAAGGCGGTTTTGAAAAGAGCGAGGTAGAATTGATTGCAAATAACGGCGGAAGTGCCGCTACCTTAGGCAAGCGAATTTTACGTGCAGAAACCGCACCTCTTGCCGCCCTTTCTATTATAATGTATGAAACAGGAAATTTTGAGTAAGGAGAGCTTATATGATTGGTATAATTTGTGCAATGGCTGTTGAAGTTCAGGGGTTGAAGAACCTTATGGAAAACAGCAGAGATGAAAGCTATGCTAATATGGTATTTACTGTAGGTACTGTGGGCAACACTGAGGTAGTTGCCGTTGAATGTGGTGTAGGAAAAGTAAACGCCGCTATGTGCACTCAGATAATGATTGACAGATACAGTCCTAAGGCTGTTATCAACAGCGGTGTGGCAGGTGCTCTTTCCAAGAACGTAAAAATATATGATATGGTTATAGGCACTGAGGTTTTACAGCACGATATGAACGCAACTGCTTTAGGGGATCCAATGGGGGAAATAACATTTAACGACGGCGGAAGAATATACTTCCCCTGTGACAGTGATATTGTAAATAAACTTGAAAAAGCCTGCGATAAAAATGTTTTTAAAGGCAGAATTGCATCGGGAGATATTTTTATTTCCGAGGTTTCTCAAAGAAAAAACATAAACAACACCTTTGGAGCATTAGCCTGTGAAATGGAGGGCGGTGCAGTAGGCCACGTTTGCTTTAGAAACAACGTGCCTTTCTGTGTGTTCAGAGTTATTTCCGACGACTTGGAAAACAGTGAGGGTGAGGATTTTTCAACATTTTGCAAGAAAGCAAGTGAAATTTCCATAGCCGTAATACATAGATTTTTACAAAGTTGCTGATTTTTGTCGAATTTTGTTGACATATCCAAATATTTCATTTATCCTTAGTGTGAGGAGATGAACAACACTTGTATAATCAAAACAACCGAGATCCCTATGAGATGTACAGAATCAAGCAAAAGCGCAAGAAAGCAAGGCGAAAGAGGCTTGCTTTCAGAACAGCAGTAGTTCTTGTTGTAGTTATTCTTGTAGCAGCTACCCTGTTTTCAATAGGAAGCTGTGTTAACAACCTTGTTTGCTCAAGCTATAGCTCTGGGGAAAGTGCATTGACAGATGCCACAGAAACAACCTCAACAAAAGCTACTAAACCTACCGAGCCTGAGCCTACCATTCCTGCCAAGGTTACAGGGCCTGTAGAACCGAGCTTTTTTGACAAGACTGTTATTGTAGGTGACAGCATTACATTGGGACTATCATATTATCTTGAAAAACAGAACAATCAGGGAAACAAGCCTTTAGGCGACGCCTTTGTTTTGTGCAACGGCAGTTTAGGATATATTAACGCAAAGGAAAACCCTGTCGGGGACAGCAACTGCAGACTTCCTGTATATAAAGGAAAGCAACAGCCAATCGAGGACAGCGTTGCAGATATAGGAGCAGAACGTGTGTATATTCTGCTGGGTATGAACGACGTAGCCAGAGCCGACAGCAAAACGCTGATTACATATGTTAAGGATTTAACAGATAAAATTATTAAAAAATCTCCAAATGTGAGAATTTGTCTTGAATCCACTACTCCTCTTATTGCCTCAAAGCAGGGGCCCTATCTCAACGATGAAAACATCAGGAAGTTTGATAAAGAGCTTAAAAAGTTCGCAAAGGAAATGGATTATTCATACATTGACCTTTACTCAGTTGTAGCTGACGATAAAGGGCATTTAAAGGATGAGTACTGCGGTGACCCTCAGAATATGGGACTTCACTTTAATGACACTGCACAGGCAGCGGTTGTAGATTATTTAATAAATCATCCTGACGGAATTTAACATACTATAATATTAAGGGGTATATTTATGAAAAAATTTTTTACTGTTTCTGTTACATTTTTATTAACGGTATTTATGCTTACCGCAATGACTGCCTGTTCCGGTGGTGAAACTAAAAATCCTGCTGTAGCAGATATTGTTTCTGCTATCACAGAGCAGTATCCTATGGACGAGGATATGACGCAGGTTACAAGCGAAAATCTCATTTCAAATACATACGGATTTGAAAGTGACGAATACAGCGACCTTGCAATTTATCTGAAATCCTCAGGTGTTGAGATGGACGAAATAACAATTATCAAAGCGTCAGATTCCTCAAAGGTTGCAGGTATTAAGGAAAAGCTTGAAAACCATTTAAACAATCAGCTTGTTTCCACAAAGGATTATCTACCTGAGCAATATGCAATTATTGAAAAGTGCAGTGTGGTAACAAAGGGTGATTATGTTTGCCTGATTATTTCCGAGAATGCTGACGATATGGTAAAGATTTTTGAAAATCAGTTGTAATTAATAAAATTTACTCCCTTGTTTTTACGCAAGGGAGTTTTGTTATCCTAAAAAGCAAGATATTGACAATAACAGAAATATTTTGTAAAATTGTAACATATGCCTTAAAAAGTATTTTATATAATGAATTAAGAGTGGAGTGAAAAGAATGCAGCTTACCGGTGCAGATATAATCTGTGAGTGTTTAATTGAACAAGGTGTTGACACAGTCTTTGGTTATCCGGGCGGTGCAGCATTGAACACATATGACGCTCTGTATAAGTACAGCGACAAAATCAACCACATACTTACTGCTCACGAGCAGGGAGCTTCTCACGCAGCCGACGGCTACGCAAGAGCAACAGGCAAGGTTGGAGTATGTATTACAACCTCAGGTCCCGGTGCTACAAATACCGTAACAGGTATTGCGACAGCAAATATCGACAGTATTCCTATGGTTATTATCACAGGCAACGTAAATGTAGATTTGCTGGGACGCGACAGCTTCCAAGAGGTTGACATTGTTGACATTGTAAAGCCTATCACAAAGGGCAGTTATCTTGTTAAAAATATAAATGAGCTTGCTCCTGCAATCAGAAGTGCCTTTGAGCTGGCACAGTCAGGCAGAAAAGGTCCTGTGCTGATTGACGTGCCAAAGGACATTACCGCACAGGTAACAGAGTTTACCCCTATTGTTCCAAAGGAAACCGAGAAAATTGAGGTTAAAACCGCTGAGTCCGTTGCCAAGGCTGTAGAGATGATTAACAATGCTAAATTCCCTGTAATCTATGCAGGCGGTGGTATTATCAGTTCTAATGCTTCTGAAAAATTCATTGAATTTGCAGAAAAGGTTGACGCTCCTGTATGCTGTTCACTTATGGGACTTGGCTGTATTCCTGCAAGTCACCGACTGAATATGGGCAATATTGGTATGCACGGCGGTTACGAAACAGGTATGGCTACCGAAAAATGCGACCTTCTTATAACCTGCGGTGCAAGGTTCTCTGACCGTGTAGCAGGGGATCCAAAGAAATTCGGCAAACAGGCTGACATTATCCACATTGACATTGACGAAAATGAAGTTAATAAAAATGTAACCGTAAGCAACTCAATTATCGGCGATATGGCTGATGTTCTTGATATACTAAATCAACACGTTAAGCAACAGGACCATACACAGTGGCTTGTTCAAATGGGTATCTGGAAAAACGAAAAGAAATCCGCAAAAAATCCACAGGGCGACTATGTAATTCCTGCCGATGTTTTGGAAACAGTAAATCAGCTGAAAGCTCCTGAGGATATTATCGCTACCGACGTTGGACAGCATCAGATGTGGGTTGCTCAGTTTTCCGATATCGAAAGACCTCGCACACTGCTGACCTCAGGCGGTATGGGTACAATGGGCTACGGAATGGGTGCCGCTATCGGCGCACAGGTTGCCTTTCCACGAAAGAGAGTATTCCTAATTACAGGCGACGGAAGCTTCCATATGAACTTAAACGAGCTTGTTACTATGAAGTCCTACAACCTGCCTGTTATCGTGCTTGTTATGAACAACACGGTTTTAGGTATGGTAAGACAGTGGCAAAAGCTTTTCTACGGCAGTAGATTTTCTCATACAGACCCCCACAGAGCTACGGACTTTGTAAAGGTTGCCCAGGCTTTCGGCGTTGCAGGTATGAGAATTGAAAAGACAGAGGACATTAAGCCTGTTATCGAAAAGGCTATGGCTTTAAATGCACCTGTTGTTATCGACTGTAAAATCAGTCCTGACGCAAACGTACTGCCAATGATTCCTCCCGGAAAAACCGTAAACGATATTGTAACCGAAATGTAAAATCACACAACAACACCCCTAATCTCAGGATTAGGGGTGATTTTACATTTGACACAATATTTTATTTCCTTTTTTGCAACCATTTTACTTTTTTGTGCGTATTATTAGTGAGAGGATAAATTTTGGAAAGGAGCATTAATATGAAACCTTACATAAAGATTATTTCGGCTGTACTTACCACTATGATTTTTATATCTGCATTTACTTCCGTAAATGCAACAGAGGGTACGGATAAAATATCATTTTATCTACAAGGCGATATAAACCAAGACGAGCGTATAAACATAAAGGATGTAACCGCTTTGCAAAAGCATATTGCAAATATTTCTTCTAATGAGATAGTATCTTTAGAAACTGCTGATTTTAACTGTGACGGCGACGTTAATGTAAATGACGTAACAGAAATTCAAAAGTATGCACTTTGGGCAAAATATAAGGGTGCCCCTGACCGCAACTATATTTACTGTGATAGATCTAAAAATTATCAGATTTCTACGGATACAAAGATAGAGTCCCAGTTGATTTTAGAAGAAGCAAATATAGGTAAGATGTATATGGCTGAAAAAAAGGATTGGTTTTTTATGGCGCTTGTAACCTCAAAGGAAGAGTTTTTATCCCTGACAAAAACCTACTCTCCTGATTTCGATGATAAATTCTTTGAAAATAACGCATTAATCTATATGTATAAATTAGGTTTTGCATGGAATTACAGCTATGAAATTCCTTTTGTGGGAGTAGAAGATAACACTCTTATTGTAGCCCCCAGAGAGTATTATAGAGGAGGTCCTGCCAACGGTCAGGAAGACGGAAATGGGTTTGAGATGATTCCGCCACAATGGTACATTTTTACCAAGGTAAGCAAGGCAGACATCAAAGGCGTGGATAAAATTGTATGCACCTATTACAACATAGATACAGAAAGCTAAACACTAATTTAGACTGCAAAATCAGTCCTGATGCAAATGTACTGCCAATGATTCCTCCCAGAAAAACCGTAAACGACATTGTAACTGAAATGTAAAATCGTACAACACCCCTCATCTCAGGATTAGGGGAGAGTTTACATTTGACACAATATTTTATTTCCTTTTTTGCAACCATTTTACTTTTTTGTGCGTATTATTAGTGAGAGGATAAATTTTGGAAAGGAGCATTAATATGAAACCTTACATAAAGATTATTTCGGCTGTACTTACCACTATGATTTTTATATCTGCATTTACTTCCGTAAATGCAACAGAGGGTACGGATAAAATATCATTTTATCTACAAGGCGATATAAACCAAGACGAGCGTATAAACATAAAGGATGTAACCGCTTTGCAAAAGCATATTGCAAATATTTCTTCTAATGAGATAGTATCTTTAGAAACTGCTGATTTTAACTGTGACGGCGACGTTAATGTAAATGACGTAACAGAAATTCAAAAGTATGCACTTTGGGCAAAATATAAGGGTGCCCCTGACCGCAACTATATTTACTGTGATAGATCTAAAAATTATCAGATTTCTACGGATACAAAGATAGAGTCCCAGTTGATTTTAGAAGAAGCAAATTTAGGTAAGATGTCTTTGGCTGATAAAGCGGATTGGCTTTTTGTGGCTCTTGTAACATCAAAGGAAGAGTTTCGATCTCTTACAAAAACCTACTCTCCAGATTTCGATGATAAATTCTTTGAAAATAACGCCTTAATTTATATGTATATATTGGGTGATGCATGGAATTACGGCTATGAAATTCCTTTTGTGGGAGTAGAAGATAACACTCTTATTGTAGCCCCCAGAGAGTACTATAGAGGAGGACCTGTCGACGGTCAGGAAAACGGCAATGGATTTGAGATGATAATACCTGAATGGTACATTTTTACCAAGGTAAGCAAGGCAGACATCAAAAGCGTGGATAAAATTGTATGCACATATTATAACATAGATACAGAAAGCTAAACACTGATTCAGACTGCAAACTCACAAAAAGCGTGCACACTTAATGCGCACGCTTTCTTTTATAGCTGAAATTTACCGTTCTGATTATTTAAAGGAATAATATGTAGTTCCTTTTTCAAGCTTTTGACCTTTGACCGCTGCTAACTCTCGGACTGTCAACATTTCATAATTAGCTTTTTTAAGATTTTTACAAATTGTGTCAACACCGTTTACTGTTGAAGAATGAATATCGTGCATAAGCACAATGGCACCGTCGTAGGCATTGTTGTTCACATAGGTAATCAAACGGCTTGTGTCACGATATCTCCAATCCTCAGTATCTACTGACCAATATATGTTGGGCTTTCCTATTGCTGATTTCACAGTAGTGTTTGAGGAACCGTAAGGGGTACGCACCAAACCTGCTTTTTTACCTATGTATTTCTTGATTTTTAAATCCGTATTTTTAATCTGGCTCTTAATTTCTGCTACAGAAAGATTTACCAAATTCGGGTGAGAGTAGGAATGATTACCTATATCACACCCTATGGAATAAGCCTCTTTAATGAGCTTTCCTGTGTTATCACCGATATTCTGTCCTACAACAAAAAACGTGGCTTTGCATTTATTGTTTTTCAGTGCCTTTAAAACAGTAGGCGTTGTGTATGAATTAGGGCCGTCGTCAAAGGTCAGCGCAATATGCTTTTTAGATTTGTTATATGTTACTACATTTTTGCGTTTTACATATCCGACGCTTTTGCCTGACTTTACCTGCAGAAAATCCTTTGAAACAGCAACTATCTTTAGCTTAGAGCCAAAGGATAATTTTTTAATAGCCTTTGAATTTTCATCAGGATAGGAAAAAAGCCTTATTGTATCTGACAAAACAGCCGCTGTTTTACAACCCTTATACTCCTTAAAGGTTTCCGCATTTGTCGAAAACCCGGTGCCTGACATCACACAAGCTACAGCTACAAACACTGCCACAATTTTAATAAGCTTTTTCATTATTTTCCTTCCTTTTCTTTAAAAGCGAAAAATCTCTGACCTATGTAGTTACAAGCTACAAACAGGCAGGAGCCTACAACCATTGACAGGTTACCGCTGAATTTATCTACAGTCCAACCAAACATGGTCAGGGAGTTAGCTGTGCAGATATAGCTAATCAGCGGAATTGCTATAACGTAAGCGATTGTATAGCAAACAGCAATATTCAAAGCAAATTTCAAAATAGGCTTGATGCCCTTTTCCTGATTTTTAAAGGTAAAGTATTTGTTGAGGAAATAGCTTAATACACTGCCCAGGAAATATCCTGTAACAGAGGAAACCCACTCGTTCCAGCCAAGGAGATTAAACAGCAAAAACTGTAATCCTGTGCCGACAATAGTGTTCAGCACGCCTACCAAAATAAATTTCCAAAATTTTATGTCGAAAAACTTTTTAATAAAATCTACCATTTTTATCACTGTCTCTTATACACATCTCCGAGCCCACGAGACGTAGAGGAA
>CAMFQG010000032.1 GCA_945980035.1 uncultured Clostridia bacterium
TATATTGATAAATATTTAGAAGAAAGGAATTGTACTATGATTAGTTCAATGACAGGTTTCGGACGTTTTGAAGGACAGGTTAACGGCAGAAGCATTACCCTCGAAATCAAAAGTGTCAACCATAGATATACTGAGTTTTCCTGTAGAACAACAAAGGGCTACAGCTTTCTTGAGGAAAAGTTGAAATCATACATTACCTCTAAGGTTTCCAGAGGCAAGATTGATATGTTTGTGTCAATTACAGAGCCTGAGAATATACCTACTGAGGTATTGGTAAATCATAACCTTGTACAGGGTTATATCAATGCTTTAAAGGAAATCGAAACAAGCTTCGGCGTGAAAAATGAAATTTCAGTTACCGATATTACCCGTTATCCCGACGTGCTGACAGTACATAAAGCCCCTGAGAATGAGGAAGAGGTTTTAGCAGACGTGCTTGTTGCAGTAGATTCTGCCCTTGAAGCTTTCCTGTCAATGCGCAGAGCTGAGGGTGAACGCCTGAAAGCTGATGTGCTTATGCGTGCAGAAAAAATTATCAGCTATGTAGAGAAAGTGGAAGCTCGTTCGCCTGAAACTGTTGCTGAATATAAACAGCGCTTGCAGGATAAAATTGAGGAGTTTTTGAAATCAAAGGATTATGACCAGCAGAGAGTAATCACTGAGGTTGCAATTTATGCCGATAAGGTTGCTGTTGATGAAGAAACTGTAAGACTTCGCAGTCATTTTGAACAGCTTAAAACATATCTTGAAAAAGACGAACCGATAGGCAGAAGCCTTGACTTCCTTGTACAGGAAATGAACAGAGAGGCAAACACTATCGGCTCAAAGGTCAGAGATGCACAGATTGCTCAGATTGTTGTTCAAATTAAAAATGAGATTGAAAAAATCCGTGAGCAAATACAAAATATTGAATAGGTGACAAATATGAAGCTTATTAATGTAGGTTATGGAAATATGGTGTCTGCCTCAAAAATCGTTGCTGTAGTATCTCCCGATGCTGCACCTGTTAAACGTATTATCCAAGAGGCCAAGGCAAAGGGATTGGCGATAGACGCAACCTGCGGACGTAAATGCAAAGCTGTAATAGTTACGGAAAGCGACCATGTTGTAATGTCTGCTCTTTCTCCGGAATCCATCGGTAACCGCAGTGAGGAGGAATAATATGAGTAAAGGAAAGCTTGTTGTTTTCACAGGCTGTTCAGGTGTGGGCAAAGGCACTATTATGAAACGTCTTTTTGAGCTTGATAAGTCCGTGAAGCTGTCTGTGTCCTGCACTACACGACAGCCCCGTGAGGGTGAAATCGACGGAGTGCATTATTACTTTGTAACCAAAAGCGAATTTGAAAATCTTATCAAAGAGAACGGTTTTCTTGAATACGCAACCTATTGTGATAACTATTACGGAACACCTGAAAAAGCCGTTGATGAAATGCTTGATAAAGGCTACAATGTGTTTTTGGAAATCGAAGTACAGGGTGGATTACAGGTTATAAAAAAACGTCCTGATGCTGTCAGCATCTTTATTATGCCTCCAAGCATAGAGGAGCTTGAGAACCGTTTAAGAGGCAGAGGCACTGAGGATGAAGAAACAATACAAAAGCGTTTAAGCTGTGTAGATGCAGAGATGAAGGTTGCAAGCGAGTATCAATACAATATTGTAAACGATGAAGTTGATGCTGCCGCACAGAAAATATTAGACATTATTAATAAATAATTTAAAGGAGTAATTACAATGAAAAGACTAAACGTAGATGATTTATTTGCAGGAAAGGTTAGCCGTTACGCTTTGGTAATCGGCGTTGCAAAACGTGCAAGACAAATTACAAAGGATTACGAGGATCGCGGTGTAGTTTTAGACGAAAAATCCGTATTGTTGGCTATTGATGATTTCAAAAACCACAAAATAAATATCCTTCAGCCGGAAATTGATGACTGATTTTATTGCAGAAATTGCTGTAGAAAACACAACATATTCCTTTGACAGATTGTTTGATTACAGTTTTCCTGATAATCTTGTAAGCTGTGTAAAGGAAGGCTGTCGTGTGATGATACCCTTTGGCGGCGGAAACCGCTTAAGACAGGGAATAGTAATGAGGTTAAAACGTGAAAGCAGGGACGGACTGAAAAATGTAATTTCAGTCCTTGACAGCGAGCCTGTTTTAACCTTGGAAATGCTCAAGCTTGTGCATTTTATGAAGGAGCATTACTTTTGCACATATTATGATGCTGTAAAAACAATGCTTCCTGCCGGTATTAATTACAATGTTACTTCAACCTTTACTGCGGTAAAGGGAGTTGATACAGAGGAACTTTCACCAGATGAATTGCAAATATATAACTATTTGCTTTCTCAGAAAGCTCCTGTCAAGGCAGAAAAAATATCACAGGTATTAGGCATTGATAATCAAAAATTGCTTCAAAAGCTTGTAGGCAAAGGATTTTTGCATAAAAATGAGGAAGCATTCAGAAAAGTGGGAGACGCCGTAATGAAAATGGTGTCACTTTCCGATGATGCCGATACATTAAATCCAAAACTCAGCCCAAAGCAAAAGTCGGTTTTTGAGCTTTTGCAGACCGTTCAGTGCGCTTCTGTAAAGGAAATATGCTACTATACAGGTGTTACGGCGTCGGTTGTTGACAATATTGTAAAAAAGGGACTTGCTTTTTATTATGAAGATGAAGTTTTTCGCACAGGAAATTCAACTGTTCAAAAAGACAACAGCGAAATCACTTTAACTGATGAACAGACAGTTGCCTACAACAATCTCTGTTCCGATTACCTGTCAGATATTGCTAAGGTCAGCTTGCTTTACGGTGTAACGGGTTCCGGTAAAACCTCAGTTTTCCTAAAGCTTATACAGCGGGTTTTAGAGGATGATAAGGGAATAATTGTAATGGTGCCTGAAATATCCTTAACACCTCAGTTTTTAAATGTATTCAGAGGAAAGTTCGGTGACAAAATTGCCGTATTCCACAGCGGTTTGTCCTTAGGCGAACGCTTGGACGAATACAAGCGAGTAAAAAAGGGAATAGCAAAAATTGCTATCGGTACACGCAGTGCTGTTTTCGCTCCTTTTGAAGAAATAGGCTTGATTATTATGGACGAGGAGCAGGAGCACACATACAAGTCCGAAAGTACACCTCGCTACCACGCAAGGGAAATAGCAAAGTTCAGGGTTAATGAGCATAATGCTCTTTTGCTTTTATCCTCAGCAACTCCTGATGTTGAAACCTATTACAACGCAACAACAGGCAGGTATTCTTTGAACACCTTGACTAAACGATACGGAAATGCCGTATTGCCCAATGTAAGAATTATTGATATGAACGAGGAAATTGCCAAGGGCAATACCTCTCACTTTTCAATGGATTTAATAGACTGTATTGAAGAAAATCTTACAAACGGTAAACAGTCAATTCTGTTGCTGAACAGACGAGGTCACAATACCTTTGTTGTATGTTCAAACTGCAAAGAGCCTGTTACCTGTCCCAACTGCTCTATTTCTCTAACTTATCACAGCGCAAACAACAAGCTGATGTGCCACTATTGCGGATATTCTGTCAATTATACAAGAACCTGTCCTGTATGCCGTCAGGAGAAATTGCGTTTTGGCGGAGCAGGTACACAAAAAATTGAACAGGAGCTTGCAGATTTGTTCCCCACCGCAAGAGTTTTGCGACTTGATGCAGACGCAACTATGCGAAAGTCCTCTTACGAAAAAATGCTGACAGCTTTTGCTGACGGTGACTATGATATACTGATAGGCACTCAAATGGTTGCTAAGGGTTTAAATTTTCCAAAGGTAACTTTGGTGGGTGTGTTAAATCCTGACTCAATGCTTTATGCTGATGATTACAGAAGCTACGAGAGGACATTCTCACTGCTGACGCAGGTAGTGGGCAGAAGCGGAAGAGGTGAGGACAGAGGTGTTGCGATTATTCAGACTAACACCCCCGAAAACACCGTAATATCTATGGCTGCACAGCAGGACTACCAAAAGTTTTACAGCGGAGAAATCCTACTTCGCAAGGCAATGCTTTATCCGCCTTTTGCAGATATTTCTATGGTTGGCTTTGTGTCTGACAAACATTCCCTTGTTATTAAAGCTTCAAAGAAGTTTATGGAAATGTTTGTAGAAAATGCAAAAGAGAGCTACGAGGATTTACCCCTGCGACTTTTAGGTCCGTCACCTGCTTCAGTTGCAAAGGTTAGTAACAAATATAGATATAAAATAATTATTAAATGCAGAAATCAAAAGCGATTCAGAAGACTGCTGTCCGATACTGTTCTTGAATTTAATTCCTTAAAAGAATATAAAGGTGTGACAGCCTATGTTGATATGAATGCTTTGTCCTTATAGGAGGTTAATATGGCTTTAAGACAAATAGTTACAGAGGGCGACGATGTTTTGACAAAAAAATGCAGACCTGTTGAAAAATTCGACAGTCGCCTTGAGATGATTATTGATGATATGATAGAAACCCTGCACCATGCAAACGGTGTAGGTTTAGCGGCTCCACAGATTGGTATTTTAAGACGTGTAGTTGTAATCGAGGTTGATCCCGAACAGGGAGTTATTGAGCTTATAAATCCTGAAATTATCGAAACTTCAGGAAAACAGGTGGGACTTGAGGGATGCCTAAGCCTTCCGGGAAAGTGGGGAATTGCCTCACGTCCTTTGCGTGTTACAGTAAAAGCTCAAAACAGAAAAGGCGAGGAGTTTACTATTTCAGGTGAGCATTTGCTTGCAAGAGCTTTTTGCCACGAAATAGACCACTTAAACGGAGTTTTATACAATACCGTAGCTGACAGAATGTTAACTCCTCAGGAAATTGAACTTTACAACAATAACGAATTGGATTTAGAAGACCAGTTTTATATCGAGGAATAATTATGAATATAATATATATGGGTACACCTGATTTTGCTGTACCAACCCTTGAAAAACTGTGTGAAAGTGAACATAATATACTTTCTGTTTTCACACAGCCTGATAAGCCTTTCGGCAGAAAGCAAATCCTTACTCCATCTGATGTTAAGGTTTGTGCACAGAGCCATAATCTTACGGTATATCAGCCAACAACCTTAAAGTATGAAAGTGTTTGCGACTTAATCAAACAACAAAATCCCGATGTTATTGTCGTTGTAGCTTATGGAAAGATTTTACCCAAGAATATACTTGACATTCCAAGATACGGCTGTATAAATGTTCACGGTTCACTTTTGCCTAAATACAGGGGTGCGTCACCAATACAACACGCAGTTTTAAACGGCGATAAGGTAACGGGAGTTACGACAATGTATATGGGCGAGGGACTGGACACAGGGGATATACTGTTGAAATCCGAAACAGAAATATTACCAAACGAAACTTCTGCACAGCTTTTTGACAGATTATCCTTAATCGGAGCAGACCTTTTGCTTGAAACTTTGTCAAGTGTAGAGCAGGGCAAGGTTACACCGGTAAAACAGGACGAAACACAAGCCACATATACAAAGATGATTAATAAGTCAATGTGTCCTATTGATTGGACAAAGGATAATTATACCGTTCATAATCAAATTCGTGGATTGCAGACCTGGCCGGTTGCAACTACAACTTTAGAGGGAAAAGAAATAAAAATTCATTCCTCACTTATTTGTGATAAAAACGGTACAGCAGGGGAAATAATAAGTACATCTCCGCTAACTGTTGCCTGTGGCAGCGGTTCGGTAGTAATCAATGAACTGCAATTAAGCGGAAAGAAAAGAATGGACAGCAAAACATTTTTATTAGGTCACCCCTTAAAAATAGGTGATAAGTTTATTTAAGGAGCAGTTATGGGATATTTCAGTTATCTTTATTATTATGATTGGACATATTTATTGATTATGCTGCCTTGTATTGTACTTACAATAATATGTCAGATTAATGTAAATTCTACCTTTAAGAAATACAGCAAGATAAGAAACAGCAGAAATATGACAGGAGCTCAGGCGGCTGAGTACGTATTGAGAGCAAACGGAGTAACAGGGGTACAGATTTTACAGGTTGGCGGACATCTGACCGACCATTTTGACCCACGTTCAAATGTAATCAGATTATCCGAAAGTGTTTTTAACTCAAATTCTATTGCCGCAGTAGGCGTTGCCTGTCACGAAGCAGGACATGCCGTGCAGCACGCACAGGGTTATGTGCCAAATAAAATCAGATCTGCCATTCTTCCTGTTGCAAATATCGGCTCAAAAATAAGCTGGATATTTATTGTAATCGGACTAGCATCATCAATGTTTCAGCCTTTGCTTTATATAGGCATTGTGTTTTTTGCAGCTTCTGTATTGTTTACCCTTGCTACATTACCTGTAGAGTTCAACGCGTCCTCAAGGGCTCTTGCATGTATAAGGGAAAACGAGCTTTTAACAGTGGATGAATATAAAGGAGCCCGCAGTACACTTCAGGCGGCTGCTATGACTTATGTAGCTGCTGCGGCAACAGCACTTCTACAGCTGGTAAGACTGATTCTTTTGGCAAACAGACGGAGATAATTATGAACACTCGCAACGTAGCTTATAATGTTCTTTTGGATATTGAGCAAAACGGTGCTTATTCAGCGCTGGCTCTCAATAAAGCTATAAAAAAGAATAATTTAAACAGGCTTGACAGCGCCTTTGTTTCTGCTTTGGTTTACGGTGTTTTGGAGCGTAAGCTTACTTTGGATTATATAATTAAGCAGTATTCTAAAATTCCTTTAAGGAAAATAGAAACTAAAACAAAGGTGATATTACGTCTGGGAATTTTACAGCTTATCTTTATGGATAAAATCCCGGAAAGTGCCGCTGTAAACGAAAGCGTAAATCTTGCCAAAAAGCATAAGCTACAGAAATCCTCAGGTTTTGTTAACGGAATTTTACGCAGTATTACAAGAGCTGAGGAAAAATATAAATTGCCTGATAGAAATATAGATTTTGATTATTACTTGTCCGTAAAATATTCCTGTCCAACGGATATTATAAATATGTGGCGGAAATCCTACGGAGATGAGGTAGCTGTGGGATTGCTTGAAAGCTTAAGCGGTCGCCCAAGCTTGACAGCAAGAGTCAACACTGTTAAAACTACAGCGGATAAGCTTATCGAAGAACTTAATGCAGAGGGTGTAACAGCTGAAAAGTCAGGTGTGATTGAAAATGCAATTACCCTGAAAAACACCGGTTCTGTGGAAAGCCTTAGTGCATTTAAGTCCGGTAAGCTCTACATACAGGATACAGCCTCACAGCTTTGTGTTAAGGCACTAAATCCACAGCCAAACGATTTGGTATATGATGTTTGTTCTGCACCGGGCGGAAAGGCGTTGACTTCTGCTCAGTATATGAAAAATCGGGGAAAAGTAGTTGCCTTTGATATTTATGACCATAAGCTTAAATTGATTGACGCTACTGCAAAGAGGCTTGGATTAAACTGTATAAAAACCTCAATAAGAAATGCTCAAACCGATAAAGAGGATATGTTACTTGCAGATAAGGTCCTTTGCGACGTTCCTTGTTCAGGCTTAGGTATATTGAGCCGTAAGCCTGAAATAAGATATAAGGAAGATATACTGTCCCCGCAACTGCCAAAATTGCAGTATGAAATCTTATGTAACAGCAGCAGGCTTGTAGCAGTGGGAGGAACGCTTATTTATTCAACCTGTACTCTGAACCCTGCCGAGAACAATGAAAATGCAGAAAGATTTTTAAATGAGCATAATAATTTTGAACCTTTAAAGATCAAATTAAATTTAGAGCATTGTATCAGTGAAAAGGAAAATATGCTGACCTTATTTCCTCATTTTCACTTTACAGACGGTTTCTTTATTTCTGCTTTCAGAAGGGTAAGGTAAGGCTATGGTAGATATAAAATCCCTTTACAAAGAAGAGCTTACAGAGTTTTTGTGTGACAACGGTTTTCCTAAGTTTAGAGGAAAACAGGTCTTTGAATGGCTTAACAAAGGTGTAAAAACATTTGCAGAAATGAGAAACATTCCTAAAAATCTTATAGAATTTTTAGATTCAAGTTGTTACATTTCTGTTGCAAATATTGAAAAAAAGCTTGTATCAAGGTATGATAAAACGGTGAAGTACCTTTTTCGCTTTAATGACGGAGAATTTGTGGAATCTGTTGTAATGAATTACAAGCACGGTTATTCAATCTGTGTATCTACTCAGGTTGGCTGTAAAATGGGCTGTACATTCTGTTCAACAGGAAAAAGCGGATTTTCCCGTTCGCTGACTGCTTCCGAAATTCTGAATCAGATTGAAGCAGCACAGGAGGACTTGAATATTCGCATAAGCAATATTGTGCTTATGGGAATGGGAGAGCCCTTAGATAATTTTGATAACGTGATTAGATTTTTAAAGATTGTATCTAACGAAGAAGGTCTTAATATCGGAATGCGTCACATTACTCTTTCAACCTGTGGCATAGTTCCGAAAATATACGAGCTTGCAGAGTACAAATTCGGTTTAACACTTTCAGTATCCTTGCACGCACCTAATAATGAAATCAGAAGCAGAACCATGCCTGTCAATAATAAATATCCTGTAGAGGAAGTAATACAAGCCTGTAAGGATTATTTTAAAGCCACAGGCAGGCGAATCAGCTTTGAATATACAATGATTGATTCAGTAAACGACAGTGACGAAAACGCAGAGGAGCTTGCAAATCTTCTCAGTAAAATGAATTGTCACGTAAATCTGATACCTGTAAACAATGTAAAAGGTACAAATTATCACAAGAGTAAATCAGAGCGACAACAGGCTTTTATTAATATTCTCGCCAAAAAGGGCATAACTGCTACAGTCAGAAGAACCTTAGGCAGTGATATTAATGCTTCCTGCGGTCAGCTTAAAAGAAATCATTTAGAAGTTAAAGGAGGTTAATAACTTGGAAGTTTTCAGTAAAAGTGACATAGGCTTAGTCCGTTCGCAAAATCAGGATGACTGCCGCTTCGGAGTTATTTCCCCAAGCTGTGTATGGGCAGTTGTGTGTGACGGTATGGGCGGTGCAAACGGCGGTAATATCGCAAGCGCAACAGCTGTTGAGTATATCAGCAGAGAAATTGAAAGGATGTATTCAGAGGATTTAACAAAGGCTGAGCTGTCAACCTTAATGACTGAGATTGTATCTCAGGCAAATATTGAGGTTTACAATATGGCGCAAAATGATGTTGAGTTAACCGGTATGGGTACAACCTGTGAGTTTATTCTTGTAAAGGATACGATTGTCCACGTTGTCCATGTAGGTGACAGCCGTACATACGCAATACGTGGAGGAAAAATCAAACAGCTTACAGAGGATCATTCTGTTGTACAGGAAATGGTCAGACGGGGTGAGATTACTCCTGAACAGGCACAAAATCATCCTAATAAGAATTTTATCACAAGAGCCTTAGGCATAAAGCCTCAGGTGCATCTGGATTATATTGAAGCTAATTTTATTTACGGAGACGTTTTGCTTATTTGTACGGACGGCTTGTCCAACTGTGTAACAACAGGCGATATGGTAAAAATCTGCCACGAAAACCGTGGAGAAGGCCTGCCTAACAAGTTAGTTGAAAAGGCAAAAGAGGGCGGCGGAAGTGACAACATTACCGTTACAGTTGTGTATTAAGAGGGAGAAATAAATGGATAAATATAGCGGAAAAAAGCTTGACGGTCGTTATGAAATCCACGAGCTAATCGGCGTGGGTGGAATGGCTTATGTGTACCGTTGTACAGATACCATCGATGACCGTGAGGTTGCAGTAAAAATCCTAAAGGATGAGTTTTTAAACAACGAAGAATTTATCAGACGTTTTAAAAATGAGAGCAAGGCTATTGCTATGCTTTCTCATCCTAATATTGTAAGGGTTTATGATGTAAGCTTTGGCGATATGATTCAGTATATCGTAATGGAATACATTGACGGTATTACTCTAAAGGAATATATCGGCTTGCAGGGTGTTCTGGAATGGCAGGAGGCTCTCCATTTAACTACACAGATTTTAAAGGCTTTACAGCATGCCCACGATAAAGGCATTGTCCACCGTGACATTAAGCCTCAGAATATTATGCTTCTTCAGGACGGTACTATCAAAGTAACTGACTTTGGTATTGCCCGTATGACAGATACAGCAACAAAAACAATGACAGAACACGCAATCGGTTCTGTTCACTACATTGCCCCTGAACAGGCAAAGGGTTCAAGAACTGACGGTAAATCAGATATTTATTCAGTAGGTGTAATGCTGTATGAAATGATTACAGGCAAGCTTCCTTTTGAGGCTGACAGCGCTGTTTCCGTAGCATTGATGCAGCTGCAGTCAACTCCTAAAATGCCCAGAGAAATCAACAGCAGTATTCCTATGGGACTTGAGCAAATTACAATGCACGCTATGCAGAAAATTCCTTCAGAGCGTTATCAGAGTGCGTTGGATATGCTTGGTGATCTTGAAAGATTTAGGTTAAATCCCGACGTGAGATTTGACTATAAATATTTTGTTGACTCAGAGCCTACTAAATTTGTAAATACACAGAGAAAGCCAAAACAGGATGCTGTAAATACAGATAAGCACCCTGAGGTTGAAGAGCTTGAAAAGAGAAAGGAACGTAAAAAGTCCTTCTATGTTGTTATGACTATTTTAGTCTGCACATTAATTATGACTGTGATTTTCTGCGTTGCAGGCTTATTCAAAGGCTGTGCGTCTGCTCAATCTACTGATGTAGAGGTTCCTGATTTTGTGGGAATGAATATCGTAGATGCTAATGAGAACAACGAGTATAATTTTAAATTTGAGATTAAGAGTGAATATAACAAGAAAAAGGAAATGGGAGAAATCTTAGAGCAAAATCCCGAACCGGGCTCTAAGCTTGTAAAGTCAGGCTCAATAATTGAGCTTACGGTAAACGGTACAGAAACTGAGGTTTCAATTCCTTATTGTAAGAATTCTTCTAAGAAAGATGCCGTAAAGGCTATGGAGGACAGAAATCTAACTCCTGTTATAGTAGAGGTTTATGACACCTTGACTCCAAAGGGATATGTTGCCGATACCTATCCGCCGGCAGGCGTAAAGGGTACAATAGGCTCAAAGGTTTATCTCTATATCGCAAAGGACGAATATAAAGAAAAAATTGAAGTACCAAAGGTTAAGGGCGAAATGCTTGACGAAGCTCAAAATATGCTTGATATATTAAAGTTAGAGGTAAAATATACCTATGACGATAACAGCCTTGAGCCTGAGGGAACTGTAATTCAGCAGTCACCGTTACAGTACAGCAAAATCAATGAGGGTGATACAGTTAACCTTGTTGTCAGCTCCGGAGAAGGAAGTAAAACAACAGTAAATATCCCTGTAGATATGCCAACAAACGTGGATTACGACGTTGACTTAACTGTTTTAGTTGACGGCAAGGCTGACGCTTCTTACTCAAATTCTATAAATCCAAAATATAACAACAGTTATACATTATCATTTACAGGCTCAGGTTCATCTACTGTAGAGGTAAAGCTTGACGGTCAGACCTACAGACGTTATGTAATCGATTACACCACAAAGAACTATACCACTACATCCTACAACTATATTCCTACCGAACCGGAAACAATCATTACTGAACCTATGACAACTGTGGACACAACTCCCTATGTAGATCCAACGGAAACAGTAGTCGGAGACATAGTGTAATATGAAATGTATTGACGGAATAATTTTAAAAGGAATAGGCGGCTTCTATTATGTAGAAGCCGCTAATACGATATACGAGTGTAAGGCACGAGGTATATTTCGGAAAAAGAATAATTCACCTGTTGCAGGCGATAATGTGAAAATATCAATTCCCGATGAGGGCTTTCCTGCTATTGAGGAAATCTATCCCCGCAGAAACAGCCTAAGAAGACCGCCCCTTGCCAATATTGATACATTGGTTATTGTATGTTCTACTGTAGATCCGGCTCCCAACACTATCGTTATTGACAAAATGACCGCTGCGGCTGTGGATAATAATATTGAGCCTGTAATTGTAATTTCAAAGTCCGATTTAAAAAGCGGTACAGAGCTTGCCGATATTTACAGAAAAAGCGGTTTCAGAGTTTTTGAATATTCCAGTAACGACAAAGACTCCGCTTTAAATATAAGACCTATTTTTAAGGATAAAATAACCGCATTTGCAGGCAACAGCGGTGTAGGAAAATCCACCTTGCTGAATACCTTGTATCCTCAGCTTTCTCTTGACACAGGTGAAATCAGCGAAAAATTGGGCAGGGGAAGGCATACCACAAGGACAGTGGAATTATATAAGCTTGACGGTGGATATATTGCAGATACACCGGGATTTTCAACCGTTGATATTGAGCGTTTCAATATGATTGAAAAAGACAATATTCAGTATTGCTTTCCTGAGTTTAAGGATTATCTTACAAAGTGTAAATTTACCTCCTGTTCTCATACCTGTGAAAAGGGATGTTGCATAATCGACGCTGTAAATAACGGAATAATCCCCGAAAGCAGGCATAAAAGCTATGTGGCTATGTATAATGAAGTAAAGGATATTAAAAAATGGCAGTTAAAAAATCAGCCAAATGTGTGATAATTTCAGGCGCTCCCGATTGCAGTACAGATTATATCAAATCCAATATTTCAGAGAATGATTTTATTATTTGTGCTGACGGTGGATATAAGTACGCACAAAAGTGCAATATCAAGCCTGATTTATTGGTAGGAGATTTTGATTCATACGGCGGTTCTGTTGACGAAAATATCCAAGTTGTCAGATTAAATGTTCACAAGGACGATACAGACACAATGCACTGTGCTCAAATAGCCCTTGAAAAAGGCTTTAAGGAAGTAGTAATCTTATCTGCAATCGGTGGCAGAATCGACCACAGCTTTGCAAACATTTCAGTTTTGCAGTATTTTTCCGAGAATAATGTTTCCGCACAGATTATTACCGAAAATGAAATCCTGACTGTTGTAACGGCTGGGGAAAGTCTATTTGAAAATTTAAAGGGTTATACTTTTTCTGTATTCCCTTTCGGTTGTGACTCTGTTACCGTTTCCTATGAGGGAAAGGTTGAGTATAAGGCAAAGTCTTTAACACTTTATTCTTCCTGTCCCATGGGAGTGTCAAATGTTTTTCTGTCCGACAGTGTAAAAATCATTGTAGAACAGGGCAACGCACTGATTGTTGTTTTAAAAGATTTGTAAAAAGATATTCTTTCAATTACTTCAATAACAATACTGTAATAATAATTGCAATTATTTGTTTAACTATGTTATAATTACTTGTAATGCTTAGATATATTATTATGTGGAGGTATAACTAATGTCATTGTGTATGGGATGTATGCGTGAAATCGGTGACAATGTTCTTTGTCCAAGTTGCGGTTTTGACAATTCCAAAGAGCAAAAACCACCTTTTTTGCCATATGGTACTGTTTTGCAGGGAAGATATGTAATCGGTTCCAAAATTGATAATAACGGTGAATGTGCAAGGTATATTTCATTCGATAAGCAAACAGGAGACGTTGTTATAGTTTGCGAATTTTTACCTATTGGTTTGTTTACAAGAGAGGGCAATGACCTTAATTTAAGCGTCAGATTTGACAACGAAGAAGTTTTCCGTAAGCTTTGCTCTGATTTTATATCCTATTACCGCACAATAGCAGAGTTAAAGGATTTTTCTGCATTAATCAGAATTTATAATATATTCCAAGAGAATAACACTGCATATGTAGTAGAAGAAAATCAAGACCTAATTCCTTTTGAAGAATATGTACAGCGCAGTAACGGAAGTCTTGACTGGGACATTGCACGACCTTTGTTTATGCCTGTTATTTCAGCTTTGGAAGCACTGCACCGTCGCGGTATAGGACACTATGCAATATCTCCAAAAAATATGTATGTAACCGCATACGGTAAAATTAAAATTACAGGTTATTCAACTGTCAACGAAAGAAAACGAGGTACTCCTCTTAAATCACAGCTGTATTCAGGTTGTGCTGCTCCGGAACAGTATGAAAATAACTTTCCTATAGATAATATTACGGAAATATACGGACTTTCCGCTACGATGTTCTACGCATTAACAGGAAACCTGCCTGCAAGTGCTATTGACAGAATCAAGGATTCACGTCTGCTGATGAGCACAAGTACAGTAAAAAGACTTCCGCCTCACGTTGTAACAGCTATTGCAAACGGATTACAGGTTAAGCGTGAAAACCGTATAACCGATTTTGACGATTTACGTTCACAGCTTTCTGTTTCACATACTGCACAGGCAATTCAAGAGGAAATCTCAAGAACAGCCAACACTACAGTTAAGAAATCAGATATGAATAAAAATAAGGGCATTTCAAACAAGGCAGTAGCTATAATTACCGCTGTTGCTTCCATAGTAGTTTTAGGTGCTCTTTGCGTGGTGCTGTTAATGCAGAATCCCTTTAAATCCTGTTTTGTCAGCAACAATGTTATAGAAACTACCTCTGCTACAGAGGAATGGACAGGAGCTACTGTACCTGATTTGGTAGGCAGAAGCTTTGACAGTGTAGTAAAGGATGCAGAGAAAAACGATGAAATAGCTATATACAGAGATGCTTCTGAAACCTACAGCGATAAATATGAAGAAGGGGAAATTATGGAACAATTTCCTCCTGCCGGTTCAAAGATTGAGGCAGCTGGTGAGGTTTCAATTTCAGTAAAGGTAAGTAACGGACCGTTAATGAGAGTTTTGCCTGATGTTGAAAATAAAACTGAGGATACATTGGCAAAAGAATTAGCGGATTTGGGATTTGTTGTTGAGGCTGAATATCAGAACAGCGGAGAAGTAGCCAAGCAAATGGTTATGGGATATAAGGATTACCAGGCAGGCGATAAGCTTGAGGGTGGTTCTACCGTAACGATTATTGTAAGCAAGGGTATGGAAACAACACCTACTACTTAATAAATTTACTCACATATTTATATAAGAAAAAAGGTGGGTAAATCCCACCTTTTATTTAGTGAATTATATAATATAATGGAAAACATTTCAAATTGAAAATTGAAAATGGAAAATTGAAAATTGTGGTCGAGCAGATTGCTTTGCATAATTAGAATACTTTTCCGCCCGACCATAGGCTCCTTTGTGTAAAGGGAGCTGTCACGAAGTGACTGAGGGATTGTAATAGATTCAGTGGGAATAATGAGTTAAATCATTTTTGATTTCTTCTACACGTCTTTGGTTATCCATTAACAAACATTTATTTTGAGCTTTATTAAATCATAGCTTGAAGCGTTGCTTTATAGTATCCTCGCTGGCTCTGACTACTCCGAATATAGAGCTGTAGCTGTCCGGATATTGTTCTGCTAATTTGTCGTAAGCCAAATTTACGTTAATTTTACCGCTTTGAGTGGTTTTCAGTTCCTCAATCTTTAACATATCCATTGCCATTGAGGTTTGACAGTAATCAGCGGTAAGCTGATAGGGAATAGATTTGTTTTTGTCAGCACTGTTAAAGGAGCTTATAGTTCTAAGCACCTTATATTCAGCGGTCATAAGGTATTGGGATACATATTTGCTGAGCTTTTTATTTCCCACCTGTGACAAAATATTATAGATAACACCTGTAGTATTGGTGATAAGCTTTTTGTTGTAAAGACAGTAGTTGTCTGTCTTTCCCTGAAATATGTCTTTTACTTGATTTTCGCTTGGAATATCCTCTGCCGTAGGAGTATTTCCCGATGGATTTTGAGTGCGTCCCAGCAAATAATCTGTAGAAACATTATAGTAATTTGCAATTTTAACTAAGAAATCAAGACCACATTCTCTGATTCCTTTTTCATAGTGGGACAACAGTGATTGAGAAATTCCTAATTCCTCAGAAACCTGTTTTTGGCTTAGTCCCTTTTGCTTTCTTAGATATGTAATTATTCGAGAAAAGTTGTTTATCATAGTATCACCTCGTGTATTACAAATAGTATATAATAAATTTTACAAATTGTAAAGAGAGTTGTTTGTATGCAATCCTATGTTATTCATTTTATCAGACACGGAGATATAGAAGAAACCTTGAAAGGCAAGTATATCGGCACTACCGACGTTCCTTTAAGTGAAATTGGAAAGAGAAATCTTCGTGAATATGACAGTAAATATGTTTATCCGGGAACTCAGGTTGTTTTTACAAGTCCGTTAAAAAGATGTACAGAAACAGCAAAAATTCTTTATCCTGACCAAACTCCCCTTGTAATCGACCAACTAAGCGAATGTTGCTTTGGAGAATGGGAGAACAAGTCTGCGGAGGATTTAAAAGGAAATCCGGATTTTGAAAAATGGCTTGCAGGCTCTACCGATGTTAAGCCCCCTCGAGGAGAAAGCGGAGCAGACTTTACAAAAAGAGTTTGCCTTATGTTCAAGCAGATAGTTGAGGGAATGATGAAAACAAATAATACCGAAGCGGTAATAATTACACACGGCGGTGTTATTATGACGTTGCTTTCAGTCTTTGGATTACCCCAGGCAAAGCCATATGAGTGGGTTATGGATAACGGATTTGGATATTCTGTAAGGATTAATCCTATGTTGTGGCAACGAGATATGGTTGCTGAGGTTTATCAAAAAATTCCTAAAATGATTGAAAAAGATATAGAAGAAACCTTGAAAGGCAAGTATATCGGCACTACCGACGTTCCTTTA
>CAMFQG010000033.1 GCA_945980035.1 uncultured Clostridia bacterium
GCACTTACCCATGTGCTGACACTTTCTACTTACCGATGTGCTGAACCCGTACAAAATTGAAAATTGCGGTCGAGTAGATATGTTTGTTTAAGCAGAAAACTTTTATGACCGACTGTATTCATAAACCGCCTTCGGCGGACTCCAAACTTAAAAACAAATGACCACAACTATTGTCAAAGTGCCTAAATAACAAAAACTGCAATCCTGTGAAAACAAGATTGCAGTCTTTATTTTAGTATTATTGTTTAATAAATTTTAAACATATGCGTTTGTCAAATCAACAGATACAACCGAGCTTACCGAAACATTTCCGTCAGTATCTACGGCAAATGTGTAGAAGTAGAAAATTCTGTCCGATTTTTCCTTGCTGACAAAAGGAGCATAAACAAACTGATAGGAGCCCGACTCGTTAGGAGAATCTACCGTTGAGTTATGAACTGCTATTCCGTCAAAAGCAGCCGTGCCTGTTGCCACGTTAGATACGGCGGCGGAGATTTCTGCAACCGACTTTTCAGAAGTTGCAAAGGCAACACCCATACGGGCAAATTTCTCAACATTTGCTGTTGCAAGTAAATCCATAGATATTTTTGTATCTGAAATTGTTAGGGCGTCAAGTGACAGAGCAACAGTTTCTTTAGGATCATCGGAAGTGATTTCAATATCACCCGTTACATAGAATGTATATTCTGTGCCGTCAGCTAATGTTACTGTAGCCTTATCCTTGTAGCCGTACTGTGTTTCAACAGGAGCACCGTCAACTGTAACTGTGTATAATTTCTTTGTTTCATTAAGGTTTGCAATAATTGTTGTACCGTCTGCTATACACAAGCCTAAAGTATAGGAATACATTTTATTTTCAATGTTAGGCATTACAGTATTAACAATAGTCTGAACATCGGTTTCGTAAGTGCTGATTTTCTTTGTCAGTGTCTGCTGACCGTCTTCTGTTACATAGTTAAACTGAACTGTATAATCCACAGCAGGCTCAGTAGTTTCTGTTGTAGGCTCGGTAACCTCTGTAGGAGCAGTTGACTCTGTAGTAGCTTCTGTTGACTCTACTGTAGCCTCTGTTGACTCAACTGTAGCCTCTGTAGATTCTGTTGTAGCCTCAGTAGCTTCTGTGGAAGAAGTAGTTTCTTCGCTTGTGCCGTTGTCAAGGTCAACCGTACCGCCTGAGATAACCTTGTTGTTAATCACATTTTTATATGAATAAGGATTGTTGCCGTTATAGGCATTATGAGCCTTGTCGTAAATGTTAGTAAGCTTTGTATAAATTTCTGTAGGGCTGAAGTCAGCATCATTTACAGAAAATTTTACAGTCACCATTGCACTGTCATTAGTAAAGTCATATATATTTCTTGAGAATGATGCGTTAAATTCTACACCCTTACTTGTAGTGTTAGCCATAGGGCTGCCTGTAAGATTATCATAAACTATAGCATCAAACTCTTCTTCCGGTGAATCCGAATCCACATACGGAACTACAGACAGCTTTTCTGATGGGAAATATACGATACCGTCAAAAGCCTGCACCTTACAACCTGTGTTAACCACAAACTGATATGTAATAATATCGCCCACGTTATATGTAGCCGCATCGGTAGCCACTGCACCGCAAATGATTGTAGAAATAAGCATAATCACCGCAAGGCATACAGATATGAATTTTCTTGTACTTGCAAGTTTCATATGAAAAACCTCCTTTAGATTTATACACATATATTTTATTCTACTATAAATTTTTAAAAAAAGCAATAATTTTAGTATATTATTCAAAAATATCGGGATTCATTCGGCTGTAGTGGAAAATATACTGCTGAGCAATGCCTGCATACTCCCCAAAGTCCTCAGGGGACATAGTGGGAAACAGCTTTTCCATAGCACGTTTCATCCACACATCAAGAGGAAAAGCATCTACCCTGTGAAAGCCAAACAGCAGAGTGCAATCCGCAACCTTTGTGCCCACTCCCTTAATTTTCATAAGCTCCTGTCGAGCGTCATCATAGGGCAAATCATAGCAGATATTCAAGTTAACCTCACCGCTGCTTACCTTTTGGGCGCCGTCTATAATGTACTTGCTTCTAAAGCCTGCTCTGATTGGAGCTAAATCCTCCGCAGAAAGGACTGACAGTTTTTCTGCTGTGGGAAAGGTATATTCTCCCTCAGGGAGTTTTTCACCGAAATTTTCACACAATCGCTCCACTATACCCTTAATTCGCTTTATGTTGTTGTTTTGTGAAATAATAAAAGTGCAAAGTGCTTCCCAAGGCTCCTGACGTAAAATCCTAATTCCGGGAGCATAGGCAGAGGCTTCCTTTAAAACAGGATGCAATTTGCTTATGTCATTTCTGATTTTTCCGTAGTCAAGCTGTAAATCAAGGTAGTTATACCAAAGGTCATAATCCTCCATAGGAGCATTGTCAATGTATAAATCCGTGCCTATTAAATCCATAGTAACAGCCCTGTTAAAGGCTACTCCGCTGAAACTGCCGTTGTCGTTTCTTTTCCAGCGAAAGCTTTGACCGCAGTCTAAGGTTTCCCCTAAATCCAAGTCCCTGACTCCGCTGATTTTTATACCGTTAGCTGTTTTTGAACATTCCATAATTATACCTCTCTGAAAATCCAAGAAAGCGTGCGCACCATATGCGTGCGCTTTCTTTAGCCATCGCTCGCGGGCACGCAGGGCGCAACTGAGCGGGCAATATAAATTATTTTTTTATTTGATAGGTAAATCAGATGAATTTACAGTTTTGCAAAATTCTTCCAATTGCCGACAATTTTGTCAATAATTAGAAGTTTTCTATCAAATAAAAAAATTATATCATATTTTCATTAATCGTGGTATAATTATTAAAAAATAATTTGGAGTTTATTATGAAAGAAAATATATGCACAATACCCATTAACGATTTATTCAAGCCAAAGGACGGTTGTCCCATATGCAGAATGGAAGAAATGCTTGAGGAAACCTATGTGGAATATGCTGTAGGGGACTCTATGATGGAGCCAAACACAAGAATCCAAACAAACCAAAAGGGATTTTGCCACAGGCATTTTTCAAAAATGTTTTCCGTAGGGCAAAAGCTCCCTAACGCACTGGTTCTTGAAACCCACCTACAGGAAATCATCGACAATGTTATGCCGAAAAAGGCAGGCAGTAAGCCTGACAAAAAGGCTATCGCAAAGATTGACCAGCTGTCCCACAGCTGTTACGTATGCGACAGGATTGAGCGAGATGTTCACCACCTGCTTTCCACAGTTTTCGTTCAGTACCAAAAGGACGAGGAATTTGTAAAGCTGTACAGGGAGCAACCCTTTATCTGTCTAAATCACTATTCGCTTATTATGAAGTCAGCGTCTGCAAAGGGCGGAATATCAGGCAAAAATATGGCAGAGTTCCACAAGGATACCTACAATCTTTGCAAGAATTATTTATCAGAGTTAAAGGGCGATATATCCCACTTTTGCTCAATGTTTGACTACCGCAACCGAGGCGGTGACTTTGGAAACAGCAAGGACTCAATCGAGCGCAGTATTGAGTTCCTCACAAAAGAAAAACCGTAAAAAATAACACAGGCGACAGTAAAATGTCGCCTGTTGCTTTACGAAGAGCTACAAAAACTATTGTCATATTCCTTTAATTCCAGTGACGGAAAATTTTGTAATATTTCTTTAATGGACGAAATGATACTACTATAATCATCTGAGAATAAAAAGAACTCTGTATGACAGGTAGGTTGCACAATTAAATTCATTTTTTCAAAGTAAAAATCTATATTGGTAAAATATCTGAAATCACATTCAATTATATAATCAATAATATCAAAATCTTTTGGTATGTCCAGCATATATGTTTGCTTTTTGTTTATAGTATTGCAAATATTATTAAAAGCGTCATATTTTTTTAAATCAGACCATTCCTCGAATATATATTTTTCAGATATATCCTTTCCGATAATTATATTATCCTCAAATTTTATAGCCATTTCTTTGAGTAATCGGCTATATTCGAGTGCTATTTTATAAAATCTATGCTTTTCTTCTAAAGTAGCATTTATGTCAAATCCGCCTTCAAAAAAGTCTTTAGAAGTAATACAAAAGATATTTTTGAGTTCATATAAATTGTCATCAAAAGTAAATTGTTTTATTAAATTCATAAATTCCTCTTATAATATTTTACCATCGGTGCTAACATTTTGATAATCTCCGGTTTTCCGTATAAAACAATGAAGCCTGTATTTAATCAAGGGCTTTGAATTTTGCGTACTGTTTCTCTGCCCACTTTTCGGCAACGGTATTTTTATAGCCTTTTACAACTACATTAAGTCTATATTCAGGGTCCGGCTCTATGCCGTTTTCACCCTTGTCGATAAACGTATTAATTTTCTTAATGCTCTTTTCAAAAATAATACTATCCAAATTTTCCGCTATACCGTTTGAGGGTTCAAAGTTTTCTACAAAATCAGGAACACTATAGGAGCTTACAGTGCAATATTTCCATCCGAGTTTAGCGTCAAACAAAAGGCTCTTCATATCTTTAGTGTATAACGCTCCGTCTTTAGAGGAGTAATATTTATTATCCTCATCAACCTGAATGTTCTTTACAAAGGTATAGTTAGCCCGTTTGTCCTCTTGGATAATTCCCGAATAATACAGGAACGCTCTGTCGCCTATATACTTTACTGTGGACGGAATTTTCAGTGTAAAATCCATACAACCTGCAAATGCACCTATCAACTCTATATCAAGGGTATCCTTCACATTTTCGTTTACAGGATAGCAACCTATCTTAACAACAGGCTTATTCTCTAAGGTTGCAGGGATTTCAATAACCTGATCCTCCAATGGCTTTACACTAAGATATTTATTGATACAAACACCGTTTTCGTAATTTGTGATAATATAATCACCGCAACGACGGTTATTGTTTTTATAAAACTCTATAGCTTTTAAACTTTTATTCATCGCCTCATTACATTCATAATAAGGTGCATCCTTGTAGCCTGTATCTGTATCGCTTATGTATTCCTTGTAACCCTCTTGTTTCTTAAAATCAGCGGTATTTTTTACACCGCAACCTGTAAACAGCAGTAATAAGGTTATGGATAAAGCAATGCTAAACACTCTAAAAATCTTTGACATATAGAAAATCTCCTTTCTATTATCAATAACACAATAGCAGATATACCACTTCATAAATAATCGGATTGTGTTGGTAACAAAAATATAGCACAGTAATATCAAAAAATCAATAAAATGTTACAGTTGGTAGATAAAAAGTTTTCACGGTTTTTATTTCATAAAATTTACGGCTTTATAATAAATGTTGGGGTATTTCGGTATTTTAAAGCATAAACAAAGCCTCCCTTGTGTAAAGGGAGGTGGCAAAAATCTTGATTTTTGACGGAGGGATTGTGGGCGGTGAATAAAGTTCTTATGTAGCGATTATATACTATTTTTCAATCCCTCAGTCAGCTATCGCTGACAGCTCCCTTTGCACAAAGGAGCCTGCACACTTTTTTCAAACTATTGACAAAGAAGCAATTTTACTATACAAACTAAAAACCTATGGCACAGAACACTGCCATAGGTTTTTTAAAAGTGTTTATAAATTTTTAACTGTTGACCTTTTACAATTCCAAGTCCTAAAAAATTATCCCCTCTGTCCTTTACTCTGAAAATTGTTTCATCAGCAGGGTTGATTTTGGCAAGATATGTACGAGTGCAGTCAAGCTCACCGCCGTTGTAAAACCGCTTTGCCTGTGCATCACTTACCTTTACATAGGGATAATCCGTAAAAAGACTTTCGGTGGGGGCAATTTTGCTTTCAAGCTCACCCTTTTCCGAGAGGGACTTAACCTCATCAAGACTTACGCAATCCTCAATTTTGTACCCGCAGGCTACTGTTCTTTCAAGGGCAGTCATAACCGCCCCTGTGCCTAAAGCCTTGCCAATATCGTCAATTAAAGTGCGTATATACGTACCCTTTGAACAGGCAACCTTAATTTTTCCCCTTTGGCTGTTTTCATCAAAGCTCAACAGCTTTAGGGTATATACGGTAACTTTTCTTTTTTCACGTTCAACCTCTATGCCTTTTCGGGCAAGGTCATACAGACGTTTTCCGTTTACCTGAACAGCGGAATACATTGGGGGTATTTGTAAAATATCTCCTGTGAATTTTTCAAGGGTATTTTCTAAATCCATTTTGCTGACGTGACTTTCACTTTCGGTTAAGACCTGTCCCCAAATATCCAAAGTATCTGTGGTTTTGCCTAACTGAAAGTCAGCTATATATTCCTTATCGTGATTGGGAACAATGTCCTGTGCCTTAGTAGCGTTTCCCAAAAGCAAGGGCAACACACCGGTAGCATTTGGATCAAGTGTACCGGTATGTCCGATTTTTCTCTGTCCGCTGTATTTGCGGACTACCGCCACAACGTCAAAGGAAGTAAACTCCTTTGGCTTATTAATCAATAATACTCCGTTCATAAGGCTCTTTCCGCCGCCTCAATTAATGTGTCAATAACGCTCTGCAAATCGCCGTTGAGTGTACAGCCTGAAGCGGCGGCATGACCGCCTCCCCCAAACTGCTTGCAAAACCTACAAGCGTCCAAGCCGTCGTTGGTACGAACGGAAACCTTATAAATACCGTCAGGCTTTTCACGGATTGTAATGCCCATTTTTACACCCTTAATCTGACGTGGAATAGAGGAAATTCCCTCTGTGTCCTCGTCCTCAAGACCTTTTGTCATTTCAAGGGTGGTGTAAATTATAGCGCATTTATCATCACAACAGAAAATCATACTGTCGTAAATTTCCTTTTCAAGCTCTACGCGTTTCTTGGACTTTGTTTCAAACATTACCTTGTTAATATATTCACTGTCACAGCCTAATTCCAGCAAATCCGCCGCTATACGCAGGGTTGAAGCGGTGGTGTTTGTGTAGCGGAAGCAACCTGTATCGGTGGAAATTCCTGTATATAAACAGTTTGCAATTTCCTGTGTAAGGGTTACACCCATTTCAGTCAAAATTCTGTAAATTATTTCGCTTGCCGCCGCAGCCTTTTCGTCAACAAATTTCAACGGTGAATTAACTCGGTTTGACTTATGGTGGTCAATGCACAAGTCAATTTTGCCCATATACTTTTCCTGATTACACCCTAACAACTGCTCATCGGCAACATCTACGGAAACAACACACTCTGTCTTAAAATCCTGCTCCTTTACGCCTTTCAGCAGAAACTGAAAGTCCTTTGGAAGCGCGGTTGTAATAACCCTTGCGTTTTTGCCCAGCTGTTGCAAAGCAAGACAAAGGCCGTAACCTGAGCCAAGGCAATCACCGTCAGGATAGTTGTGAGTTAAAATCTCAAAATTATCATTTGTCTTTAAAAAATTAACAACCTGTTCAATCGTCATTTTCTTTCTCACTATAATCTTTAATGTCTAAATCGTTTAGAATTTTAGAAATGTTAGCACTGTACTCGATGCTGTCGGTAGCCTTGAAAATAAGGGACGGAACGTGTCTTAGCTTTAATCTCATACCAAGCTCCCTGCGGATAAATCCTGATGCAGAATCAAGTCCCTTGCAGGCTTGCTTACTGCGTTCAAGTCCCTCCATAGCACTGACATAAACTGTGCAATAGGAAAGGTCGTTTGTAACGTCAACTCGGATAATTGACAGGAATGTATCCTTAACCCTGGGGTCCTTTAGCTGACGGAAAATAGCAGTCAATTCTCTTTTAATATCCTCGGTTGTTCTCTCAATTCTATGTCCTGCCATAATAATTCTCCTATATTTAATATGAAGCCTTCCCCAAAATGAGGAAGGCTTAATTTATTTAGTCACGGTATTCCTCAATATCGTAAACCTCGAAAATATCGCCCTCTTTAATGTCGTTAAACTTTTCAAGTCCGATACCACATTCATAACCCTCGGCAACTTCCTTTACTGCATCCTTAAATCTCTGTAGGGAAGCAATAGTGTCATCCGCAATAATAATACCGTCACGAACAACTCTCACCTTGGCATTACGCTGGATTTTACCCTTTGTAATATATGAACCTGCAATCATACCAATGCTCTTGATTCTGATTACGTTTCTTACCTCTGCTGTTCCCAGCTCAACCTCACGAGTCTTAGGAGCAAGCATACCCTTCATAGCCGCCTCGATTTCCTCGATGCAGTCATAAATTACACGGTACAGACGCATATCTACGCCGTCACGTTCAGCACTGTTAGCGGCACTTGCGTCAGGTCTTACGTTAAAGCCTACGATAATTGCGTTGGAAGCATTTGCAAGCATAACGTCACTTTCATTTACAGCACCAACGGCACCGTGAATTACGTGAACCCTTACCTCGTCATTTGTCAGCTTCTCAAGGCTCTGTCTTACTGCCTCAACTGAGCCCTGTACGTCAGCCTTAACAATAATTTTAAGCTCCTTCATTTCGCCCTGCTTCATCTGGTCAAAGAGGTTGTCAAGAGTAACCTTAGTCTGTGCGTTAAAGATTTCCTCTTTCTTCTCGTTCTTTCTCTGGTTAACAAGCTGACGGGCAAGGTGTTCGTTGCTTACTGCGTTGAAAATATCACCGCCCACAGGAACCTCGTCAAGACCGATAATCTCTACAGGAACTGACGGACCTGCGCTCTTAACCTTTTCTCCCTTGTCATTTGTCATTGCTCTTACTCTGCCTAAGCAGGTACCGGCAACAACAACGTCGCCTGCGTTAAGAGTACCGTTTTGAACAAGTACGGTTGCAATAGGACCTCTGCCCTTGTCAAGTCTTGCTTCAATTACAATACCCTTTGCCTGACGGTCAGGGTTAGCCTTAAGCTCTTTCATATCTGCAACAAGCAGTACGTTTTCAAGCAAGTCATCAAGTCCCATTTTTGTCTTTGCAGAAACAGGAACGCAGATAACGTCACCGCCCCATTCCTCAGGAACAAGCTCGTATTCTGTCAGCTGCTGCATAACTCTGTCAGGGTTTGCGCCCTCTTTATCCATTTTGTTGATAGCTACTACTACGCTTACGCCTGCAGCCTTTGCATGGTTAATAGCCTCTACTGTCTGTGGCATAATACCGTCATCTGCGGCAACAACAAGTATAGCAATATCTGTAGCCTGAGCACCTCTTGCACGCATTGTTGTAAACGCCTCGTGTCCCGGTGTATCAAGGAAGGTAATAGGTCTGTCGTTAATCTGTACACGGTAAGCACCGATATGCTGAGTAATACCGCCTGCTTCGCCCTCGGTTACATTTGCGTGACGGATTGCGTCAAGGATAGAGGTTTTACCGTGGTCAACGTGTCCCATAACTACAACTACAGGCGCACGTTCTACAAGATTTGTATCATCGTCTTCACTGTCGTCAATAATCTGCTCTTCGATTGTAACCACAACCTCTTTTTCAACCTTTGCGTTGAATTCCAAAGCGATTACTTCCGCTGTATCAAAGTCGATTACGTCGTTGGCTGTAATCATAGAGCCCATTAAAAATGCCTTTTTAACAACCTCTGCAACCGTAGCCTTCAGACGTGACGCAAGCTCGGAAACAACAATTTCATCGGGAACAGTAATTGTAAGCACTCTTTCCTTGCGCTGTTTCTCAATTCTTGCAAGTCTTTGCTGTTCAGTTTCACGTTTACCTCCACGTCTTGCCTTTTGCTTTTGAGCGCGGTTTGTAAACTTCTGCTTTTTGCTTGTATCCTGATTACGGCGCAGCTTATCGTTAGCCATATCGTCGTATTTCTGATTGTACTTCTCAACGTCAACATTTGACTGACGAGTGTCGATAACTCTGCGGTTTGATCTGTGGTCGGAATACTCCTCTGTAATAGTATTAACCATTTTTTCAGGCTCTTTCTTTTTGCCCACAGATTTTTTATCATTTTTCTTTGCTTTTTGAGCCGGTTTTTCTTCAACCTCAATTTCTACAGGAATAGCCTTGCTCTTTGGTTTATCCTCAACAACCTCTTCAACGGCTTCCTGTTCCATTTTTTCAATAGCCTTGTCACGAACAGCAAAATATGCGGATAAATCCTCCACTGCGTTTTCCTGTGTCATAACGTCGAATATCATATTAAGCTCTTCTGTTTCCAATGATGCGGCAGACTTTTTGGAAACACCGCAATTTTCCTCTAATATCTCAGTAATTTTTTTGCTCTTTACATCAAAATTAGCGGCAATTTCTTTTACCTTAAATTTAATCATAAGCATTTACCTCCTGATTCTCATTTTCAATAAGCTCTGAAAGCTTCTTGGCAAATCCACTGTCCTGAACAGATACAACAGCGCTGAACTTGCCGATTGCATAGCTCAGCTCATCGGTTGTTCTGTTAATCTTTAAAGCCTTTACGTTACATCTGTGGCAATTTAAAAGAATCTTTTTTTCAGTATTTTTTGAAATATTTGAGGTTACTATAACAAGCTTTGATATGCCCTTTGTAACCTCGTCGATAACAGCATCATTGCCGGGCGTCAGCTTTCCTGCACGTCGGCATAATCCGAGAAAGCTCAAAATTCTGTCATTCAAAATTTTCCATCTCCTCTTTTATGCCGTCAAAAACCTCCTGAGGAATTGCAGTGGAAAAGGCACGTTCAAACCTTTTTGCCTTTATTGCTTTTTCAAGACAACCGATATTGTTACAAACATATGCGCCTCTGCCGGGCTTTTTGCCGGTTAAGTCAAGGCTTACCTGTCCCTTTGTAATAACCTGACCGTTTTCGTCCTTAACGTCAGGAGCCTTTACCACCCGTACAAGCTCTTTTTTAGGCTTCATTTCCCCACAGCCTGTACATTTGCGTAAGGGTATCTTCTTTTGTTTCAATGCAATACCTCCGAAAATATATTATTCTTCAGTTTCTTCCTCTGTTTCTTCATCTTCGCCGTAAAAACCCGACTCAGGTCTGATGTCGATTTTCCAGCCTGTCAGACGTGCGGCAAGACGTGCGTTCTGGCCCTTGTTGCCGATAGCAAGAGAAAGCTGTCCGTCAGGAACGGTAACCTTACACTTTCTTTCACTTTCGTCAAGAATATCAACCTTGATAACAGTTGCAGGAGAAAGTGCAGCCGCTACATACTTAATCGGATCATCGCTGTATTCAATAATATCGATTTTTTCGTTGCCTAGCTCGTCAACAATTTCATTTACACGGTCACCGCGTGTACCGATACAGGAGCCGATAGCGTCAACATTTTCATCGTTGGAATACACAGCCATCTTTGTTCTGCTTCCTGCCTCACGGGAGATAGATTTGATTTCAACTGTTCCGTCATAAATTTCAGGAACTTCCTGCTCAAACAATCTCTTAACAAGCTCGGGACTTGTACGGCTAACCATAGCACGAGGTCCACGCTCGTTATCCTTAATATCGGCAACCAATACTTTAATCTGGTCACCCTCCTGCAATACTCTCTCGCCAACCTGTTCAGACTTTGGCAAGGTAACGGCAGACTTGCCTATCTTGATAATAGCCACACCGCTTTGGGGGTCGATTTTCTCAACGGTTGCAGTAACAAGCTCGCCTAACTTGCTCTTGAATTCCTGTAGCATCTGGCCCTTTTCGCCGTCACGGATACCCTGACGGATAACACTTCTTGCGGTCTGTACAGCGATTCTGCCAAGCTGTTTCGGATCTAAGGAAATTTCATAATCCTTGCCTAAAGCGGCACGCTTACGCTTTTGCTGAGCCTCTTCAAGAGAAATCTCAAAATCAGGATTTTCAACCTCTTCTACTACTGTTTTAACAAGCTTTACATCAAATGTGTTTTTCTCAGGAATAATCTTGAAAATCACGTTGTCATTTCCGCCGTATGAATTCTTACAAGCCACCTTGATAGCTCTCTCGATTTGCTCGATCATATAATCCATTGGTATTCCTTTTTCTTTTTCCAGCAAAGAAAGTGCTGTAAATAATTCCTTATTGTTCATTTTTCCAATTCATCCTTTCCTTATAAATCAAAGTCATCTAATTTAATCCAAGCGGCGTCTTTTTTGTTGATAACAACCTGATTTTCACCGCTGTGGTCCTCTATTGTAACATTGCCGTCATTATAGTCAACCAAAACTCCCTTGAATTCCTTACCGATTCCCTCAAGAGGTCTTATCATATTAACCATAATGTCTGCACCGATAAACTGTGTGAAATGTTCGTCTCTCACAAGAGGCCTTTCAAGTCCCGGAGAGCAAACCTCCAAGATATAGCTTTTGTCGATTGGATCCTCCCTGTCAAGGGGCTCTTCGATTGCACGGGAAATTTCCTCGCAATGATTTATGTTGATGCCCTCTTCACAGTCGATATAAACCCTCAAAAACCAATCCGCACCTTCCTTTAGAAAACGTACGTCCCATAAATTCAGGTTATGCTCATTTACAATAGGCTCAACTATGTCCCAAACTCTTTGGACAGTATTACCCTTTTTTTCCGCCATATAATTCCTCCTTTTACGTACAACAGAAATCTGTGCAGTAAATACAAAGGAGCGAGCCCCGAAGCTCACTCCTTTTACTAAAATTATTCATCGTTAGAATTATAGCACTTAATTACTGTAAATGCAAGGGTTTTGGAAATTTTTTTGAAAATTTCCTAAAAAACAATGTCGTCGTCCCCCTGATATGCCTTTGGCGCCTTTTCTCCACGGAAGACAATTCTGTACATAATCTCAAAAATTAAGAAAACTAACTTCATAAACATAAATACGGAAACGGAAATTATAGTAAAGTAACCGAAGGCTGTGTTTATGTAGGACATCTTAAACGCAAGCACAATGTAGAAAGGTCCTAAAACAAACTCGCAGAAAGTACCGAAACGGGGTAAGAAAATCAAAATTACGGTAAATATTAAAAGTGAAATAGGCCACAGCACATAAACAGGGGTAAGGTCTGTTGAATCAAAAATACCGCTTAAATATCTGTCTGCAATAAATTGATAGAAAAACTTACATTCTGCAAACAAGGGCATTATAAACAGGACTATCGGCAAAATTCTGCGAAATAAAACCGAATACCATTTGCCCATTTCTTCCTTATAGCTGTCTATCTCATCAAGAAACCACTGAATTTTCTCTTTTGTTGTTTTTAATTGAGTTTTTTCACTTGACGGAGTCATAATATCACCTCATAAAAAGTATAGTATTACTCTACCAAAAATACCACCGCTTGTCAATAAAAATGCTGATTAATCACGATTATTTTGGCAAAACAGCATTACGCACATAAGGTCATCCGCAATCGAGCGGATGACCTCGTGATTATACCAATTCAAAGGTAAAGGCAAGTATACTGCCCTGCTTTTCCAAAGGAATTTCGTCTGTTGTTGCCTCTTTGTAGTCCACAATTTTTGTGCCGATCTTAATATTTTGGGTTTCTGTAGTACCGTCATTAAAATTAATAGTGCTTGTAATAATCAAGTCACCTAAAAGCTTATCAAAGGCTGCTTTTTTTCTCTCAAGCAAAAACTTACCGTAAAATGCCTTTTTCACTTCATCTGACTCCTGTTTTGTAAGGTGCTTACTGTCACCGGTAATGTATATATATTGTTGGCTGTTTTTCTGGTCATCATAGCCTACGGTGAATTTTTTGGTTTTGTAATAGGATGAATCTACTTTAGCATCTTCTGAACTGGAAATTGCGTCACTTTCATAAGGTATTGAGTAATATATATTTTCCTCATTCTCTGCCTTGGTATCCGATTCTTGATAATCTGCAATCTTTTTTTCATCACTTTCATTACTATCGTCAAACCTATATAATTCAAAGCGTCCTTTATTTATGGAATATGTTACTGACTTGATATTATCTCCCTCATATTTTACAGGAAAATCAATTGAATAATAGTCAAGGTTGTCATCACCCTCGCTGACGGCAAAGCCAAAGGCTGATGTATCGGCAAGCACCGACTTTCCCTCTGTCAGCTCTGCCGCATTAACCGTCAACATAAAGCTGTTATTACTTTTAGGCATTGCAAAGGAAAATGCTCCTATACCAATTATCAACGCAAGACTTGCTGCAACCACAGCAAGGGGCTTTCTTCTTGTCTTTTTATTTTCTTTAATACTCATAATTTTATCCTCCGTAGGATTGTTCACCGCATTATACAAATCTTTCAGTTTGTCTTTCTGACTATCGTTTAATGCAGTTTTATCCATTGCACTTATGTAACTGTTTTTCTTCATAATAGGTTTCTCCTTTCTCAAGTTCTGCTCTGAGCTTTTTCCTACCACGCTGCAGCTTTGAATTAATGGTATTTTGTTTTTTGCCCAGAATTTCCGCTATCTCCTTGATTGTATATCCCTCATAGTAGTAAAGGTAAATAATATTACGGTAATCCGAGGGAAGCTTCATAACCTCGTCCATAACCGTCCTTTCCTCATCTGTATAAGAGAGCGTCTGTTCCTCTAAAGGTACAGTATTTTGTTTCCAAAAGGATTTGCGAAAATTAATACACTTGTTAACGGTAACCTTGATAAGCCAGGCTTTAAGATGTTCCTTGTCAGTAAAATCCTTTTCCCTCGATTTCAGCAAGGATAAAAAGACCTCCTGGACAATATCCTCTGCATCGGAAATGTTACACAGATTTTGATATGCAATTCTGTAAATCATATTGGAAAATTCTTCAACAATCTGATTGTAATTTTCCTCGCTTTGAATAAACATCTCTCAACCTCCCTTCACTAACTAACACAAATCAAATCTCTTATTTAGTGCATAACTGTAAAATATTTTTTATTATACTACTAATTTGTCCATATGTCTTTAAAAACAAAATTTGTTTCAAGGTACACTATAATCCCTGTTCTATTTTTTGCTTTTCCCTATGTTGTAGAAATTTATCACACAAACAACCTGTTGGGCATAGACTGTTTAATGAGCAAATATTTTGAGGTGATTTATATGCACAAAGAAAGATGCCGGGAAAATATGTCTGAAATAAGGGATTACGGCGGAGAGCCTGTTGCTGTAAATATTCATCGCCTAGCAAGGTCAAATTCAAATTTCAGGACTGCATTGTGGACAGTTGATAATCTACAGGTGACTCTTATGAGTATTCCTGTAGGGGGAGAAATCGGCATTGAAATGCATCCCCACACCGACCAGTTTTTGAGGATTGAAAGCGGTTGCGCTGATATTATGATGGGCAAGTGCAAGGAAAAATTAACCTATCATCAAAAAGGAAACAGTGATTATTCCATTATGATTCCTGCCGGCACTTGGCATAACATTAAAAACATCGGAAATATCCCCCTGAAACTTTACTCTGTTTATGCACCCCCACAGCATCCTTTCGGAACAGTTCACAAAACAAAAGCCGACTCCGACAAAGCGGAGTAGCAATATTCAAAAAGGACTTGCAAAGCTAATCCCTTGCAAGTCCTTTTGGTGGGCAAAAATTTTTATCTACATTGTGATTATAAAGATATAGAATATATATAAACTAAAAAGGCGATAATCGTCGAATTAAAAAACAAAGATTTTGAAAGGGCGGAAAACAAATAAAAAAATATTTAAACATTTCTTTAATTTACGCCATACTCGCCATGGTCGGGGGTGTGTTTTACAGGGAATTTACAAAACTAAACGGTTATACAGGGGTTACTGCTCTTGGCAAGGTACATACTCATCTGTTCCTGTTGGGAATGGTAATGTTTTTGATAATCGCTGTATTTTACACGAGCTTAGGCTGTGCCCTTGCCCTTGCAGGGGTGCTGTTCTGGATAATGTTCTTTAACTTTAATAACGACAAAAACAATGAAGATTAATACTTTTAACTTTATTTAACTTTATATTATTACATAAAACCGCACCAAGGCATAAAACTAATGTGCCCCCTGTCAAGTAGACAGACTAAAAAACAAAAAAATAGGTTAATTG
>CAMFQG010000034.1 GCA_945980035.1 uncultured Clostridia bacterium
GTCTCGTGGGCTCGGAGATGTGTATAAGAGACAGAAACTAAATATCTTTCTTAACGGCACCGTAAGAGTTGATTTTTATTAGTAGAATACTAAAAAATATCAAATCAAGGAGGTGTCAAAAATGCCAATAGAAATTTCTATTATCATTGCTGTGGCAACCCTGATACTGGGCGGAGTAATAGGCGTATTTGGGGGTATTGCTTACAGAAAAAATGTAGCTGAAAAAGAAATTGGCAGTGCTGAAGAAGAGGCTAACAAGATTGTTTCAGAGGCTATGAAAACAGCCGAGGCTAAGAAAAAAGAGGCAATTCTTGAAGGTAAAGACGAGGTACACCGCCTGCGTAATGAAAGCGAAAAAGAGCTTTCTGACAGACGTAAGGATGTTCAACGTCAGGAAAGACGTATTCAGCAAAAAGAGGAAAACCTTGACAAAAAGATTAACAATCTTGAAGTTAAGGAAGAAAAAGTTAATAAGAAATTAAAAGAAGTAGATTCCAAAATGGCAGAGGTTGAACAGATTAAGAAAAGTCAGTTCGAAATGCTTGAAAGAATCTCAGGTTATACCGCAGAACAGGCTAAGGCATATTTGCTTGAACAGCTTGACAGCGAGCTTAACCACGAAAAATCTGTTAAGATTTTAGCTTATGAGGAGCAGTTAAAGGACGAGTCCGAACAGCTTGCTCGCAACATTATTTCCCTTTCAATCCAGCGTTTGGCTTCCGAACAGGTTTCAGAGGCAACTGTTTCCGTAGTTGCTTTGCCAAATGACGAGATGAAGGGCAGAATTATCGGTAGAGAGGGCCGTAATATCCGTGCTATCGAAAATGCAACAGGTGTTGACTTGATTATCGACGATACACCGGAGGCTATCACGCTTTCAAGCTTTGAGCCTGTAAGACGTGAGGTAGCAAGAGTAGCTCTTGAAAAACTAATTGCAGATGGTCGTATTCATCCTGCAAGAATTGAAGAAATGATTGACAAGGCTCGCCGTGAGGTTGACGCAAAGATTAAACAAAGCGGTGAACGTGCTGTTCTTGATACAGGCGTCAGAGGTATCCACCCTGAGCTTGTTAAGCTGCTCGGTAAGCTTCGTTACCGTACAAGCTATGGACAGAATGTCCTTGACCATTCTCTGGAGGTTGCATATATTTCCGGTATGATTGCTTCAGAGTTAGGCATTGACCCAACGGTTGCAAAACGTGCAGGACTTCTCCATGACATCGGTAAGGCTTTAGACCACGAAATGGAAGGAAGCCATATTGAGCTTGGCGTAGAGGTTGCCCGTAAGTATAAGGAAAGCGACGCAGTTATTCACGCTATTCACGCTCACCACGGTGACGTTGAGGCGAAAACAATCGTAGCTTGCATCGTTCAGGCAGCAGATGCCATTTCTGCAGCTCGTCCCGGTGCAAGACGTGAGAATCTTGAAAACTACATTAAACGTCTGCAAAAGCTTGAAGAGGTTGCTTCTTCATTTGAGGGCGTTGAAAATTCATTTGCTATTCAGGCAGGCCGTGAGATTAGAATTATGGTAAAGCCGGAGGTTGTAAATGATGAACGAATGATACCTCTTGCAAGAGAAATTTGCCGTAAGATTGAGGAAGACCTTGAGTATCCCGGTCAGATAAAGGTAAATATTATCCGCGAGGCACGTGCGGTAGATTTTGCAAAATAAAAAATTACAGCTAACTGTTTTTTCAGTTAGCTGTTTTTATTTATAATTCCAATTTGGTATATATTTTTCGTCAGCGGAGCTTAATTCCTGTGTAAAGCCGTCGATTCCGCATTCTATTACATAGTCCTCAACTTTTTTGTATTCTCTTTTTGTGACGGTACGGCTTAGCTTTTCCGTTTCAGTAGCTTTTCCACAAGGTATGTACTGTCCCATAAGGCTCAGCAGATAGTCATCAAAATTATCCCTTAAAATGTCAATAACACCAATACTGTTTTTTACGTGATTCGGTAGAAGAAGATGCCTGATGATTGTTCCTTTTCTCATAATGCCCTGACTGTCAAACTCAGGCTTTCCTGTTTGTCGTAGCATTTCCTTTATGGCATTTGTAGTGATTTCAACATAATTATCGGCACAGGAATATTTCTTTGCCAAATCGTTATCGCTGTACTTAAAATCAGGCAGGTATATGTCTATATAACCCTCTAATTTTTTTAGTGTTTCAACCTTTTCGTAACCGGAGCAATTATAAACAATGGGAATATTCGGTCTGTAAATTTCAAATGCTTCGATAATTGCATCTACATAAGGGGTGGGGGACACAAGATTTATGTTGTGTACTCCCATATTTTCCAATTTTTCAAGCTCCTTTGCAAGCTGATTTATTGAGATTACCTTTCCAAAGTTTTTGGCGGATATTTCGTAATTCTGACAGAACACACACCTAAGTGTGCAACCGCTGAAAAACACTGCACCGCTACCCTTAGTTCCGCTTATACACGGCTCCTCCCACATATGGGGAGCAATCCTTGCCACCTTTGGCAAATATCCCATTTGACAAAATCCCTTGCCGTGACTTTCAAAACGCAGGCTGTTACAACTGCGTGGACACAAATTGCAAATCATATAATCACCGATTTAATTATAGCATATGAAAAATCGTTCTACAAGTGTATTGAAATGGCTTAAAGTCCTCTGCAAAATTCTCAAAATGCCGGGGCAAAAAGGCTTGAGAATTTCGACTTTTCTTCTTGAAATGAGTGTATAGTCTATAGACTTTTTACCTTATTAATATTCAATGTAAATATGCACAAAAAAACAATGGAAAATTCAGTTAGTATGCACTTTTTATAATTCCGTATCAGAATATTTATTTATCTGTAATTTGGTAAAATGATAAGGAATAATACACTACTATGTGTAAAAGTTTAGGAGTTGATTTGAGTGAAATCAAAAAAAGTGATTTCTCTGTTGCTTGCTGTTGTTATTCTTGCAACATCTGCTATCGTTACAGTGGGTGCTGCAGAAACAGACAAAGCAGGAACAGGAGCCTTTTATAACCAAGGCAAGTACTCCAACCAGATTTATTCAGGCAACGACTTAGGTTGTACATATACTAAGTCTGCCACAACCTGGAAGGTTTGGTCTCCGGCGGCTACCAAGGTTCAGCTAAAGTTGTACAAGACAGGTACCGACCGTGAAAACGGCGCAGGTGTCATTGGTACATACGATATGACTAAAGGCTCTCAGGGCGTTTGGTCTGTACAGCTTACAGGCGACTATAAGAACATATACTACACATACCTTGTAACTGCCGCTAACACAAACGGCCAGATTGAAACAAATGAAACTCAGGATATTTATTCTAAGGCTGTTGGCTGTAACGGTGACAGAAGTATGGTAGTTGACCTTGACAGCACTGACCCTGAGGGTTGGGAAAACGACAAGCACGTATTACGTGACAATCTGACACAGTCAGCTGTGTGGGAAATACATATTCGTGACTTCTCCTGCGATCCAAAATCCGGTATCAGTGAAAAGAATCGCGGCAACTATCTTGCTTTTACAGAGGGCGGTACTAAACTGAACAGTGATACAAGTGCAGATGCAATTTCTACAGGTATCGATTACCTCGTTGAGCAGGGCATCAATACAGTACAGCTGATGCCTTTTGCAGATTATGACCAGGTTGACGAAATCAACGGCGCTTCCGAAACAAGACGTAACTGGGGTTACAATCCAAAGAACTACAATGTTCCTGACGGTTCATATTGTTCCGACCCATACGACGGTAACGTGAGAATTAATGAAGTTAAGCAAATGGTACAGGCTTTGCACGACAGAGGCATCACTGTAATTATGGACGTTGTTTATAACCACACTGCAGGTTATGAAGCTTCTTGCTTTACAAAGACTGTTCCCGGCTACTACTACAGAATGTTAAGTGCTACTCAGTACAACGACGGTTCCGGTCAGGGCTGTGAGCTTGCTTCTGAAAACCAGATGACACGTAACTTTATCGTTCAGTCACTTCGTTATTGGGTAGATGAATATCACATTGACGGATTCCGTTTTGACCTTATGGGTTGTATAGATACAGATACACTTAATGCTGCTCGTACAGAGCTGAATAAGGTTTCCAACAAGATTATTATGTACGGTGAGCCTTGGGCAGGCGGCAGCACACTTTCTTCTCCATCTGCCGTACCCGGCAACGCAAGCAAGCTTATGTCAGGTATCGGCATGTTCTCCGACAAATGGATTCAGGCAGCTACAAACGTAACCTTACAGAAAAACACAGCAGCTGCTGCAGGCTGGGTTGGCGGTACTACAACAAAGACTGCCGATGTTGTAAACGGTATCAAGGCTAACATTATCCAGTCCTCCGATAACACAAAAACCGTAAACTATATGGAATGTCACGATGACCTTGCATTGTGGGATAGAATCACAGGTGGTTATACTTCCTCCGGTGAGGGTAAAAAATCCGTAAGCACAAACCCAAATGCTAACAGCACAGCTGACCAATATACAAGCCAGCTAAAGCTTGCAGGTGTACTTAATATGACATCTCAGGGCTACAGCTTTATGCAGTTAGGTACAGAGTTTGCACGTACAAAGAAAGGACAGGCAAACTCCTACAACTCAAGTGATGAAATTAACCAATTAGATTGGTCAAGAGTTAAGACTTACGCAAATACAGTTGCATACTACAGAGGTCTAAACCAGATTATGGATGTTTACACACCGTTTGGTGATGACAGTACAACATCTAAAAATACAATGAGCTTTATATCCTCTTCCGGCAGTGTAATTGCTTATACAATCAACAACAACACAGCTAACAAGGCTAACGAGTGGGGCAAGGTAGCTGTTTTGATGAACAACAGTTCATCTGCTCAGTCAGTTACTCTCTCAGGAAACTGGGACATTGTTGCTAACGCTAACGAAGCAGGTGTTAAGAGCTTAGGCAAGGCATCAGGCTCTTACTCAATTCCTGCACGTTCAGGTGCAATTCTTGTTGAGTCATCCTCATTTAAGGATTTCAGCAACAATTACAAGTACGGTACTCTGACTACTAACCATTATGTAAACGGTACGGTTGCAAAAACTACAACTGCTAAATACAAAATCGGTACAACCTACCACGCTTTACAGGATAAGGATATATTAAAGAACAACGATTTATCAAATACAGAGGGTAATGCTTCCGGTACATTTACAGGTGATACTACCGTAAACTACTATTACACCTCAAACGGTAAAACAATCGGCACTTTAAAGGTTAATTATGTTGATCAGAATAATAAAACTCTAACTCCAAGTATGAGCTATGAGCTTGAAAAGGGTACAGAGTTTAGCGTTCCTGTATGCTCAATAGAGGGCTATCAACTTGATACCGATAAATACCCTGAAGGCACAGCAGGTAAATTCAGCGGTAGCGATACTACCATTAACTTTACCTACAAGCCTCTTGATTCACAGGTTGTAAGAGTTCACTATGCTAAGTCACAGAACTGGTCAACAGTTTACTGCTATGCTTATACAGACGACGGTGAAGAGCCTTTAGGCGCTTGGAATACTAACAAGAACAGCCCTGCTATTATGACACTTGGCAGCGACGGCTGGTACACAATAGATATTCCGGTAGCTTCCTGTAAGGTTATGTTCCACGGTGCAACAGGACAGGGACAGGAACCGGGACAAAACGAACCGGGTTACGCAGTAGCAGGCGAGTGTTGGGTATTTAACAAAACTGTTCAGTATTACTCAACAGTTAACACATCATATATTGACATTGATACAGGTAAAAAGCTAAAGGCTGACTACATTACATCTGATATTAAGAAAAACACAGATTCTTATTCAACTACAGGCGACGACAGTCTCGGTACATTAGTAAGAGAGCCTGCAAATGCCGCCGGTTTCTGTGCACCGGGTGTAACAAATGTTGTTTACCTGTATAAAACCGGTTCACAGCCTACTTCTGAAACAACTGAACCTACAACAGAAACTACAAAGCCGACTGAGCCTAAGAAATATAAGCTTGGCGATTCTAACAACGACGGCACAATTACTATCCTGGATGTAACATATATCCAGCAGTATCTTGCAGAATGGACAACATTCAATGCAATCAGTATGAAAACCGCTGACGTTGACAAGAACGGCAAAGTAAGTATTAAGGACGCTTCATATATTCAGAGATATCTTTTAGATATTACTGTTGCACAACCGATAGGCGAGGAGTTTGAAATTGAGCTTCCTACAGAGGCAACTCAACCTACACAGGCTACTACTAAGCCAACCCAGCCAACTACTCAGCCTACTCAGGCAACTGTGGTAACTTCACCATCTCTGCCAACAGTTCCGATTTTACCAACAACTCCTGTCGGTACAACAAAGACTGTATTGTTCTCTAATTCAGGTAACTGGAGCGGTACAATTTATTGTTACCACTGGATGGACGGAGAGTCTCCTGCATGGCCCGGTGACGAAATGACCTTGGTTGGCCAGAATGATTACGGTCAAAATCAATACTCTATTGATATTCCGGTAGGAAGTAACATAATATTTACTAACGGCACAACACAAACTGTTGACTTGGTATTTACAGGAGCTGAAACAGGGTTCTATCCCGAGAGTACAGATTCTGAGGGTAAATATACCTGCGGTTCTTGGTAAATTATAGTATCAATTCATTAAAATAGAGGTCACCAAATTTGGTGACCTCTATTGAGAAACGAGGAAAACACAGTGAAAACAAAAAGAATTATGGCGGTTTTGCTGACACTTCTGATTGTTGCAACAGCTTTTGTTTCTACAACAATGGTAAGTGCAGCTACTGCTACTATATCATACAGTTTTAGCGGTAATAACAGTGCAGATCCCGGATATGCACAGGGAACAATTACACTGACTGCTCCCACAGGTACTTATTACCTTTATTGGGCAGACGACGTGAAAGCGCTTGACGGCTATACAGAAATTGCAAAGTTAACTGTCAGCTCATCATCCGCTACATATAATACGTTTGCTCAAACAGCAATTCCTGTAAACGCTACAAAGCTGATTGCTATTAAATCAACATCAACTCCTACTAATAAAACTGTAGCAAATGCTTCAGCGGTTTATACTATTCCCTCCGGCAAAAGGCTATCCACACAGAAACAGTACAGCTTTGCGGTATATTCCGACATTCATATTGACAGCACAAACAATGCCTACAAATATTGTCAGGAGCATTGGAGCAGTGCGTTACAGACTGCTGCCGACAGAAATGTGGACTTTATTGTAACAGCCGGAGACCATGCTCACAGTGAGGGCGGCAGCTCATCTAAACAGGCTAAGGAATGGCAGATTTATTCTAAAATTCTGGCTGAGTCAGATTATTGCAATCCAATTTATGAAGCTATCGGTAATCACGACGTATGGCCGGGATACGATGTAGGCACAAAGAACTTTATTAATGCAACAGGACTTGATGGTTCAAACAATACAGCAAAAGACGCCTACTATGAAAAAACAATCAACGGCGACCACTTTATCTTTATGTCGCTTGAGGGTGGATTTTATCCGGATAGGGTAGAGGAATTTTCAACTGCACAGTTAGATTGGTTAGAGGGCTTGCTAAAGAAATACTCCGGCGACGGCAAGAATATTTATATCATTGAACATTCATTGTTCTACAAATACGGTGCAGGCGACAGAACTGACGGCACACCTTACTATGATATTCCTTTAAGTGACGGTCAAGCTTCCACAAGAAGATTCAAGGCATTGCTTGAGGAATATAAGGACACAATATTCATTTCAGGCCATACACATATTGCATTTTCTGCACAGTATAACTATTCCGATAATAACGGTACTTCAGGGCAGATGATTCACGACAGCTCCACAGCGGGTATCCGCAAGGTTGTAGGAAACTCCCTTGACAGAAACTACCAGTCCGATGAAACAGAGGGATATATTGTTGACGTATATGATGACGGCATTATCTTTAATGGTGCAAATCTTCACTATAATGAGTACGATCCAAATTATTGTTATCTTGTAAGAACTTCTGATGAGTGCTATCAGAATATGTCTTCAACAGAGGCTACAACAAGAGCAACAACAGCTACTTCTGCTTCTACTGCAACAGAATCCTCTCCTGTTCAAACAGGGGACGCTACAAAGATTATGTTGAAGGGTACATTCAACAACTGGTCAACTGCAAATCCGTTTTATACAACTGATGATGCCAATGTTATATCAACATCATTAAGCCTTTCAGCAGGAACATATGAATTTAAAATTCACGATACCGATAAGGGCGACTCCGGTTGGTACGGAAATAACGGTTCATTTACCGACACAACAAAAACTACCTCCCAAAACGGCTGGGTTATGAGTGCAAGTGGCGGTAACTGTAAGATTACAGCTACAGGCGGATACTATACATTTACATTTAACTTGACAAACAACAAGATGAATGTACTGTATTCTTCAACTGTTCCTACAACAGCTACGGAAACAACTGAGCCTACAACAACCTCCGAAACAACTGAGCCTACAACAGCTACGGAAACAACGCCTGAATATACGTTAGGTGATGTTAATGAAGACGGCAATATTAATATTTTAGACGCTTCTACTATTCAGCGGTCAGTAGCCAACATTACTACACTTTCTAAATCTCAACAGCTTGCTGCTGATGTAAGCGGCGACGGAAAGGTTAATGTTGTTGATGCTACAATGATTCAGCAATATATTGCAAATATAATTACTACATTTACTTCAGCAAATTCAAAGTCTGTTTACTCAGTGGGCGCTGATATAAGCGCTGAGGTTAAAGACAACCTTGCTCTATATTACAGATACAGCTCATACGACTGCTATCAGGCGTTGAAAAAAGCTTACCGTAACAATGCAGGCAGTGCAACCTTACAGCAATTACAGAACGAGCTTTTGAAAGTAGTTGATCCTACAAATGTTGACGGAGCAGTAAAAACCTATAATGTCTATTTTGAAAACATAAAAGATTGGTCAAATGTTTATGCTTATTGTTGGGGAGCATCAGTTGAAAAAGCTTGGCCCGGAACAAAGATGACCGCAACAAGTGAAGTAACAGGCACTCACGGAAAGACAGTTTACAAATATACTGTAAACGCTGCTGAATACAGCAATATAGTTTTCTCTGACGGCAACGGACAGCAGACAGTGGATATAGCTCTTACCGAAAATAATCTATGCTATTACGTTACTTCGTCAAGCTCTAAATTTACATTTGCTTCCTATTCGGTGAAATAGTATATATTAATATCTCACGCAACAAAAGCCACCCAAAGGGGTGGCTTTAATGTTGTAGAAATATTATCTTTTGAAGGTGTTTTTAATTTTTCTGATAACCTTTTTAGGAAAGCTTGTGCTAATCCAATCAATAGTACTTTGCTGAGATTTAATCAGCGCATCCTTTTCCTTAATTTGTTGCCTTAATTCCCTTGTAACTGCTTTTTCATTTTCAAGCTCTTCATCTTGATAAGTAAACACTTCGTTTGCAACATCAAGAAAATCCTCAAGGGTATATTCTGCCTTTTGTTCATCAACAACTACTTCGTCCCTGAACAATATGCCGTCTTCTCTGCCTAAGTATTCCCTTGCTACAAGCTCATTTTCTTCCTTGAATTTATCAAGGTAAGCAACAGTTTCCTCTTGTGATAAGAATACATTTTTGCTGTAATTTGTATTGGATGCATTACGATATGCAAGTTCGCCTAAGGCTTTATACAGACAATCTTTCTTATGCCGTATTGCCTGTCTTTCAGGATAACGGTTCATATAGTGTTTAAAAGCAAGATATTTACCGCTAAGGCTGATATTTACAACGGATTTTTCAGGTGGCAGAAATTCCTCAGTCAATTCCAGACCGACAGTTTCAAAGAAATCGGAAATCAGATTTTTCTGAGTGCCGCCCCACTGTTGCTTTTCATACACTCTGACAATGATATTTTCCTTGCCCATAAATTTGGCAATATCATTAAGACGAGTATAATAGTAAAGTCTGTCCCTTGAAACACCGTTGATATATTCATTGAAAGTACAGGTTTCATATTCCTGTACCTTTTGTGCCCAGTGAGATTGCTCAAAAAGGTCCTGACGTCTTAGGTAAGCAATAACCTTGCAATCAATACCGCGGTTGTCAACTTCTTTTTTCAACTTTTTCCAAAAGCGGTTGTTTTTCTTATTTAATCCCCAAATACTTTCTTCAGACATAATCATGTTGTCATACTTGGTGAAAAGCTCTGAAATATAATCAAAGTTACTATTCCATATTTCCAGTGTTTTCGCTTTATCCGCTTTGCCCTTTTCGTCACGGTAGGTATGGAGAAGAAAACGAGCATTTCTCTGAGGCAGTACATTAGGTACTTCGGGAAAAATAGGGAACACATAACCTTTTTCTTTCAGAACATTTCTGTTTTCCTGTAAGAATTTTTGAATATATGACGTACCGGTTTTAGGCATACCGATATGAAGGTAAAGAGTTGGCATAATTATCTCCTTTGCAAATATTATAAGAACTCTTTGATTTTATCTAAAACGTAATCAGCAGCTTCTTCTACTGTTTTGTCAGTAGTGTCAATAGTAACGTCTGCATTTGTAGGAACCTCGTAAGGTGCTGAAATACCGGTAAAGTTAGGAATATCGCCCTTTCTTGCCTTTTCGTAAAGTCCCTTAACGTCACGCTTTTCACATTCCTCGATAGGAGTGCTTACATATACTTCGATAACATTATCCTCACCGATAATTTCCTTGGCTCTCTGTCTGTCTCTTGCATATGGAGATACAAAGGAAGTGATAACAATCAGACCTGCGTCGTTCATCAGCTTTGAAACTTCTGCAATACGTCTGATATTCTCAATACGGTCGGATTCCTTAAAGCCAAGGTTCTTGTTAAGACCCAATCTGATATTGTCACCGTCAAGTGTCATTGTGTGCTTGCCCATTAAGAAAAGTCTTTTCTCAATTTCGTTTGCAAGTGTTGATTTACCTGAGCCTGAAAGACCTGTAAACCAAATTGTCTTTGGAGTTTGACCTTTCTGGTTAGCTCTCTGCTCCTTAGTAACGTCCATTGTGTGCCATGTCAGGTTGTCTGAACGTCTCAGCACGTGAGAAACAACACCGCAGGCAGAAGTCATATGCGACAGTCTGTCCACAAGAATGAATGAGCCAAGTCCCGGATTAGTGGTGAATTCGTCAAGAACGATTTTCTCTGAAGTTGAAATATCACATTCTGCGATCTCGTTTTTGTATAGTGCGTCAACAGGCACTTTGTCACCTGTGTTAACGTCAATTTTGTGCTTTATATTCATAACTACAGCAGGAATTTTCTTTGTTCCTAACTTTAGCATATAGTTTTTACCTGCAACAAGAGTTGTATCGTCCATCCATAAAAGCTTTACTCTGAACAGATTGCCGATAGATGGCTTTGCCTTGCTTGCAAGAACACAACCACGAGATACGTCAACCTCTTTGTCAAGCTGAATTGTAACAGCACATCCCTTTTCGGCTGCTTCAACTTCTTTTCCTGCATTGATAATGCCCTTAACGTGGCAGGTTTCATTAGAAGGTAGGGTAGTGATTTCGTCACCTACGGAAATTGCACCTGTTTCAATCTGACCCTGGAAGCCTCTGAATGTATGATTAGGACGGCATACTCTCTGAACAGCCATTGTAAATCCGTCCTCAACATCGTCGGAGCTTACGTCAATATTTTCAAGATAAGTCAAAAGTGACTCGCCCTTATACCAAGCGGTTCTCTCTGATTTCTTTGTAATATTATCGCCGTCTGTAGCTGAAACAGGAATAATCTTCAGTGAATCATAGTCAAATTCAGCAACAAGCTTTTTGATTTCTTTCTCAATCTTTGAGAATTTATTTTTATCAAAGTTGATTAAATCCATTTTGTTTACTGCGAAAACAAAATGCTTAATACCCATAAGTGAGCAGATTCTTGTGTGACGTCTTGTCTGAACAAGTACACCCTGTGAAGCGTCAACAAGGATGATGGCAAGCTCTGCAAAAGAAGCGCCAACAGCCATATTTCTTGTGTATTCTTCGTGTCCCGGTGTATCTGCTACGATAAAGCTACGGTTGTCTGTAGTGAAATATCTGTAAGCAACGTCAATAGTGATGCCCTGTTCTCTTTCAGCCATAAGGCCGTCAAGAAGCAGAGAATAGTCAATCTTACCCTCACGGGAGCCTACTTTACTGTCAAGGATAAGGGATTTTTCCTGGTCTGCAAATAGTAGCTTTGCGTCATAAAGCATATGACCGATAAGGGTAGATTTACCGTCATCAACACTACCGCAGGTGATAAATTTTAATAGACCGTTCATTAGAAATAACCCTCCCTCTTTCTTTTTTCCATACTTGCACTTCCGCCGTCGCTGTCAATAACACGGCTTGTACGTTCTGAAGAAACTGAGCTTAGTGTTTCCTCAATGATTTCGTCAAGTGTTTCGGCATCACTTTCGATACCGCCTGTCAGAGGATAACAGCCAAGAGTTCTGAAACGAATTTTCTTCATCTGAACTTCTTCGCCTTCTCTTAACTTCATTCTGTCGTCATCTACCATAATTATGTTGCCGTCACGTTCTACGCAAGGACGAACAGCAGCAAAATACAACGGAACAATGTCAATTTTTTCTCTCTTAATATATTGCCATATATCCTTCTCAGTCCAGTTGGAAATAGGGAATACACGGATGCTTTCGCCTTTGTTGATTTCTGTGTTGAAAAGCTTCCACATTTCAGGTCTTTGGTTTTTCGGGTCCCAAGCGTGGTCGGCATTTCTGAAAGAGAAAATACGCTCCTTTGCACGAGATTTTTCCTCGTCACGTCTGCCGCCGCCAAAAGCTGCGGTAAAGCCGTATTTATCCAAAGCCTGCTTCAAAGCCTTAGTTTTCATAATATCGGTATATGATGAGCCGTGGTCAAATGGGTTGATACCTTGCTCAACACCCTCTTGATTAATGTACTCAATCATTTCTATTCCATATTTTTCTGCAACCTTATCACGGAATTCAATCATTTCCTTGAATTTCCATGTAGTGTTTACGTGCATAAATGGGAACGGTGGTTTTTCAGGGTAAAATGCTTTCATTGCTAAATGTAGCATAACTGATGAATCTTTACCGATAGAATATAGCATAACAGGTTTTTCACACTCAGCGGCTACTTCACGCATAATGTATATAGCTTCGGCTTCGAGTTCATCCAAATGCGACAATTTGCTCATAAAATTCACTCCTTAATGTTGTGTGTATATTTTTAATTAGATAATTATATTACCTATAATTAACGCAAGAATACTTGAAATCAACACTCTTAAACCGGCATTGATTTTTGTGAATTTAACTAATACTAAATTCAGTACATAAATTCCTACCAACTCAGCCAGTGCAAATATAAGCACAAGCTCACTTTGTCCCTGTGTTACCTTTAGACTGCTGAAAATCAGTGAAAGAATTACCGAGCCCAAAAGGCCTGAAATAATAACCTTTATCCAGTTTTTGAGTATTTCAAATACTTTAAAGGTTTCAATTTTTATGAATAAATATTGAACTAAGGATACAACGGAGCAGGAGCCTACAATACTGCAAACAAAGCCTGCAAGAGCTACCAGATAACCGCTGAATACACCGCCGTTCTGGAAGCCAAGCTCATATCCTACAGCAGTCAGAGTTTTACACAGGATAGAACCGGGAAGTACGTTTACCAAAGTTACAATTTGACCGTAGAAGCTGTCGCTGTCAATCATTGTGGCAGTGGCCTGATCAGCAACAAACATACTGTCCGCAACAGTAAGGTAAGCGTCACCGCCGCCGAAAGAAAGGATTGAGGACAAAAAGCCTCTGCCTATAAAGTCAAGAAATTCCGGATAAACAAAAAATGCAGGAGCACAAAGTGCCAAGAAGAATATAAGCCACGCAAGCTCCTCCATAATCAGAGGCTTTACAGGTACTTTTTTCTTCAGGTTGTTTCTGTCTTTTTTGTCAGACAAAACACCGTAACAGGCAAGTCCCAGCATTATAAACTGGATACTTCTAAGAACGTAAATGTTATCAATAAACTGCGCCTTTGAAACACATAAAATATAGGGGATTACAAGTACGGTGCTGATGATTATTTTTGGTATTGTAAATTTACACTTTGTAAAAAACAATACAAAAAATGTAACTATCAAAATATCAACCGTTGAAATAGATAAAAAGGGCGAACCCTCAATACCGAAAAGCCCTAATACTTTAAACACGGATTTGCCGGAGTTTAAGAAGAAAACTCCCAGCACAATTCCGATTGCTATAAATAGCCTGTTGTGTTTTTTTGCCCACTTAAAAGCGTTTTTGATGTAGCCTGTGAGCATAGAGATGATGAAAGCGGAAATACCGATTGCCACAAGCTCAATTTGTGTAAGTATAGATTGGTCAAGCACCGACATACACGACAGCAGTATTACGGTAGCAAGGGAACCGGGCAAAGCTATACACAACGCTGCCAACAGCATACCCTTTGCACCGGCAAATCTTTTACCGATACAGCCTGATATTTCTACAGGTAAAGCACCGGGAGTAATACTTGCCACAATAACGTCGGAATCATATTCATCCTTGCTGACTAATTTTCTGCTTTCAACCATTTCCTGTTGGATAACAGGAATCAGCGAAGTACCACCGCCAAAGCCTATTAAACCTATCTTTAAAAAGGATAAAAGCCATCCTGCTTTTTTACTTTTCATATGTTACTCCGCAAAATCAGTCAAGTTTGTTTTTTATATCGTTAATAATATAGAAGCCTTTTGAGTTAAGACTGTCCTCTCTGTTATATGTCATAGGAGTGTCGTCCATCTGCATAAATATTGCACCGGCTTCTTCAACAATACATTGCATAGCCGCAGTGTCCCATTCCATAGTAGGATTGTGACGGTAATAAACATCAGCTTTGCCTTTAGCTATCATACAGCCCTTTAAGGAGCTTCCCGCTTTTACAAGGTTAGTAAGGTTGTATTTTTCAATGAGCCTGTCCATTGCCTCACAGCCGTGTGAACTGCTCATAACAACATTAAGCTGAGATTTTTCCTTTGGAGTTTTGTCAACCTTTAGCTCTTTAACAACGCCGTTTTCTTCAAGATAACAACCGCCGTTTTCCTGTGCGTAATAAAGCTCGCCTGTTACAGGAACATAAATTACACCCATAACTGATTTGTGCTTGTAGCTTAAAGCAATGTTTACGGTAAACTGACCGTTTCTTTTAATGAATTCCTTTGTGCCGTCAAGGGGATCAACAACAAAGCAAAGGTCGTTATTAAGTCTTTGCAGGTTGTCCTTTTCTTCCTCAGATAATATTGCGTACTCCGGGAAGTTTTCCCTAAGCATTTTAACTATAATTGCGTTTGATGCCTTATCGGCAGTAGTAAGGGGAGAGTTGTCACCCTTGTACTCAACACTGAAATCACTGCTGTTATAAATCTTTAAAATTTCTTTACCGGCAAGAACGGCAGCTTCCTTGGATACTTGTAATTCTTTATCGTAATTCATATCAATATCACTCTTATTTATTATTTTACATAGCTTAGTTAAAATTCAAAAAGGCATAAAATAACCGACTATAATCATAGATATTATATACTAACTGTCTCTTATACACATCTGACGCTGCCGACGAAGGCTTAG
>CAMFQG010000035.1 GCA_945980035.1 uncultured Clostridia bacterium
TACACCTAAGCCTTCGTCGGCAGCGTCAGATGTGTATAAGAGACAGATTGTACAATGCTACAAAGTTTTTATTTTTCGTTGACTTTTGATTTTCCCGTTAGTATAATAGCGATGTAAACAGAAATTTGCTTACGTTATATATATTTACGTATTTTTTGGAGGTAAAGAATATGGCAACAACAAAGAAAACTGAAACAAAAACAACAGAGACAAAAACTGCTGCTACAAAGGCTGCAGAAACAAAGACAACAGAGACTAAGAAAGCTCCTGCAAAGAAGGCTGCAACAGCTAAGAAGGCTGAGCCTGCTGCTAAGAAAGAGCCTGCAAAGAAGGCAGCTCCTGCAAAGAAAGCTCCTGCTAAAAAGGCTACTGCAACAAAGAAAGCTGCACCTGCTAAAAAGGCTACAGCTACTAAGGTTGAGGTATTCGTTGAATTCGGCGGCGCTCAGGTTTCAATCGACGAGGTTATCAAGAACGTAAAGCTTGTTAACGGTCAGCCTGCAAAGGAAATCGCTATTTACATAAAGCCTGAAGAAAGCAAAGCATATTTTGTAGCTGACGGCGAAGATAAAGAAATGGACGTATTCTTTTGCTAATTAATATTTGCAAATACGCGGAGCGGTGAGTAGTCACCGCTCTTTTTTTGTCTGTAAATAGTTGGTAAATACTTAATTTTTGTGTATAGTAGTTAAAGATTGTGCAATTAAAAGGAGGTAGGACTATGAAAATTAAAACCGAAAGACTGATTATTACTGAATTTACTATGGATATGGCTGAAGCAGTCCATCTGAATTCCCTTGATGCGGACAACCGCCGTTTCGTTCCCGATGAGGTTTTTGAAACTGTTGAACAGGCAGAAAAAACCGTAGAATTTTTGATGAGTGTATATGAAAACGGCAACGGCCCTCTTGTGTATCCTGTTACATTGAAGGAGGGTACATATATCGGCTATGTGCAGGCTGTTCCCTTTGATGACGGCACGTGGGAGGTAGGCTATCATATCGGCGAAAATTATACCAAACAGGGTTATGCCACAGAGGCAGTTACTGCTTTTCTGCCTGTGATAATGAAGCAAATCGGCATAACTGAAATTACAGGAATCTGCCTTGCTGATAATCTTGCTTCACTTTGCTATAATCCCGTTATGATTTATTTGGGTATGTACTCTCCTGTGCAAATTTTATGGAGCTTCGCTTTGCAGATTTTTTGGCTGTTGTTCTTTTACTTTTTGCAAAAAGTAATCTGGAACGCCTGCGTAAAGCGACTGAGCTCACAAGGAGGTTAAGGCTATGATATTCAAAAAAATTTTTGATTTAATAGGAAATTGCCGGAAAACGGTCGGGCAAAAAAGATTTGAAGATATCAACATTTCTTCTCGGAATGGGTGTCGAGGCACTCGACTTTTTTACAATATAAAACGTGCCTTAAAGCTTCACAGAATTTTTATATCACAGGATTTAAAGAAGATGATGGAGTACAAGGTTGACTTCCTGACAGGTGTTTCGGGAGTTTTGTTGGGGCAGTTTTTCAATATATTCTTTTTATATGTAATTTTCAGCCAAATTCCACAGCTGGCAGGTTGGACCTTTGAGCAGATTTTATTTATATACGGCTTTTCTCTGATTCCAAAGGCTTTGGACCATTTGTTTTTTGACAACCTTTGGGGCATAGGTCACTTTATAGTGGCAAAGGGTGACTTCGATAAATACCTGACACGTCCTGTCAATACATTGTTTACGGTTATTGTGGAGAAGTTTCAGGTTGACGCCTTTGGTGAACTGATAATGGGCATAATTTTGCTTGCCTGTTCTTTGCCTACTGTAGGCTTTAACCTAAGTGTGCTTAACGTAATTTTGTTTATTTTGGTAATCCCGTTTGCAACTTTAATTTACACAGGCATCAAGACAATAACTGCATCAATTGCCTTTTGGATAAAGAAAAGCGGAAACATAACCTATATGTTCTATATGGTAAATGACTTTGCAAAATATCCTACTACTATTTACAACAATGCTGTAAAAACAATAATTTCCTACATAATTCCGTTTGCATTTACCGCCTTTTATCCTGCAAGCTACTTCATTACACAGGGTGCAAATCCCTTTTATAATATAGGCGGAACTGTGGTAATCAGTATTGTAATTATGGCTGTCGGCTGTATAGTGTGGAACAGAGGCGTTCACGCTTATGAATCCGCAGGAAGTTAAAAATTCCAAAATTTTTCAAAAAACTGTTGACTTTTTCAAAACACGGTGCTATAATCATATCAACCTACTTGGTTGGTAGGTAAATAAATCAAATAAATAATCAACCCATTTTCATTGTTTATTTGATATAAGTTCTCCACTGTGTTTAATGTAACAACGGAGAGCGTAAACTCTCCGTTGTTTATTTTACACAGTATTTTGAAAGGTGATGTTTTATGAAATCAAAAAGAACCGTTATATTCTATTCAATCCTAAGTCTTAATCGAATGTGTTGCTGTCGATGTTGGTAAACAAAAACAAAAAACATACAGTAAACATTTTAATTAAGAAAGGATTTTAACAATGAGTAATTATAAATTTGAAACACTACAGGTACACGCAGGACAGGAAAGTCCCGATCCAACAACTGATGCAAGAGCAGTTCCTATTTACGCAACAACCTCTTACGTTTTTAAAGATTCCGCACAGGCAGCTAACCGTTTTGGCTTAACTGAGGGCGGTAACATTTACACAAGATTGATGAACCCAACTTCCTCAACCTTTGAGGAAAGAATAGCGGCCCTTGAGGGCGGTGCAGGTGCATTGGCTACAGCATCAGGCGCAGCGGCTATCACATACGCAGTACAGAATATCGCAATAGCAGGTGACCATATTGTATCAGCCTCAAATATTTACGGCGGTACTTACAACCTGTTTGCAAATACATTAAAGGAACAGGGCATAGACACAACATTCGTTGACAGCAAGGATTTATCCGCTATTGAAAATGCCATTCAGGACAACACAAAGCTTGTATATGCTGAAACCTTAGGAAATCCAAATTCAGATGTTTTGAATATTGAGGCAGTTTCGGAGATTGCCCACAAGCACGGTATTCCGCTGATTGTTGACAGCACCTTTGCAACTCCATATTATTTAAGACCTATTGAGCACGGAGCAGATATTGTTGTTCATTCTGCTACAAAATTTATCGGCGGTCACGGTACTGTAATGGGCGGTGTGGTTGTAGATTCAGGCAAGTTTGACTGGACTCAGAACGATAAATTCAAGGGTATCACAGAGCCAAACCCCTCATATCATGGAGTAGTGTTCTCTGAGGCTTGCGGAAATCTTGCTTATATTCTCAAATTACGTACTACTTTAATGAGAGATCAGGGCGCCACAATTTCACCTTTTAACTCATTCTTGCTGTTGCAGGGACTTGAAACTCTGTCATTAAGATTAGAACGTCACGTTGAAAATGCGTTAAAGGTTGTTGATTACTTGAAAAATCACCCACAGGTAGAAAGAGTAAATCACCCGTCCCTTGCACAGGGAAGTGAAAAAGAGCTTTATGACAAATATTTCCCAAATGGTGCGGCTTCAATCTTTACATTTGAAATAAAGGGCGGAGCAGAAAAGGCAAAGAAATTTACAGAAAGCTTAAAGCTTTTCTCACTGCTTGCAAATGTTGCAGACGTTAAGAGCCTTGTAATTCATCCTGCATCTACAACACATTCACAGCTAAGCGAAAGTGAGCTTTTGTCATCAGGAATCAAGCCAAACACAGTAAGACTTTCTATCGGAACAGAACACATTGACGATATTATTGCAGACCTTGAACAGGGCTTTCAGGCAATTAAGTAAGGGGGACAACACAATGGCTAAAAAGATTTATACATCAGCAGATCAGCTTATAGGAAAAACTCCTCTTTTGGAGCTTACACACATAGAAAAAGAGCAGAATTTACAGGCTACAGTCCTTGCAAAATTAGAGTATTTCAACCCTGCCGGTTCCGTTAAGGACAGAATTGCAAAGTCAATGCTTGATGAAGCAGAGGAAAAAGGAATACTGAAGCAAGACACAGTTATTATTGAGCCTACAAGCGGAAACACAGGCATAGGTCTTGCGTCTGTTGCAGCAGCAAGAGGCTACAGAATTATTATTGTAATGCCTGACACAATGTCAGTAGAACGTCGTCAGCTTATGAAAGCCTACGGCGCAGAGCTTGTGCTTTCCGACGGTGCAAAGGGTATGAAAGGTGCAATCGCAAAGGCAGAGGAAATCCACTCGGAAATTCCAAACAGTTTTATTGCAGGTCAGTTTGTTAACCCTGCAAATCCAAAGGCGCATCGTTTATCAACAGGCCCGGAAATCTGGGAGGATACCGACGGCGAGGTTGATATATTCGTAGCCGGTGTAGGCACAGGCGGTACAGTAACAGGAGTAGGTGAATACCTAAAGTCAAAAAATCCTAACGTAAAGGTGGTTGCTGTAGAGCCACAGTCCTCTGCTGTACTCTCCACAGGAGTTGCAGGCCCTCATAAAATCCAGGGAATAGGCGCAGGCTTTGTTCCTGAGGTGCTTAACACTTCAATTTATGACGAAATAATCCCTGTCAGCAACGAGGACGCTTTTGCAACAGGCAAACTTATAGGCAAAAAGGAAGGCGTACTTGTAGGCATTTCCTCAGGTGCGGCGGCTTATGCGGCATTTGAGCTTGCAAAACGTGAGGAAAACAAAGGCAAAAACATTGTAGTTTTATTGCCTGATACAGGTGACAGATATTTGTCAACACCATTATTTAGTGAATAAGGAAAGTTTTATATGATGATATCCACAAGAGGGCGATATGCCCTGAGAGTGCTGATTGATTTGGCAGAAAATAATCAAGGGAAATATATTCCTATGAAGGACGTAGCCCAAAGGCAGGAAATATCCTTAAAGTATTTAGAGAGGATTATGCCCTTGCTGATTAAAGGCAAGTTAATCGAGGGCGCACACGGAAAGGGCGGAGGCTATAAGCTGACGCGAGAGCCAAACGACTACAAGGTAGGCGAGATACTTCGCCTTACTGAGGGCAATCTTGCTCCTGTATCCTGCTTGGAATGTAACGCAGAGCCTTGCGTCAGAAAGGCACAGTGTCGCACATATGAAATGTGGAAAAAGTTTTACGATATAACCAACGATTATTTTGACAGCATCACTATTGCTGACCTAATGAAAACCCCATTACCCATAGATTATGTTATATAAAAAACATCTCGGTTTTCCGAGATGTTTTTTATAGCGAATGTTTCCCTGCTATTTTTATTTCCCCCTTGTTAATGTTAACCTTTTATGTTATAATGAAATTAGGATATAATTCCAAAATTTTATAAGTGTGAAAGTGTTTTTATCCTAAAGGAGGTTAGTATTATGAAGTATATCACAAAACCATTATCCCTTGCGTTAGTCTTGCTAATGCTGGTAAGTTTATTTACATTTGCTCCCATAACTGCAAACGCAAAAAGAAGCGGAGATTTTGAGTACGAATTTTCAGAGGACGGCACAGCAATACTTACAGATTATTTTGGTGACGTAACAGTCCTTAAAATCCCAATGGAAATTGACGGACATTTTGTTGGCGGTATAAGTTATGATGTTTTGGATAAATGCAAATACGCAAGTATTGAAAGCGATCATACAGGTTTCCGTTCTATAGACGGTAATTTATATGACGACCTCGGAACAAGACTTATAAAATACGCAACAGGCAAGAGCGATACGCACTTTACAGTCCCAAACCACGTGACCGAGGTAGGCCTTAGGGCATTTTATTACTGCTATAACTTAACAAGTGTAACAATCCCAAACAGTGTTTATGTTATAGAAAAAGATGCATTTAGCGGTTGTTCATACTTAACAAGTATAACAATACCCGGCAGTGTAAGAAGTATAGGCTGGGGTGCATTTGATAATTGTAAAAGTTTAGAAAAAGTTTATTACTTAGGCAGCGAAGATGATTGGAACAATATTGATATTGAATATGAAAATGATTATCTAAAAAGAGCAACGATTTATTATAATGCAACAGAACCTACAACTCCGTCAGAAACTACAGAGCCGACAACAGAAGTAACGATGGACGTTGAGGATGCAAGAAACGGTTTGCGGACTTGCCTTTGTAGTTATAGCGCAATTATTGATGAAGTTGAATATTTTGGATTTTATTATGAGAATTATTATGAATTCAAACAAGCATATAACGAGGCAATGCAGATAGCATATCATGACGACGACGCAACAGCGGAGGAGTTATTGACAGCAAGGAAAAACCTTGAAAATGCAAGGAATAATTTGGTGAAAACCGATCATAATCCCTATGAATCTACACCGGCTTCTACTGAAACCACAGAGCCGACAACAGAAGAAACGGAGAACACAGAACCAACCGAAACAACCAAAGAAACAGAGCCCACAGAAACAGTCCCACAGCCAACAGAAACAGAGCCACAACCTACAGTAACTGAGCCAACTGAGTGTGTTCACGCAAACACAACTACAACAGGCAAAAAGTCCGCTACCTACTTTGATAAGGGTAACACCGGCAACAAAGTTTGTGCAGACTGCGGTGAGGTAATCGAAACAGGAAAATCGGTTGCTAAAAAAGTCCTAAAGACACCAAAGGTAACAATTAAGGGTGCAAAAAACTCCATCAAGGTTACTTACAAGAAAGTAAAGGACGCTACAGGCTTTTTGGTAACATATAAGCTTGGAAAGAAAACCTACAACAAGAAGTTTACTCTGTCAAAGAAAGAGTTGAAGAAAGCTTCTGTAAAAAAGACAATTAGCGTTAAAAAGTCCGGTACCTACAAGGTTTCCGTCAGAGCCTTTGTAACCTCAGGCAAAAAGACTGCTTACTCACTACCAAGTACAAAATTAGAGAAGGTTAAATAAACTTACTTTACCAACTGAATAGCATAACGAAAGCTCCCTATGGATTTCCGTAGGGAGCTGTTTTTTTAATTGAAAATGGAAAATGGAAAATTGCGGTCGAGCAGACAAGTTTATTTAAACAGAATACTTCACTGCCCGACGGTAATCAAAATCCGCCGTAGGCGGACTATAGATTCGGTCGGGAATAAAAGTGTACTTATATATGAATTTTTCTACACGTCATTCATTATCCATTATCAATTTGCCTTAATATTTCCACAGCGGTTTCGCCGTTTCGCCTGATTTCCGCCTTTAGTTCTTCCAAGCTGTCAAACTTCTTTTCAGGGCGGATAAATGCCTTGAGCCTTGTGTCAATTACCTTGCCGTACAAATCGCCACCCTTATACAAAGGTAGCCAGGTTTCACAAAGAGGGGAGTAGTTGTCGCCTATTGTAGGCTTTACTCCGATATTTGAAACACCGTAATAACGGTTGTTGTCGATAGTAACAATAGAAGCATACACGCCGAATTTGGGCAACACAATATCCTGCTGAAATTCCTGATTAACAGTTGGGGTATCTAAAATATTAGTGCCGATATGATTGCCCTCGACAGATGTGCTGACAATTCCGTAATCATAGCCTAAGAACTTGTTTGCAAGCTCAATTTTGCCCTCAAGCAAAAACTTTCTAATCTGTGTTGCCGACACAACGGTACCCTCAATCAGCACAGGCTCACAAACTCCAACCTCAATATCATAACCTTTGCAAAGGTTGATGAGGTACTTTGTGTTTCCTGCTCCGTTTTTGCCGAAGTGATAGTTAAAACCGCAGAAAGCTTTTTTGGCATTAAATATGCCCTTAACAATTTCTTTTACAAAATCTTCCGGTGTTTTGTTTCTGATTAATTCAAAGTCAATTATGTAGAGGGTTTCAATTCCTGCTTTCTCAAAAAGTCTGCATTTTTCCTCATATGTGTTTATCTGTATAGCCTTGTCCTCTGCCTTTGGGGTGGAAATAAAGGTAAATGCTATGGGAGTAAGCCCTTGCTTTTTGCACTCCACAGCGGAATTTATAACCTTTTGGTGGGCGATATGCATTCCGTCAAAATACCCCAAGGCAACAGCGGTATATTCAGTTGTAGGAGTTAAGTTTCTGAAAATCTGCATATATTGTAATGCCCCTTCGTAAAATGTAGTAGTTTAGATTTTTCCCGATTTAAGCAAGGCGTGAAGCTTTAGTATTGCTATTTGAGATTTTCCGTCAGGAAGCTGATTGTTCAAAATTAATTCCATTGCTTTTTCAATGGGGATTTTTTCCACAGTTAAAAATTCATCCTCGTCAAGCTGTTGTTTGTCTTTGGACTTTATACGGCAGGCATACAGGTGGATAATCTCCCCTGTATAACCGGGGCTTGGGTACATTTGACCAAGTGAAATAAAGTTATATCCCACACAGCCTGTTTCTTCCAAAAGCTCACGTTTGCCGTTTTCCAATGGAGTTTGTCCCATTTCAAGCTTTCCGGCAGGAAGCTCCAGAACAACCTCCTTGTAAGGATAGCGGAATTGACGTACAAAGTACAGATTGTTGTTTTCGTCAAGGGCGGCAACACATACTCCCCCTTGGTGAACTACAATTTCTCTTTTTGATGTTCTGCCGTTTGGTAACTCTACATCATCAACCAATATGTGCAGAACCTTTCCGTCATATACCGTTGTGCTTTTTAAAGTTTTTTCAAATAAGTTATCCATAATTTTCTCCGAGGTGATTTTTATTAATCTATATAATACTGCTCCGGACTATTATTTGCAGAATGTTGTAATAAAAAACATATCCGACAAATATAGCTTTGTAAAAATATTTCCAATAGGCAAGAGTATGTGCGGAAGAAAAATCAACGCACTCTCCATTGGCAATAGGAAAAATGCCACGCTGTATGCCTGTACCTTTCACGGAATGGAGTGGATTAATACACTTTTGATTTTTCACTTTTTTGAAGAGCTGTGCTGTGCCTATAAGGAACGTAAAATTATTTTTGACGTAAATATTTTTGAAGTGCTGAATAAACAAGGCTTAGTGGTACTGCCCTGTGTAAATCCAGACGGAGTAGAAATCCAGATTCACGGTTCTTCATCCTGCAAAAAATATGAAAAGTTCATAAACAGAATTACAGACGATACAAAGCATTGGCAGGCAAACGCACGGGGAGTTGACTTAAACCACAACTTTAACGCAGGGTGGCAACAACTGCGAAAGCTTGAAACAGAACAGGGAATAGTTGGCCCTGCACCTACAAGGTTTGGCGGCAGGCGACCCTTTTCAGAGCTTGAAACAATAGCACTTTGCAACTTTTGCCTGCGTGAAAAATTCAGATTTGCAATAGCCTTTCACAGTCAGGGCAGAGAAGTTTACTGTAGCTACGAAAAAACCCCTCAAAAAAGCATTGAATTAGGTGAACTGTTTTCAAAATATTCAGGCTACAATTTAGCAAATCCTCCTGAAATTGCAACAGGGGGAGGGTTTAAGGATTGGCTTATAGGATATATGAAAACTCCTGCAATTACTGTGGAAACAGGCTTAGGGGAAAATCCTCTGCCTGCGTCGGATTATCTTGCGGAGTATGAGATAATTAAGAAAGCCCTTGTAAAATGCCTTGAATTTTAGCATATTTAACTGTACCGCCCTGAAAAGGGCGGTACTTTTTAACCTATAAAGCTTATTGACTGTCCTTTAGGTCGTCAATGCCAAAGATAATATTGTCAATAACATCATCTCTGATTATTCCGTCATCATCAGTAATTTCAGCTTGTTTTGTAATATCTATATATTCCTCTTCTGTTTCTTCATCTTCCTCATAGCCGTTTTCGTCAATAGCCCCTTCAAATTCTTCGTCCTCATAGATTTCTGCCATAGCGGCATATTCAGCCTGTTCAAGGGGCGTTTGGTCTTCTTCGGGAAGATTCAGTCCTAAAATATTGTCCTGTAAGCTTTGGAATTTAGTAGCAATAAGGCTTTCGTCCTCAAAAGCATCCTCAACAGTGTCAGAGGAGTTGTCGGCATAACCGTCGTCGTGAATACCCTCTTGCTGTGCAAGCTCTGCCTGAACCTTTGCTATTGCGGCTTTCTGTCTTGCAAGCTTGCGCTTTGCCTCAGCCTTAGCCTTTAGCTCTACCAAATGATTCTGCGGTTTTTTAACCTTTTTATCATTCTCGTTAAAGTAAATATTATACCATACAATAAAGACATATACTGTCCAGATTTTACGGCTGTAATCCTCTTTTTGACTAAAGTGTACGTCAAGCCAGTTCAGAAGAATATCGGTATTAAAGAATTTTTCTGCTGTTTCTGACAGGAATGCTTCTCTGACAACATTGTAATAATGCTCATCACGAAGCCAAACACGAGTTGGAACAGGGAAGCCTAACTTTTCCTTTTCAGCAGTTTCAACAGGCAGGTGTCTTTGAGCCGCCTTACGCATAGCGTATTTTGTGTTCTGCTTGTTACAGCGGAGATGTGTTGGAAGTGAGGATGCAACCTTGAACACTTCCTTGTCAAGGAAAGGAACTCGAAGCTCCAGGGAGTTTGCCATTGACATTCTGTCAGCCTTTAAGAGAATATCCCCAACCATCCATAGATTTATATCAAGAGTCTGCATTCTTGTAACATCGTCCTGACGGCGAGTGCGGTAATAGTAACGTCTTGTGTAATCCTGAGGACGTCGTGCAATTTCAGGCTTTTTCAGCAACTCACGCTTTTGCTGGTAGTCATACATAAAAGCGTTGCCGATAAATCTTTCCTCAAGTGGGTGGGTAGCCCTGATAATATAGTCACGTCCCTTAATGTCAGGGAGCTTTTTAGCAACCTTATTTAATGCTTTTCTAACGCAATAAGGTACAACCTTTTGATATACCTTGAACACACGGGGATCATTGTAGCAGGTGTAACCGCCGAACAATTCGTCAGCACCCTCGCCTGATAGTACAACCTTTACATATTCACTTGCAAGACGTGACACAAAGTAAAGAGCAATACAGCTTGGGTCGGCAAGAGGCTGGTCCATATGATACTGAACTGTGGGAACAGCGTCCCAGAATTCCTCGCTTGAAATCAAGTGGGTGTGATGCTCAACTCCAATTTGCTTGGACAGTCTTTCAGCCCAGGAAATCTCGTTGTATTTTTCACCGAAGTCAAAGCCTACGGTAAAGGTCTTTTGGTCGGCAAAATATGTTGAAACGTAGCTTGAGTCAACACCGCTTGAAAGGAAACAGCCAACCTCAACGTCTGCAATTTTATGAGCATTAACAGAGTTTTCAAAAACCTTTTCGATTTTGTCAACGGCCTCTTCCTCTGTCATATTCTCGTCAGGCTTAAACTTAGCCTCCCAGTAACGGATAGTTTCAACAACACCGTTTTTAAAGGTCATATAATGTCCCGGCATCAGGCAGTAAACACCCTCAAAGAATGTTTCCGGCGGAACGGCATATTGGAAAGAAAGATAAGTATCAAGAGCCTTGTAGTTAAATTTCTTTTCAAACTTTGGATGCTCTAAAATGCTCTTAATCTCACTGGCATATACTAAATCGTTGCCGATTACTGTGTAGTGCATAGGCTTAATTCCAAAGAAATCCCTTGCAATAAACAGACTTTTATCTTTTGTGTTGTAAATTGCAAAGCCGAACATACCACGCAAACGCAGCAGCATATCCTCTCGCCATTCTTCATAGCCGTGAACCAAAACCTCACTGTCGGCGTCTGTATAGAACTGATGGCCTGCATTAATAAGCTCTTTTCTCAATTCCTTGTAATTATAAATCTCACCGTTAAAGGTAAGCACAAGGCTTTTGTCCTCGTTATAAATCGGCTGATGTCCTGCGTCAAGGTCGATAATGCTCAGCCTTCTGAAACCCATATTTACATAATCGTCACAAAAAAATCCGTCAGAGTCAGGACCGCGGTGGGTTATAACCTCAGTCATATTTTTAAGTACTTGTTCTCTATCTTCAATTTGTCCGGTAAAACCGCAAATTCCACACATTTTTAACAATCTCCTTCCAAAGAGAAAAATATAAATATACAAATACATTGTAACATAGTTTAACTGCACTTGCAATTATAAAAACTAAATATTGCGAAATTTTTGTAAATGTATTATAATTTTAACATAGTATAAGGAATAGGATTAATAAGATGATAGGATTATTGGGAACAGCGGTAAATACCTTGACGGTAATTGTAGGTAGCATAATCGGAATGTTGCTTAACAAAGGGTTGCCTAAAAGGTTGTCGGACAATTTATTCAAGGCACTTGGACTTGTGACGATTTTTATAGGCATATCGGGCTGTATCAGCGATATAAGTGAAATCAGTATTTTACTTGTAGTAGTGGCTATTGTAGTAGGAACACTTATCGGAGAATTGCTGGATTTGGACAAACAGGTCAACAGGCTGGGCAAGTTTTTGGAAAACAAGTTTGACAAAAATAACAGTAACTCAAAGATTGCAGAGGGATTTGTAACAGCGTCAATTCTGTTTTGCGTAGGAGCAATGACAATCACAGGCTGTCTGCAGGCTGGGCTAAAGGGCGACAATTCGGTATTGTTTACAAAGTCAGCACTTGACTTGTGTTCATCAATGATTTTTGCAAGCACAATGGGAATGGGCGTGTTGTTTTCTGCGGTATTTGTATTGGTTTATCAAGGACTGCTTACCATTCTTGCAATATGGATAAGTCCTTTTTTAAGTCAGGCGGTTATCGCTGAAATGGGATGTATCGGTTACATAATTATTATAGGCTTAGGACTTACAATGCTTGGTGTTCTGAAAATGAGAATCACAAATTTAGTCCCTGCAATGTTCCTGCCAATGGGACTTTGCCCATTGGGAGATTGGATATTGTCGGTTCTGCCCTTTCTTGCAAATTAAATACATGGAAACATTCACATTTTGTGAGGTTTTTGCCCATTGCCGGTGGGAACTCGGGGGCAACTGAGTGAAAAAACAACAGCCCTAAAAGCTTGTGCTTTTAGGGCTGTAATTATTTAATTTGTTCTTTTGGTATAAGGTCGTAATCAAACATAACCTCTGAATGATTATCAATAAGCAATTCCTTTGCGATAGTTTTTTCTGTTTTCTTATCAATAGTTTCCCTGTATATTTTTGAAATTCGGAAGTATTTTTCCCCTTCTTTGCTAAAATGGTGATCTTCTTCAACAATTTTGTATTTATTAGGAATATCTTCACTACTTCTAAGCTCCACCCAAAGTTTTCCGTCCTCGCACCAAGTTAATAGCTGGAACGGTTGATTTGATGTGTTTTTAAATCTATAGTCAATGTAGTTGTAGCTGATTGATGTACCGGAGCTTAGAGGCACTCTTTTTCCGTTATCCGGAGCAAGTGCGTCTGAATGTTGATGGAATTCTACTACTTTCATAGGACTGTGGACTGCTAACAAATGAATTGAATTCGCGAGATTACACAGACCTCCGCCTATTCCCGGCGTTAGTCCTTTCTTTTTGTCAATTACCCTGCCATCTTTATAGCCTTTTCTCTTTGTTGTATTACCGATAGTTTTGAACAGAGAAAAGACCTCACCGGGATTAATAATCATTCCATTGATTTCTTTGCATGCTATATTAATATTAATTGCCTTGTTTTCCTGCAAAACAGGATCGATGCCTTTTCCTGTTTTAATCAATTCATTATTGTGTGAATAAATCAGAACCGGTAATTTATCCCGGCTTCTATTTTTAGAAAATTTTATTCCGCTGAATATGTTTTCTAAATGACGTTGTATGATATTCTTTCTCACAGCCATATGAAAAAATAAGGGATTTCTTTCGCAAAAAAGCTTTTTAGCCACTTAACCGACCTCCTCTTTGTAAATATCACCGATCCGATTTTGATATTTTTTCCGTAACTTGTAAAACCGTAAGATGATTTTCTCAAGATTGCGTTTTATTCCAATTTTAGTTTCATTTTCTTCTTTTATGTACTCTACTAATATATTGTGAATACCACTGTTGTTTGCTCCTACGATATCGGTAAAAATCTGATCACCGATATATACCGCTTTGTCTTTTGAAATTCCTAAAACCTCGACAGCCCGGTAGAAACCTTTGGTATCCGGCTTGTCCGCATCACATATATATTTGGTGTCGATATTCTTTATAAATCTTTCAATTCTTTCTGTGTCGTTATTTGAGAGTAAAACTGTTTTTAATCCGCAGTTGTGTATATGAACAAATAAATTATCAACAGCGGCATTAGAGTTATCTCCATGATGAACTAAAGTGTTATCAATATCAAAAATAACTCCACGATAGCCTTTGTCATATAGCTTTTTGTAATCAATAGTGAATACACTTTTGGCGTACTCATATGGATAGTATTTTTTTAGCATCTTTTACCTCTGTAAAATTTTAAATTCAGGGTAGATTAATCGTTAATATAGTCAACAACCTTATTGATTTGTTCAGGAAAACTGCCACAGAACTTATTATCAAAGAAGGCGCTGCCAATTGTAAAAAATGTAGGATTTGATTTTTTTGTTTCATCAAGTCGTTTAAAGCTGTTAATACTGCCTGCCAGACACACAGGGGCACCGAGAGAAGAAATAAGTTTTTGGTTCAGCAAAACTGCATCTCCTACATATCGGTATCCTAACAAATCTATACCGTAAACTCCTTTTTCTATGTAACTTTTAGCCTCGGCTATAATATCGTCAATGTTACCTTTTAGTATAGAGGGACGATCAACAACATGACCGGCAAAAGGCATATATTTTATGTTGTTATCCTTGCACAGCTTATTAATGGAATCTGAATACGTTGTGCCCATTAAATAGTCACAATTACATTCAATAGCCATTTTTGCTCCGTCCATGCTTTCCTCATCACTGTACGCAACAACTTCTAAAAAAGTTGTTTTCCCACACTCTTTCATATATCTATAGAGTTTTTTCATTTGTTCAATAGGCAATCCGACTTCCTTAAATCCCCAGTATTTTGCTTTTGAGTTTTTGCATTTGTCAAATATTTCATATGCGTTATTAACGGTTAAGTCGTTATATGTTAACATAACAATTAACTCTGGTTTTATCATATTATTCACCCCAATTTGACAATATTCTACCATGATTTTGTAAAAATGTCTATATTAATCTATTTTAATCAGCGCAATTAGAGATAAATACATTTTTCAATGATTATTGCATTAACATAATAAAAATAGTATAATAAGTATGTAACCCTGTCTCTTATACACATCTGACGCTGCCGACGAAGGCTTAGGTGGAGTTCT
>CAMFQG010000036.1 GCA_945980035.1 uncultured Clostridia bacterium
GTGTAATTTGTATATTGAAAAAGGTGATAATATGTGCATTAAGGTTTATTTTTCAAAATTATATAAAGGAATATTGCTTTTTGCCGTTTTAATTGTTTTAGGGGTGCTGATTGAATGTAACAAGACAAAGCCTGTTTCCACAGTCCCAAAGGACAGTATATCACTGCCAATAGTGATGTACCATTCATTTCTAAAAGACAGCAACCTGCATAACGATTACTGTATTTCCCCTGATGTGCTTGAAGGGGATTTAAAGTACATTACTTCAAATGGATATACTACAGTAACTCCAAGCGACTTAGTAGATTATGTAAAGGGAAATCCACTTGATAAAAAGATTATTATGATAACCTTTGATGACGGATTTTACAATAATTATCACTATGCCTACCCCTTGCTTAAAAAATACAACTGCAAGGCTGTAATATCACCTGTAGTAAGCCTTACGGAATATTATTCCAAGTCAGATAATATTCCTGTTTCCTACGGTTACTGTTCCTTTGATAATTTGCTGGAAATGGAAAAAAGCGGACTTGTAGAAATCGCAAACCACAGCTATGATATGCACTATACAAAGGGACGTTTCGGCATAACTCAGAAAGACGGCGAAAGCCCGGAAGCATATAAGTATAATTTAAAAAAGGACATAAAAAAGGCACAAAACCTTTTAAAGAATAATAATATAAAGAAGCCCCTTTGTTTTACTTATCCCTATGGTGGGGAAAGCGAGAGCTCCTTAGAAATCATAAAATCTATGAATTTTAAATGTACATTAACCTGTCAGGAAAAAATCAATTACATTTATCCTGACAAATCCTGCCTTTATGAGCTGGGCAGGTATAACCGCACTTCAAAAGAAAGCTCAAATATTTTTTTTGAAAGGATATTAAGCTGATGCCAAGTATTTACCTAAGCCCGTCTTTACAGGAGTGGAATCCATATGTTGACGGAGGAAACGAAGAATATTATATGAATCTTATTGCTGACGCAATGGAGCCGTATTTAAGAGCAAGCGGAATTGACTTTACCAGAAACAGTCCCGAAATGACACTGAGACAGGCAATCAATCAAAGCAACGCAGGAAATTATGACCTGCATTTGGCAATACATTCAAATGCCTCCGGTGAGAACAGCGCAGGAAAAAACAGGGGAGTAGAGGTTTATTATTATCCTACAAGCGGAAAAGGCGAGGACTTTGCAAGCACTATCGCCACAAATTATTCAGAGCTGTATCCAAATCCCGACAAGGTCAGAACAATTCCCACAACAAGTCTGGGAGAGGTCAGACTTACTAAAGCTCCCACAGCCTTGGTAGAGGTTGCCTACCACGATAACCCTGAGGACGCAAAATGGATACGTGATAATATACAGGAGATTGCAAAAAATCTCGCCAAATCTGTAGCGGAAACTTTGAATGTTCCCTTTGTAGAGCCTTGAAAAACTGATATTTTTTGGTATAATGAATATGTAATATTATATTTTAGGAAGTGTAAAAATGGATAATGAGCTAAAATCAAAAATACAGCGAACAATGGAAAACTTAAAGGTTAACAAAATGAAGCCTTATTTTGTTGAAACAAAAGAGGAAGTTTTGCCTTTGATTAAAACATTGATAAAGGAAGGGGACACTGTTTCTAACGGCGGCTCCGAAACATTAAAGGAAACAGGAGTAATTGATGAGCTGAAAAGCGGAAAGTATAACTATCTCAACAGAAGCCGAGAGGGCATCACACAGGAAGAAATTGAGGAGGTTTACCGCAAGACTTACAGCGCTGACGCTTACTTTGCGTCGTCTAATGCAATTACCGAAAACGGTGAGCTTTATAATGTTGACGGCAACTCCAACAGAGTGTCTGCAATCCTTTACGGACCTAAGAGTGTTATACTTGTATGCGGATACAATAAAATCGTAAAGAATATTGAGGAGGCTGAAATCAGAGTAAAAACAAAAGCAGCTCCTCCAAACTGCGTAAGACTGAAATGTGATACCTACTGTCAAAAAACAGGCAAGTGCCTGTCCTTAAACAGTGATAACCGTGAAATTCCGTCGGGATGTCACAGCGACAGACGTATTTGCTGTAACTATGTTATTTCTGCACAGCAACGACACGTTGACCGTATTAAGGTTATTATAGTAGGTGAAGAATTAGGCTATTAATTATGTACCGTTAATCTGATACTCCGCCTGATACAGCTATTGCCGTAAAAGGCGGAGCATAGACAATTCAAGTGAGCAACCTTATCTGTTATTCTGATTATTTCTGTTCTGATTGTTATTCTGGTTGTTGTTCTGATTGTTCTTGTTCTGGTTATTATTCTGATTGTTCTGGTTGTTTCTGTTCTGATTATTGTTCTGGTTGTTATTCTGGTTGTTGTTTTGATTGTTGAAGTTCATTTCAACTCACCTCCTTGAATTAACCGATAAATCGGTCTGAAACTATTTTTACCTTTTATTTTGTTTTTATACTTATGAATGATTTTTTATTAAAAATGAAATCCCTGTTAGGGAATGAATTTGAAAATTTTTTAAAATATTATAACGGTGATAATTTTCGCGGATTAAGAGTTAATACTTTAAAATGCAGTGTGGACAAGCTAAAAAGCCTTTTGGATTTTCAGCTTGAGAATACTCCCTTTTGCAAAGAGGGCTTTTATCTGCCAAATTATGTAAATTCAATCGGCAACAGTCCCTTGCATCATTGCGGTGCTTTCTACGTTCAGGAGCCCTCTGCAACTTCGGCGGTTACAATGCTGAATGTTCAAAAAGGGGACAAGGTTCTTGATTTATGTGCCGCACCGGGAGGCAAAAGCACCCAAATCGGAGCTAAGCTTCAAGGAAAGGGACTTTTGTGGGCCAATGAAATTATAAGGTCACGTTCTTTAATTCTTTTATCGAATATTGAACGTATGGGCATAACTAACGCAGTGGTGTCCAACTGCCACCCTGATATTCTTTGTAACAGCTTGCGGGGTTATTTTGATAAAATACTTGTTGACGCACCCTGCAGCGGTGAGGGAATGTTCAGAAAAAACGACAACGCTCAAACTCAATGGAGTCAGGAACACGTTAAAAGCTGTGCTGTGCGACAGCTTCAAATTCTAAATTCCGCTAAAAATGCGCTGAAAGAAAACGGCATAATAGTATATTCAACCTGTACTTTTTCTACTGAGGAAAACGAGGGGGTTATCACAAAATTTTTAGATGAAAATCCCGACTTTGTTTTGGAGGACAGCGGTGTAAGCTTTGGCAGACCTACAATGAATTATGCAAGACGGATTTTCCCTATGGACGGCGGCGAGGGACATTTTGCCGCAAGGCTGAGGAAACTGTCATCCAATGTAACAGCTCCTGTTTATAATTCTAAAACAGAAAAAACGCCAAGTGTTGTTACTGATTTTTACAACGATACTTTCGTAAGTAGTCCCTTTGGGGAAAGTATTGAGGTTATGTGTGATAAAGCCTACACTGCTTTAAATCCCTTGCCAAATTTAAAGGGGTTACAAGTGCTTAGAAAAGGCGTTCTGTTAGGTGAGATTAAGAAGAACCGCTTTGAGCCTCACCATTCAGCCTTTATGGCGGCAAAAAAGGAAGAATGCAGACAAGCTGTTGATTTGAAATTAAACAGCGAAGATATTTTGAAATTCCTACACGGTGAGGAAATAAAGGTTGATACCCACTTGAAAGGCTACACAGCAGTGTGTGTAGAGGGAATGACAACAGGATTCGGCAAGGTGTCAAACGGAAACCTGAAAAATAAATATCCAAAAGGATTAAGGATACTGTAATGGATAGACTGTCAGATATAGGTACAATTAAAGAAATATTATCAAAACACGGATTCAGTTTTTCAAAAGGGCTTGGACAGAACTTTCTGATTAATCCCTCTGTATGTCCTCGTATGGCTGAAATGTGCGGAGCAGGGGAGAATGTGGGAGTAATCGAAATCGGTCCCGGTATCGGTGTGCTTACCAATGAATTGTGCAAGCTTTCCCCAAAGGTAGTTGCAATAGAAATCGACAAAAGACTGATACCTGTTCTTGATGAAACACTGGCTGATTTTGATAACGTAAAGGTTATCAATGATGACGTAATGAAAATTGATTTGCATAAATTGATTGAGGAAGAGTTTAAGGGGATGAAGGTAGTAGTATGTGCAAACCTGCCTTACTATATTACTTCACCTGTAATAATGCGGCTGCTTGAGGAAAATCTCCCCATAGAGTCTGTAACCGTAATGGTACAAAAGGAAGCCGCTCAGCGAATGTGCGCAGATGTGGGCACAAGGCAAAGCGGTGCAGTAACTGTAGCTGTTAATTACTACAGCAAGCCAGAAATTCTATTTAACGTAAGCGCAGGCTCATTTATGCCTGCACCAAAGGTTGACTCTGCCGTAATAAGGCTTGATGTTCTGAAAACACCGTCAGTTGACGTAAAGGACAGCAAAAAGTTTTTCAAAGTAGTAAAAGCCGCCTTTGGTCAACGAAGAAAAACCCTTTCAAATTCATTGAGCTGTGGCTTGGGAATGGCAAAGTCAGAAGTAAATAATTTGCTTTTGGAATGTAACCTAAGCTCAAACCTCAGAGCAGAACAGCTTAAATTAGAGGATTTTAAAAATATAGCTGACAAAATTTAGGTGCATTATGAAAAAGTTTAAAACATTATTATTTATAATTTCGGCAATACTATTAGTGCTGTCACTGTTGTTTCTTATAGCCTCAATGGTCGTTCAGGCTATATTCAACAGCCGTGATATTGCTCAATACATAGAAGTAATCTTTGCAGTCGCTTCCGTTGTGTTTGCATTTGCGGGCATAGTTTTGGCTTGTTTAAGCAAAAAAGGGAATGAGGTTGATAATAATGAGGAAGAATTTCGATAATTCAAAAAGTAAAATTCTCTCAACGGTTGCCACTGTAATGATTCCCCTTGTGCTTGTTGCTCTTGTTGCATCTGTGGTGTTGTATATATTGTACTTTGATGTTCCACGTGCAGGCTCGCTGATTGTTGTTTTGTCGCTGATGTCTGCGTTGATGGCTGTTGCAGGAGTAATACTTGCAGTGATAAGCGCCGTAACGGCACCTGATACAGACAAAGAAAATAAAAAATAAAAAATAAAGGCTGTGAAAAAATGAAGTGAAATCATTTCTTCACAGCCTTTTTTTACTCTCCTAATAAATAATCAGACGTTGTATTAAACACCTTAGCCAATGCCTGTAGTTCTATATCTGTAACAAATCTCTGACCGCTCTCAATTCGTTGAATTGCGTTTTTATCAACGTCAATACCGGCTAATTGCAACCTATCCGCTAAAGCTCTCTGGGACATTTTAGGGGTATAATTTTTCCTGAGAATGGCTACTTTACCGCCACATATGTTATTTTTTCCGTTTTGATTTTTATTTTTAAACATTTAATTCACCGCATTTGACATTTAGTGCTTGACAAATATATTTTTATCATATACAATATAGGAAATGACATTCAGTGAATGTCAAATTTGCAATTAAATAAAATATTGTCAAAAATCAGTGAGCTATTTATAAGTATTAGGGGAGGAAATGAGTATGTACACAAAACCAATTTATTACAAAATATTTTCAATTATTATACTGGTGACTACAATATTATCTGCATTATGTTCAATGATAGTGTCGATTATGTTCAGCTGTGGACTAATTGCAATTCCTTTTCCAAATACAGATATTAATTTGTATGTAGGAATATTTCTTGCGGTATTTTCTGTAGTTAGTTTTGTAGTTTCATTTTTTACCGGTTATATGGAATTTTCTTCAATGTTTGTTTTTGCAAATATGATTAATCACGAACTTAGCGATACCGCTGAACCTTTTGTCAAAAGAGGACCATTCCTTTCAGCTAAAGTGTATAAAGGCTATGGTAATGTTTTATTTTTTATTAATCTATTTTCTTGTATAGTATTTGCAATTATCAATATCTGTACTTCCTCATTCTCATCCTGTTCTTTGGGCGTGTTGGCAATTCCTGTTATTCCTTTGGCTATTTATGCAGTAAGTTGTTTGTTTACATATATTTATTATTTACTGCGTTATAATTCAATAGGAACATTAATTGATATTACTTCTTCAAAAGAATTAAATCAAAGTCAAATTGAAAGTCTAAAGGAAATTAAGACAGGTTATTTACGAGGATTCTGTGTATTTTTATTTATTGTTGATGTTGTTATTGCAATAGGTACAATAGTAGGATTATTTTTTGCGTTTAAGCCGATGGCAGATATTTTTGGTGTATATTTTGCAATATGGGCTGTTGTTCTAAGCATATTTTATCTTATTGTTCAATTATTAATTATAGCAATCTACGGTTGCTATTTTGACAACATTGCAAAAATGGTTGAACATCATCAGATTAAACACAAATTAATTTAATTATAGAAAGTTTAAGCCCGGCTTGTTGTTGTGACAAGCCGGGCTGTTTTTGTATATTTACATACTCTCGGGACAGTTGATATTGAACATATCTAAAATATTTTTAATTACTGTTTTAACTGCAATACACAGGTTCAGTCGAGCCTGCATCAGACTTTCGTTTTCACCCTTAACTCTGCAAGCGTTATAGAACTTGTGGAACAGAGTAGCAGTCTGTGTAACGTATCTTGTGATTCTTGTGGGGTCATATTCCTTTGCAGCGGCAATAATCTCCTCAGAGAAGTTTGCAATATGGTTGATAAGCTCTTTTTCCTCAGGTGCAGAAAGGAGCGTCAATTCCTCTTTAGTGCAGCTGCGAAGAGAAATGTTCTCATTTGCAAGAGCTTTGATAATACTGCAAATTCTTGCGTGTGCATACTGAACGTAATAAACAGGGTTTTGGTTATCCTGCTGAACAGCAATATCCAAATCAAAGTCCATCTGTGTGTTAGCTTCTCTTGTGTTAAACAGGAAACGAGCGCTGTCAACAGGAACTTCCTCAAGCAAATCCGCAAGCTGAATAGCTTTACCGGTACGCTTGCTCATTTTAACAACTTCGCCGCCCTGAACTAACTTTACAAGCTGCATTAATACAACCTGAAGCTTATCGCCGTCATAGCCGATTGCGTTCATTGCGCCTTTCATTCTCATAACGTGTCCGTGGTGGTCGGCACCCCATACGTCAATAAGAGTTTCAAAGCCTCTGTCAAACTTGTTTTTGTGATAAGCAATATCAGCGGCAAAGTAGGTGGGATTTCCGTTTTGACGGATAAGTACGTCATCCTTTAATTCCAGCTTGTCAATGTAATCCTGAGTTTTGCCCTGCTTTAAAAGAATTTCGGTACAAACCTCTTTGTTTTTATACCATACAGCTCCTTCTTTCTCATAGGTAAGACCCTTTTCGGCTAAAATGTCAACAACCTCTTTAACCTGACCGCTGTTGTGAAGCTCAGACTCAAAAAACCACTTGTCATAGTTGATTTTATATTTAGCCATATCCCTCTGCATCTTTGAAATATTCTTAGGCAGAGCATAGTCAACAAGAGCTTTCTTTCTGCTTTCACTGTCAATATCAACTAAGGCGTCACCGTTTTTGTCTGCATATTCCTGTGCAAGCTCGGTAATGTCACCGCCCTGATAACCGTCCTCAGGGAATACAATGCCCTCTTTATAGATTTGCAGGTATCTTGCCTCAAGGGAGCAGGCAAATTTTTCAATCTGATTACCTGCGTCATTTACATAAAACTCTTTCCAAGCGCTGTAACCTGCTTTGTTAAGAACAGCGGCAAGGCAATCTCCTAAGGCACCGCCTCGTGCATTACCCATATGCATAGGGCCTGTAGGATTAGCGGAAACAAACTCAACCATAATTTTCTGACCCTTGCCAAAATCAGAGCTTCCGTAATTTTCCTTTTCTTCTTCAACGTCTTTTATAACCTCTGCATAATACACAGGGGAGAAGAAAAAGTTTATAAATCCCGGACCTGCAACCTCACACTTTTCAAAAAGTGTGTTTTCAAGCTCAATATTTTCTGTAATAGCCTGTGCAATTTTTATTGGAGCAGTTCTGAATGTTTTTGCTCCTGCCATAGCTGCATTAGTAGCAAAATCACCGTTCTTGCGGTCTGCGGGAGTTTCAATAATAAAATCCGGAATGTCAGCCTTAATCAACTGTTCCTTTTCTATAGCCTTAGTAATAGAATTAATAATTGCTTCCTTTAATTGATTTTTTGCTTTTGCTAAAGTCTGTGCCATATTTATACCTCATTCTTTGCTTTAATATCAATATAAAATTCGTTATTAGAAATAAAATCATTGTTAAAGTCCAATGAATATTTAACGTGTAGCTTTCCGCCGTTTTCATTTAGGTCAGCGTTTATTACATCTGCAAATACTCCAATCATCAAGTCACCCATAACCGTTCTGTAGTGGCATTGGTGACGTTTTCCTTTTTCAAGAATAAGTCTTGTCTGTTTTCCGCCGTTTCTGATAATTGTAACCTTGTTGTTATCCTCAACCTTTATAACATTGTTTGAGGATATGTTAGGGTTATCTTCATCGTATTCCTTATAACCGATATAGGAGTGTCCGTTTTTATTAATATAGCTGCCGTTGGTAGTCAGCTCGATTTTATCTTTTTCACCGTCTAACTCCTGAATACCGGTAATATTTATCAGGTATTTATCTTCCATATTTCACCTTAATATAACTCAATGTTAATTTGTTCTACTTCGTGTTTAATGTCTTTTCCCAGGAATACCCCGGCAACATTTTCAAAACCGTGGGGAGTATCGGAAACGTAGAAACTTGCATTTCCCTTTTCATTGCTGTCATTTAAAAGATTATTTTCCATTAATATCTTTTTTGCATAAATGGCGGTTTCTCTGCCACTGTCAATCAATGCAATATTTTCACCCATAACAGAGGAAATAGCTTCCTTAATAATAGGATAGTGAGTACAACCTAAAATAACCGTATCTACACCCTGTTCCATAAGAGGGGAAAGGTATCTTTTAATAACAAGTCTAACTATTTGGTCGTCCTTGCTGATAAAACCGTTTTCAACAAGAGGCACAAACAAAGGACAATCCTGTTCGATTACCTGTATTTCAGGATCGGTGCTCTCAATGATTTTCTTGTAGCTGTGGCTTTTAATAGTTGCACTTGTGCCGATAATTCCAATCTTTTTATTTTTAGTCGTTCTTACAGCAGTGTAGCAAGTGGGGGAAACTACTCCTGTATATGGAACAGGCAAATCATTTTTAAGGTTTACTGCCACCGAGCTTACTGTACCGCAAGCGGCTATTATCATTTTAACATTATGCTTTAAAAGAAATTTAGCGTCCTGAAAGGCATATTTGCGAATAGTATCCTCTGACCTTGTTCCGTAGGGGACTCTTCCCGTGTCGCCAAAGTAAATAATGTTTTCATTGGGCAGGATGCTCATAAGCTCCCTGACAGCGGTAAGTCCACCCAGTCCGGAGTCAAAAACTCCGATAGGAGAATTGTTCATATGTCCACTCCTTTACGTAAGGATTTGCAAATTTACTATACAACTAATTATAATAACATATTGAATGTTTTGTTGCAATAGTAAGAATGTTAAAAATCTTTTGACAAAACACTATGTAATAATGTATAATTAACGTATTCTTTTGAAAAGGATTGATTTTATGGATTTATTAAAGGCATTTAACAGTATTTCTGATAAGGTAGAGGGAGCTTTAACTGCACAGGGATACTCAAAACAAAAGATACAAGGCAACGACAATGAATTGGTTTCATTATATACTTCAGAAACAACAGCATATTCAGTAGTGTATTTCAAGGATAAAAAGCATATGGTTATGCGTTCCTGCGGTATGACAGATGAAGGCCCCGATAACGAGTGGAAAACATTAGCTACCTGGATGTTTAATCCTGAAGAGGATACACAAAAGGAAGCAGATTCTATTGCAAACGACTTTATTGAGAACTGTACAAGCTCACTTGCAATTAAGAGAATGAAGTCTGCTAAAAAGAAAAAGAAGAACAACGAGGATGAGGGAAATGCAGATCCTTTGTTTTTAGCAAAGAGATTTGTGTCATATTTCCCTGAGCTAAAGGATGAAATAACATATGAGGAAGAAAACTATTTTCCTTTCAGAGGTGTTACCTTTACAAAGACATCAGTCGTTCCTAAGCTTGTAGAATACGTAAACAAGGCAAACAAAAAAGACGTTTCAAAGCTTTGCGCATTACTTGACAAGCAGTATTCAAACGGCAATCTTGACACTCGCTCAATCATAACTATTGTAATCCTTAACAATATGCCTGAGGATAAGCACGATTGGTTTAAAGAATTTCTGTCAGAGGATTTAAACAAGGCGTGGGGTGCGGCGTTAAAGTACAAGGGCAAAAAGGTAAAGCCTGCAAAGCCAAAGAAAAAGAAAACTACTATGATGCAGAGATTACAGGCTCAACAACAGCAACAACAAAAGTAATTTGTTACGATTATGCGGAATGTACATTCATTCCGCATAATTTAACTATTTTTGCAAATAGGTATTGACTAAAGCAAAATAATGTGTTAAAATATGGTCACCTCATAAAAGGGGGCTATTTTTTTGTGCCCTTTTGAGGGAGGCTAAATTTTTTCCGAAAAATAACGGGAGGTGCCGAGAATGAGAGTAAAAATCACATTGGCTTGTACGGAATGTAAACAACGTAATTACAACACAATGAAGAACAAAAAGAACAGTCCCGACAGACTTGAGATGAACAAGTACTGCAGATTCTGTAAGAAGCACACTGTTCACAAGGAAACAAAGTAATTGGAGGTAAGGTAATGGCTGACACAAAAGCAAAAAACAAAAAAGCCAAGAAGCCTAACGTATTTGTTAGAATTGGGCGTTACCTCCGTGCTTGTTGGGGCGAAATTAAAAAGATAACTTGGACCAGTCCAAAGGCAACTACAAGAAACTTCTTGGTAGTAGTGGCAGTTATCATTGTATGCGGACTTTTCATCTTCGGTCTTGATAGACTACTGTATTTTCTGCTTGACCTTGTAATGAAAACTTCCGGTAGCTAATATCCGTTTTTCATACTTTATTGACGAAAGGAAGAAAGTAAATGGCAGACGGAACAGCTAAATGGTATGTAGTTCACACATATTCAGGTTACGAAAACAAAGTAGCCAACGATATTATGACTACAGTTGAAAACAGAAACCTACAGGATATGATTCTTGAGGTTAAAGTTCCTACAGAAATCGTTACAGAAAAAAACGGCGACAAGGTAAAAGAAGTTGAACACAAGCTTTTTCCCGGTTACGTTTTTGTCAAGATGGTTTACACTGACGAAACCTGGTATATCGTTAGAAATATCAGAGGTTGTACCGGTTTTGTAGGTCCTTCTTCCAAACCTGTTCCTCTAACAGACAGCGAGGTTTACAGACTTGGAGTTGAAACAAGAGTAGTAGAGGTTAACTACCAAATCGGTGACTCAGTCCGCATTATCGACGGTCCTCTGGAGGACTTTATCGGTGTGGTCGACGAACTTGATGTTGATAAAAACTACGTCTGTGTAACAGTTTCTATGTTCGGACGTGAAACACCGGTTGAGCTTGAATTAAATCAAGCTGAACTTATTGAAGAGTAAAATAATAAGCAAAATGCTTTTTATTTGGGAACCTTATTGTTCCCTGTGGGAGGGACCCACTAATTGTCCCGCAATTTACCACGAATTTTGGAGGTGCAAACACAATGGCTCAAAAGGTTGTAGGCTTAATTAAGCTACAAATCCCTGCCGGAAAAGCTACACCGGCACCACCGGTTGGTCCAGCTCTTGGTCAGCACGGTGTTAACATCGTTGCGTTCACAAAGGATTTTAACGAGCGCACAAAAAATGACGCAGGTTTAATTATTCCTGTAGTTATCACAGTTTACGCAGACCGTTCTTTCACTTTTATCACAAAGACACCACCTGCTGCTGTTCTTATTAAGAAAGCATGCGGTATCGAGAGTGGTTCAGGCGTACCTAACAAGCAAAAGGTAGCTAAGATAACCCGTGAACAGGTTCAGAAAATTGCAGAAACAAAGATGCCTGATCTTAATGCCGGTAGCATTGAAACTGCTATGAGTATGATTGCCGGTACAGCAAGAAGTATGGGTATCGAAGTAGTTGACTAATTTTTTAAATCCGGGTGGGAGGAATTTTCTGCTTGACCACCTAATTATGGAGGAATACTGATGAAACACGGTAAGAAATACGTTGATAGCGCAAAGCTTATCGACAGAACTAAATTATATGAAACTGAGGAAGCTCTTGATACAGTTGTAAAGACAGCTACTGCAAAGTTTGACGAAACAATCGAGCTACACGTAAGATTAGGTGTTGACGGTCGTCATGCTGACCAGCAGGTACGTGGTGCTATCGTTCTGCCAAACGGAACAGGCAAAAACGTAAAGGTTTTGGCAATCTGTAAGGGTGCTAACGAAGATTTAGCTAAAGAGGCAGGCGCTGACTTTGTCGGTGCTGAGGATATGACTCAGAAAATCCAGCAGGAAAACTGGATGGACTTTGACGTTCTTATCACAACTCCTGACTGTATGGGACTTGTTGGCCGTCTTGGTAAAATCTTAGGTCCTCGTGGTCTTATGCCTAACCCAAAGGCAGGTACTGTTACTCCTGATATTGCTCGTGCTGTTAAAGAAGCAAAAGCAGGTAAGATTGAGTACCGTCTTGACAAAACTAACATTATCCACTGCCCAATCGGCAAAGCAAGCTTTGGTACAAAGAAATTACAGGAAAACTTTGATGCACTTATGGAAGCTATCGTTAAGGCTAAACCGGCTGCAGCAAAGGGCCAGTATATCAAATCTTGTGCTGTAACATCAACAATGGGACCTTCTGTAAGAATCAGCCCGGCTAAGTTTGGTGTATAATTAAATCAATTACACATAGTGTAATATAAATCGCTGTTCTAAAGACAGTAGGTGCGAAAGCGTAAAGGTTTACCTGCCTACCGAGGAAGATGCATTTAATTTGTATTTTATGGTCTTCCCTGTCTTGGGAAGACTGTTTTTTTGAACTGCGTTATCAAATTAACGGAGGTGAATATTTTGCCAAGTAAAAGTGTTTTAGAGGCTAAACAGGCAGTTGTTGCTGAGTTAACTGAGCGTCTAAAGAGCTCTGTAGTAGGTGTTGTTGTAAACTACAAGGGTATCAATGTTGAAGATGACACAAAGCTCCGTAAAGAGTTACGTGAAAACAACGTAAAGTACACAGTAGTTAAGAACTCACTTCTAAAGCGTGCTACTCAGGAGGTTGGACTTGAAGGTCTTGACTCTGTTCTTGAGGGTACTACAGCTCTTGCTACAAGTGACGATGACTACACTGCTGCTGCAAGAATCCTTGCAAACTATGCTAAGACAAAGGACTTCTTTGAGATTAAGGCAGGTTACATGGATGGCGCTGTTGTTGATTTAGATACAATCGACCACCTTGCTAAACTACCTACAAGAGATGTTCTTCTTGCAAATGTACTTGGTGCATTCCAGGCACCAATCGCTTCATTCGCTCGTGCCGTACAGGCTATCGTAGATAAGGGCGGCGTTGAAGCTTGTGAACCGGCTGAAAAAGCTGAGGAGGCTGCTGAAGCTCCTGCAGAGGAGACAGCTGAGGCTCCTGTAGAGGCTCCTGCTGAGGAGGCAAAATCAGAGGAAACAGCTGAATAATTGTTTCAAAATTAATTCAAAAATTACTTATTAAAATATTGGAGGTAAATTAAAATGGCATCTGAGAAAATTACTGCTATTATTGAAGAATTAAAAGGCCTTACAGTATTAGAGCTTTCTGAGCTTGTACACGCTGTAGAGGATGAGTTTGGTGTATCTGCTGCTGCAGCTGTTGCTGTTGCTGCTCCAGGTGCAGACGCAGGCGCTGCTGCTGAAGAGAAGACTGAGTTTGACGTTGAGCTAAAGAGCGCAGGCGCAAACAAGATTGCTGTAATCAAGGTTGTTCGTGAGGTTACAGGTTTAGGTCTAAAGGAAGCTAAGGCTATGGTTGACGGTGCTCCTAAGGTTGTTAAGGAAGCAGTTTCTAAGGACGACGCTGAAGCTATGAAGGCTAAGCTTGAAGAGGCTGGCGCAGAAGTAGAATTAAAGTAATTTAGTTTTACAATATTTAAGACCGACAGTTTGCTGTCGGTCTTTTTTTGGATTTTTTTATATTTTAAAAGCAAATTCTAACGTTAATCATCATAAAAGAATATTTTAATATTTCCCGCAAATCCTATTTAGGGGTGATAAAATGTCAGATCAAAAGGATAATTCAAAAAATTTCCCGTTAGAATGTCCGTCACGAAATCAAAAGATTATAACAGACCCGATAGTTGATGTTGTGGAAAAGGAAACCTATCCTCCTGAAAATAAAGAAGTAATCAATATTATTTCAAAAGCTCAACAGGGATAGCAATCCACTCTCTGACAAAATATGTCGGATAGGTTATGTATCCGATAAATGTATTCTCGGTGTTTATTGCACCAATATCGCTGTTAATATTTTGTTTGTTAGCAATGAGCCTTGCCCTTAGCTGATGGTAACTGTCCGTCACTATGGCAAGGTTTTTATTTAGTTTTTCTTTTTCAATAATATCATAGGAATACTTAATATTTTCCTGTGTATTTTCAGCCTTGTCCTCAATGTAAATGCTATCCTTATCAATTCCCATATCTACTAAAGTGTCGTACATACATTGACCTTCGCTGAGAGCCTCGTCAGAACCTTGTCCGCCTGTTACAACTGCCTTTGCATTTTTGTTTTCATTAAGGTAATCAAAGGCTGCGTTTATTCTTTGTTGCAACAGAACACTGGGACGACCGTATTTAACCTGTGCACCTAATACTATAGCCGTTGAGTTTTCTTTTATAGGTGCTACGCTTGCAAATACCATTAAACTACTGATTATAACAGCATAAATGCAGAATAAAGTAAAGCAAATTTTACCTGTGTTCCAAAGTGCTTTTGTGATTTTATTGTTTTTCATAAGTTTATCAAATAAACAATATTTATTTGGAAAAGCAAATTTAAACAACAAAATTCCGCATAATATAACTCCCAGAATATTCCCCGGATTAATTATGCCGTAACTTACAGGCAGAATAAACCATATCAAAAATATGCAGGACAGTATAGAAACTGTCTCTTATACACATCTGACGCTGCCGACGAAGGCTTAGGT
>CAMFQG010000037.1 GCA_945980035.1 uncultured Clostridia bacterium
AGCAATTCCATTCATATATAAAAGACCAAATATAGTAAATAGGATTATATTATATAATGGATGCCAAGGCTTTGTTTTCTCATATCCTTCTCCCATTGATTTATCATCCATAGGTTTCATATGTAAAACATAAATATTGAAGATTGTGTGGAATATTCCAACTAACGTTACCAATATGTAACAAATCCAAAACCATAACATAGACATTCCAAAATTTTGCATACCAATAGTATCCTCCACAAATTCCTATTTATCAATCTGCATAACATAATAAAACTACCCTCTACTTCAACTCCACAATGGTAACTCCGCTTTCGCCCTCGCCGAAGGTTCCCAGCCTGAAGCTTTTAACCTGTTTTATTGTCCTTAGGTGCTTTTGAATTTCCGTTCTTAAAACTCCTGTGCCCTTGCCGTGAATAATAGTAAGGTGCTGAACATTGGTCAGAATAGCGGTGTCAATAGCGGAGTCAACTGCCATGATAGCCTCAATGGCTGTCTGTCCTCTTACGTCAACCTCAGTAACAGGGTGAATGTCAACGCTTCTCTGAACACTGCGGTTTCTGTTTTTGTAAGGGTTGTTTACTTTTTCGTTTTCCTTTTCCTTTAAGTGCAGGTTGCCAAGCTCTACTCTGGTTTTGATAATACCTGCCTGAACTAATACCATATTGTCCTTGTCCGGTAACGCCAACACAACAGCGGGCTTGTCTATGTCATAGATTAAAACATTGTCGCCTACCCTTAACGGTCTTGGTAGCTTGTAGTTGGATGCCTTTTGCTTTTCAATAGGGTCAGAGCTTTCCTCCATCTTTTTGATGCTCTGTCTTAGCTTCGCCTTAGTATCTGTGTTTTGAAGATTTTTATTTTTCTTAGCCTTGTCTATTTCGTCAATTAATGCGTATGCCTGTGCCTTTGTCTGAGATACAATTCTTTCCGCTTCTTCTTTAGCTCGCCTGATTGCGATTTCAGCGTCACGTTTAGCACGGGCAGCTTCGTTTTCAGCCTTTTGTTTTTCCGTGTTAGCCTTTTGAGTTAATCTCTGTGCATTTTCAAGTTGTTTTTCAAGACTCTGACGTCTTTGCTCAAGAGTTTCAACAACGTCCTCAAACTGTCTGCTTTCTGCTTTTACAAGCTCCTTTGCACGGTCAACAATTCTGCTGTCCATACCCAGCCTTTGGGAAATGGCAAAGGCATTACTTTTTCCGGGTACACCGATTAACAGCCTGTAGGTGGGACGCAGGGTTTTAACGTCAAACTCACAGCTTCCGTTTTCAATATTAGGTGTCTTTAATGCAAATTCCTTTAACTCTGCATAGTGGGTAGTGCTTGCGATTTTTGCCCCTCTGCTTCTTAGCTTTTCAAGGATAGCTATAGCAAGAGCCGCGCCCTCAACAGGGTCAGTACCTGCGCCTAATTCGTCGATAAGTGTCAGGGTAGAGGAGTTTGCAAGCTTCAATATGCCGATTATATTTGTCATATGTGCAGAGAATGTAGATAGGCTTTGCTCAATGCTCTGCTCGTCACCAATGTCAACAAGCACACGTCTGAAAACAGAAAGTCTGCTGTTGTCGCCGCAAGGCACCATCATACCGCACATAGCCATAAGAGTCAGCAGACCGATTGTCTTTAGTGTAACGGTTTTTCCGCCTGTGTTTGGTCCTGTTATTACAAGGGTATCAAATTCATCTCCCAAGCTAACGTCAACAGGAACAACCTTGTCGGGGTTAATCAGCGGATGTCGTGCCTGTTTTAACTGAATAATTCCCTTGTCGTTAAGAACGGGAACAGTAGCTTTCATTTTATATGCAAGGTGTGCCTTTGCAAAAATAACGTCAAGCTCTACCAGATTTTTAAAGCTACCGATTATCTGGTCAGCATATGAGCCTGCAAGGGAAGAAAGCTCAAACAAAATACGTTCTATTTCTGCTTCTTCCTTTGAAATAAGCACCTTAATGTCGTTGTTTGCCTGAACAACTCCCATAGGCTCAATGAATACTGTCTGTCCGCTGGCACTTGTGTCGTGAACAAGTCCCGGTACGTTTCCCCTGCACTCAGCCTTAACAGGAACAACATATCTGCCCTCACGTTGGGTTACTATGGTATCCTGTAAAAACTTTTGGTAGGTACTGCTGTGGATTATTTTGTCAAGTACCTCTCTTGCCTTTGATGATGCAGTACGGATTTTTCTGCGAATGTCCGACAATGCAGGGGAGGCGTTGTCTGCAATTTCCTCAGGGCTTAAGATACAGGAGTTGATTTTGTCCTCTACAAATTTGTTTGCAACAAGCCCCTGGAAATTAACATCAAGGCTTGTGCCTGTGTTCTCGCATTTGCTGTACCACTGCTTAACACCGCGGATAATGCGCAGGGTTTCTGCAATATTTAACAGCTCACCTGCTGTAAGACAACCGCCTGCTTCACTTCGTCTTAGCATATTTGCAGGGTTTTTCATATTTCCAAATGACGGTGCGCCGAATTTTCCTGTCAGCACAAATGCGTCATCGGTTTTCTTTAAATTTGCCTCTGCTTTTTCAAGGGATACCTCAGGCTTTAGGTTAAGTATCTCCTGTTTGCTTTCCTCACAGGAAACGCTGTCTGCAAGGAGAGTTAATATTTTATCAAGTTCAAGTGCTTTATAATGTCTGTCCATACTTTTTCCTTATGTAATGCTTTTAAAAAATTGTAATGTTTTAAAGTCCTTTTCTAAAATTAATTTAATATACTCTTCACTGCAAAAATTCAGTGTTCTTAAATCATCATCAGGCAAAGAAAATGAAAATAACCTTTCCTTGTCAGCATAACAGCAATGCCTGAGTGCAGTTGTAGTGCTTGTGTTTAACTGAATTTTATGTTCTCCAATGTCTGCGGAAATACAATTACTGCAAATCAACTGACCTGTTCTTGGCAGAAAAAACATTTTTTCACTGTCATATGTTCCGCACTCCCTGCACATAACAAGGTCGGGCATATAACCGGCAAGGCACATAAGCCTTAGCTCCACGCAAGCCTTAACGGTAAAAATATTTCGCTTGTTTTCCGACAGCAGATACAGGGCGTTGAGTATCAGCTTTAGGTATTCCTCAGCTTCCTGCTCTTTAGGCGCTATGTATGAGGCAAGCTCGCAAAAGTATTGGCTAAGGTACATATTTTCAATACTGTTTCTAAGTCCGCCGAATACTCTTATTATTCTTGCATCACCTATGCTGTAACTGTCTTTGCCTTTGTACATTGTAAGACGTGAGTAGCTTAAAAGGTTTGTGGAGGCGCATTTAGAGCTTTTTATATCTTTTGCGCCTCTTGCAAAGCCTTTTACAACTCCGTGATCTTCTGTAAGCACAGTCACAAGCTTATCCTTTTCACCTATATTCTGTTCCCTGATTATCAGTCCGTTGGTTATGAATTTCGTCATTTTTATCTATTGTATCCTCTTGGTGTCCGTTATCGTGAATACACTTATACACAAGGTAATCATACACACTTCCGCTGTGGAAAAATGCTTGCCACGCATCCATTTCATTCATAAATATCACCGATTATATTTTAACTCATATAAAGGGTAATATAGGTAGTAAAATGTAGAAACAAAAAATTAACTTTAAAGGAAAAATTTTCTGTTACTTAAAGTCGTTTTCGTCAAACCCGAAGTTACGCATAAGCTGTTGGCTGTTTCGCCAATCCTCTTTAACCTTAATCCAGGTTTGCAGATAAACCTTGCAGTCAAAGAAGTTTTCCATATCCTGTCTTGCAAAGCTTGAGATTTTTTTCAGCATACTTCCGCCTTTGCCGATTAATATACGCTTGTGAGTTTCTCTTTCGCAGTAGATTGTGGCGTCAATGTCAAGTATATCCTTGCCCTCACGCATTTTCATTTTTTCGATTACTACTGCAATTCCGTGGGGGATTTCTTTGTCACAAAGTCTTAGGATTTTCTCCCTTATCATTTCGCTTGCAAGCACTCGTTCAGGCTGGTCGGTAAGTGCGTCATCCTCAAAGAAATGTCCTCCCTCAAGGGCCTGTTGCTTCAGCTCTGATTTCAGCTCGTCAATTCCGTTACCGTCAGTTGCACTGACAGGTACAATAGCTTGAAAATCATATAGCTTGCTGTATGAAAGAATTTGTTTCATAAGCTGTTCTTTTTCTTTAACGGTGTCAATTTTATTGATAGCAAGAATTACAGGCATATCCATTTCTTTAAATTTTTCAATCAGCTTCAGCTCAGTAGCTCCTGCTTCTCTGTCAGGCTCAACAACAAGCATACAGCAATCTACACCGCCAACACTTTCGCTTATTGAACGAACCATGTATTTCCCCAAAGAATTTTTTGGCTTGTGCATACCCGGTGTGTCAACAAACACAAGCTGAGTATCACCCTCGGTAAGAATACCTGTGATTTTTGTACGTGTAGTCTGTGGCTTGCTTGATACAATGGCAACCTTAGTTCCCAACATTCTGTTAAGAAGTGAGCTTTTACCCACGTTTGGTCTGCCTACGATTGCAATAAATGCTGATTTTTGTGATGCTTCCATAGTAAACTCCTATACTAAAAACAAGCCACCACTTAGTAATTTTACTAAAGGCGGTGGCGGTACTATTTTTTCGATTTAATCTTGTGATAAATTCGTTTTGCTCCCAAAGGTCCAAATCCTACAAACAATGCTGACAGTATAAATGATAATACAAGCAACACTGCAAGTATGGGGTTTTGCAGAAAATATTGCAAAATACTGTTTATTGTTTTCAAGTCAAAATAAAACAGATAAGCCACAGCAATTGCAACAAATGTAAACACCAACACAGCACCTGCGGCAACGTCCTTTGCAACACGTGCAATAGGGTCGTAGCTTTGTGTGTTAAGATTGCAAAGCTGTTCAAGGCAGGTGTTGAAAATTTCTGCAGACATAATTGACGCAATAAGCAAAAGGATTACTGCCCATTCTGCTTTTGAGAGATTGTAAAAAAAGCTGAACAGTATTACATAAAAACCGGCAACCATATGAAATCTCATATGACTTTCGTTTTTTATTGTAAACCAAATGCCTCTGAAAGCAAATTTAAAGCTGTTTATCTGGTGTTTCATTCTGTAACGATATAGCTTGAAGAAGCAGGCAGACCTAACTCAGTCATAATCAGTTCTTCTTTTTCTCTCATCCTTACTCTTTCCATGCTTTCAATATGGTCATAGCCCAAAAGATGCAGAACACTGTGAGCAGTTAAGTAGGCAACCTCTCGCTGAAGAGAATGGCCGTAAGCATTAGCCTGCTCAATAGCCTTTTCCATTGACAAAACAACGTCGCCTAAAATCTTTGCGCCTGTTTCCATATTTAAGTCATAGACGCCGTTTTCACCCATAGGGAATGATAGAACGTCTGTTGCAGTATCTTTGTTTCTGTACTGTGCGTTGAGCTTTCTGATTTCCTCGTTGTCAACAAATGTAACGCTGATTTCCGCAGAACCGTCAAAATTCTCCATTTGCAAAACCGCATTACAGCAACGTCTGATTAACATACGCAGTCCTGTGGGAATTTTAACAGCCTTTTGATTATTTGTTATAATAACTCTGATTTTATTTTCTGTCATTTATCTTCACCTCGTTTTTTTCATAAGCCTTTATAATATCCTGAACAAGTCGGTGTCTTACGACATCCTTTTCGTTAAACTTACACTGTGCAATATCGTCTATGCCCTTTAAAATCCTGATACAGTCCTTTAGACCGCTTTTAGCCCCGTTTGGCAAATCAATCTGAGTAACATCACCTGTGATTACCATTTTGCTGTTAAAGCCAAGACGGGTTAAAAACATCTTCATCTGTTCTCTTGTGGTGTTTTGAGCCTCGTCAAGAATGATAAAGCTGTCGTCAAGTGTACGGCCTCTCATATATGCAAGAGGAGCTACTTCAATGTTTCCCTTTTCTACGTATCGTTGATAGGTTTCAGCACCTAACATATCAAAAAGAGCATCGTATAAGGGCCTTAAATACGGATCAACCTTGCTCTGTAAATCTCCGGGCAAAAAGCCTAACTTTTCTCCGGCCTCCACAGCAGGTCGTGTCAGGATGATTCTGTTAACCTGTTTACTGCGAAAGGCGGTAACAGCCATAGCCACTGCAAGATAGGTCTTGCCTGTACCGGCAGGACCGATTCCAAAGGTAATTGTGTTGTTTGCTATTTCGTCACAATACCGTTTCTGACCTATAGTTTTCGGCTTGATAGGTTTACCCTTAGCGGTAATACAGATACATCCGTCGGCAAGGTGGCTGAAGTCCTCGTCCTGTCCGTCATTTACAAGGGATATGCAGTACCTTACGTTTTGCTCGGTAAGATTTTCACCTCGGTTAATAAGGTGCATCAGGTTGTTGATGACTTTTCCTGTTTTATATACATTTTCTTCGTCGCCGATAATTTTCAGCTCGTCATCCCTTACAAGGATTTTTACGCCGAACTCTTTTTCCATAAGCTTTATGTTTTCGTCAAAGCTACCGAAAAGAGCAACTGCGTGTTCCGTTCTGCCGATATTAATATTTTTTTCCGTATAAAAAACTCCTAATCATATATATTACTGTATTGTGAACAATTATAGCACATTTTCAGACAAAAAACAGCACTAAAATACAAAAAATACAAATTTGTTGAGTTGCATAAGTTAAACCTAATTTTTGTAAACTCCTTTTTGCAAATTGCCACAAAAATAAAAGACTTTATTATTTATTTTGTGCCAATTTCTCAATTTTCTCACATACAGCATTATTATTACAATTTCTCAAAATTTAGTATTGACAAAAAAAGGGGAATATAATATAATAATCTACTGTAAAGTGTTTTGCTTTACAGTAATATTGGGAGGCCGGGTGCTTTGGAAAAAAACCTTGAAATTTCCTTGCTTTTCGATTTTTACGGACAATTATTAAAAGAACAACAGCAAAAGGCAATATCCTTTTACTATAACGACGATTTGTCCTTGTCGGAGATTGCCCATGAGCTTAATATTACAAGGCAGGGTGTGCGTGACTCAATAAAGCGCGGTGAAAGTCAGCTTTACAAGTACGAGGAAAAGCTGGGGCTTTTTGACAGATTCAGAAAAACAGAAGCTGCTCTTTTAAGCATTGAAAGCCTTGCTGAAAAACTAATTGAAAGTTACGATAAATCTTTGGCGGAGCAAATTATTGCTACTGCCAAATCCTTACACGAATAGAGGTGAAGTGCAATGGCATTTGAGGGACTGTCCGAAAAGCTTACAGGTGCATTTAAACGATTGAAAAACAAAGGTAAGCTTAAAGAAAGCGACGTAAAAGAAGCAATGCGTGAGGTTCGTCTTGCACTTTTGGAGGCAGACGTAAACTACAAGGTTGCAAAGGAATTTACAAATAAAGTTACCGAACGTGCAATCGGAAGCGACGTTATGGAAAGTCTTACTCCTGCACAGATGGTTGTTAAAATAGTAAACGAAGAGCTAACCGCCCTTATGGGTTCTGAAACTGCTCGTATCGAGTTTGCTTCACGTCCCCCAACGGTAATTATGATGTGCGGTTTACAGGGCTCAGGTAAAACTACTCACAGCGGTAAGCTTGCACTGATGCTGAAAAAGCAGAATCACCGCCCGCTGTTGGTAGCATGTGACGTTTACAGACCTGCGGCTATTGAACAGCTGAAGGTTGTAGGCTCAAAAGCAGGGGTCAATGTTTTTGAAATGGGACAGGACAACCCTGTGAAAATTGCAAAGGAAGCAATCAAGCACGCAAAGGATTACGGTAATGACATTGTAATCTTAGATACAGCCGGTCGTCTGCACATTGACGAAGAGCTTATGGGCGAGCTTAAAAATATAAAGTCAGAGGTTAACCCTAACGAAATTTTGCTTGTTATTGACTCAATGACAGGTCAGGACGCAGTAAACGTGGCAAAAAGCTTTAATGATTTGCTTGAAATTTCAGGTGTAATTATTACAAAGCTTGACGGTGATACACGTGGCGGTGCGGCTCTGTCTGTAAAGCAGGTAACAGGCTGTCCTATTAAGTTTGCAGGTACAGGTGAGAAGCTTGAGGATATTGAGCAGTTCCATCCTGACAGAATGGCAAGCCGTATTTTAGGAATGGGTGACGTTCTCACTCTTATTGAGGAAGCCGAGTCAAAGCTTGATGCTGAAAAGGCAGAGGAAGTAGCCAAGAAGATGATTCAAAACAAGATGGACTTTAATGATCTTCTTGAGCAGTTCCAACAGGTTAAAAAGATGGGGCCTATAAAGGGTATTCTGTCTAAGCTTCCGGGTATGGGCAAACAGCTCCAGGACGTGGATATTGACGACAAAGCTCTTGACTGGACAGAGGCTATTATCCTCTCAATGACTGCAGAGGAAAGAGCCAAGCCTGATTTAATTAATCCATCACGCAAACGCAGAATTGCCGCAGGCTCGGGACGTTCTGTAGAGGAAGTTAACCGACTTTTGAAACAGCTGAAGGAAATGCAAAAGCTGATGCGTCAGTTTAACGGCAAGGGAAAGAAAAAACGCGGTATGCGTATGCCCCCGAATATGGGTATGCCAAACGGCGGATTCCCGGGATTTTAGTTATTAAACCAATAACAACATTGGTTAATATATATTATTAACACACTTGGAGGTGAAAACAATGGCAGTAAAGATTAGATTAAGAAGAATGGGTGCTAAAAAAGCTCCTTTCTATCGTGTAGTTGTTGCTGATTCAAGATACCCACGTGATGGTCGTTTTATCGAGGAAATCGGCACATATGATGTTCTTAAGAACCCTTCAGAGTTCAAGGTTGACGGTGAGGCAGTTAAAAAGTGGATTGCTAACGGCGCACAGCCTACAGACACTGTTAAGGCTCTGCTTAAGAAAAATGGTTATATTGACTAATAACTGAAAGGACAAAGAAAATGCAGGATTTATTAACTATTATCGCAAAGGGACTTGTAGAAGATCCTGAGGCTGTTAAGGTAGAAGCTGACGCTCCTGACGAAAACGGCACAGTAGTTTATCACATCCATGTTGCTGAAGAGGATATGGGACGAATCATCGGTAAGCAGGGCAGAATTGCCAAGGCTATCCGTACTATCGTACGTTCTGCAGCAATCCGTAACGATCAGAAGGTTATGGTTGAGATTGACTGATTTTAGTCATACAAGGGGGGCAAGTTAGCTTGCTCCTTTTTTCTTTTTTCTTTTCATAGGAAATTGCGTGTATAGGCTCTCAACTTTTTTACATTAAAGGAAATTGCTCAAAAACGGTCGGGCAAAAAAGATTTGAAAATATCAACTTTTCTTCTCGGAATGGGTGTCGAGACACTCGACTTTTTTACAGAATTATGGTAGAATGTTTTATCGGAATGAAATATTAGCGCCGAATAGGAGAAAACTATGTTAAAACAGTATTTAGAGGTCGGAAAAATTGTGGGAACACACGGTATAAAGGGCGAAGTGAGAGTTGAGCCTTGGTGTGATTCACCCTCCTTTTTGTCAAAATTTAAAACTTTGTACTTTAACGAAGGTAAGGAAGAAATCAAGGTTGCCTGCAGACCTCATAAAAATATTGCACTTGTAAAAATTGCACAGGTGGATACAATCGAGGATGCAGAGCTTTTACGTGGCAAAGTGCTTTATATTAACCGCAAGGATGTAAAGCTTCCCAAGGGAAAACACTTCGTTCAGGACCTTATTGGCTGTAAAGTAGTTGACGTTGACAATGACACAGAGTACGGCGAAATAACCGACGTAATAAAAACAGGTGCAAACGATGTGTATTCTGTTAAGTCCCCCGAGAGCAAGGAATACCTTATCCCTGTTATTGACGATATAGTAATAGAAAAAAAGGTTGAAGACGGTATTATTCTAATCCGTCCAATGAAAGGACTCCTTGACGATGAGGATTGATTTAATTACATTATTTCCCGAAATGTGCGAAGCTGTCCTTAACGAAAGTATTATCGGCAGAGCTCAAAAAAGCGGTGCGATAGAGGTTTTCTGTCACCAACTGAGAGATTTTGCTTTTGACAAGCATAAAAGGGTTGACGATACTGTCTATGGCGGCGGTATGGGAATGTTAATGAAGTGCGAGCCTATTGCTTTGTGCTTTGAGGATATTTGTAAAAAGTGCGATACAAAACCACATTTTGTATATATGTCCCCTCAGGGTGCAACTCTTAATCAGGAAAAAATCAAGGAGCTTGCGGAATATGACAATGTTTGTGTTCTTGCAGGTCATTACGAAGGAGTAGATCAGAGGGTTATTGATGAGCTTGTTGATGAGGAAATCTCAATAGGCGATTATGTTTTAACAGGCGGAGAGCTTCCTGCTTTGGTGTTTATAGATGCTTTGGCAAGAATGGCTCCCGGGGTGCTTTCAAACAACGAATGTTTTACTGAGGAAAGCCACTTTAACGGACTTTTGGAATATCCCCAATATACAAAGCCTCAGGACTGGCGAGGGATAAAGGTGCCTCCAGTACTTTACAGCGGTGACCACGGAAAGGTGGATCAGTGGCGATATGAACACAGCCTGATTAATACAGCTGTCAAGCGCCCCGATATGATTGAAAAGCGTGAATTATCTCAACGGGACAGGGAAATACTTGACGGTTATTTCAATGAAGAAAAAGCGAAATAAACAATTTCTTTTTCTTATTTTATTAATGTTGCACAAACAGGAATAGTTTAAAAAGCAGTAAATTATTATTAAATCCAAATTTAAATTTTACTGTTGACGTTGGAAATAAAAATGCTATAATAATACCTGTAGTGTTTATAATTTGACACAATGTATAATGTTTTAAAATTTGTTTAGGTTAAAGAGAGGGTTTTTAAAATGTATGTTAAGGATGTTTTAGTTAAAAATAAAGCTGGATTACACGCACGTCCTGCTACTTTCTTCATTCAAAAAGCTAACGAATACAAGGCTACTGTTTGGGTAGAAAAAGAAGAAAGAAGAGTTAATGCAAAGAGCCTTCTTGGTGTTCTTTCACTTGGCGTAATCGGCGGTACAACAATCAAGATTATTGCTGACGGTTCTGACGAAGAGGAAGCAGTTGACGGTCTTGTTGCTCTTGTAGAGTCCGGTTTTGTAGGTTAATTAATTTTGTGATTGATAAAAATATTTGATTATTATGGGCGGATTTTCCGCCCTTTTTTACTTTATATATTTGGAGTCTTGAAGGATTTTTAATTGGATTATTATGAACAGTAAGATTAAAGAGCTTAGAAAAAAAGCTATGGCTTTGCCCTTGTCTCCGGGCGTGTATATAATGCATAACAAAAAAGGTAAAATTATATATATAGGTAAGGCAAAGGCACTGAAAAACCGTGTTTCACAGTATTTTGGCTCACAGACTAACCACAGCGAGAAAGTCCGCAGAATGGTAGAGAATGTCTATGATTTTGAGTATATAATCTGTGACAGCGAATTTGAGGCGCTTATTCTGGAGTGCAGTCTTATCAAACAGCACACCCCAAAGTATAATATTTTGTTGAAGGACGATAAGGGCTACAGCTATATTCGTATCAGCAATGAAAAATGGCGAAAAATCACCTATGAGCTTCAGAAGAAAGATGATGACGCCGTATATATCGGTCCTTACAAAAGTAGTTTTTATGTCAAGCAGTCTGTGGAGGAGGCTAACAGGATTTTTAAGCTTCCCACCTGTCACAAATGCTTTCCCCGTGATTTCGGAAAGGGCAGACCCTGTCTGAATTTTCATATAAAACAGTGCCTTGCTCCTTGCACAGGAAAGGTTAAATTCAGAGAGTATAACGAGAATGTTGAACAGGCAATAAGCTTTTTAAAGGGTGGCAGCAGTGAATCGGTGAAACAACTGACTTTGGAAATGGAACAGGCATCTGAAAATCTTGAATTTGAACGTGCCGCTAAGATAAGGGATAAAATTGCCGCAATCAAGAAAATGGCTGACAAGCAAAAGGTAGTGGCGGTGGATGTTCTTGATCAGGATGTAATCGGATACTTTTCCGACGGTGATAAGGGCTGTTTTCAGGTGTTTCGGTTTACCAACGGCAAGCTTTGTGACCACGAGAATTTCATTGTTGAGGATGTGGAACAAGAGGAGTCAATGTCACAGTTTATCACAAGCTACTATTCAATAAGGCAGGATATTCCAAAAAATATAACTCTCGATTCCTTGCCACAGGATTGTGAAATTCTTGAAAAATGGCTGTCGGAAAAACGAGGGAACAGAGTGTATATCACTTGCCCGCAACGTGGTAATCAGGCTCAGCTTGTGCAGATGTGTCGGAAAAATGCCGCAGAGGTTATTGCACAGATTAAGGGCAGAACATCAAGGGAGTACTCCGTATTAGAGGAGCTTAAAAATATATTGGGACTTGATAAAATTCCTCAATACATTGAATCCTACGATATATCAAACCTGGCTGGCACAGAAAATGTTGCAGGAATGATAGTATATGAAAACGGCAGACCGCTAAAATCTGCATATAAAAAATTCAAAATTAAATCCTTTGAGGGACAGGATGACTACGGCTCAATGGCAGAGGTTATGGAACGCAGATTAAATGAATATGAAAATGCAAAGGATACAAAAGAGGGCTTTGGAAGATTGCCGGATTTAATTTTACTGGACGGCGGAAAAGGTCAGGTGGAGGCTGTGAAGCCTATACTTGAAAGGCACGGTGTAAATGTACCTCTGTTCGGTATGGTAAAGGACGGCAGTCACAGAACAAGGGCGATTACAGGCTCCGGCGGTGAAATTTCCATTAATTCAAGGCGGAGCGTCTTTACCTTTATCAGCAAAATGCAGGATGAAGTCCACCGCTTTGCCATAGGCTATCACCACCAACGGAGAAAAAATGCAACATTTAAAAGCTCTTTAACAGATATTGATACTGTGGGAGAAGTCAGGGCAAAGGCGTTGCTTAAATATTTCCGTACAATAAGCAATATAAGAAATGCCGATTTGGCAGAGCTTGAAAGCTGTCCTAAAATGACACACGACAGTGCTGTTGCTGTGTATAATTACTTCCATAATAAAGATTTGTAAAATTTAATATTGTGTGTTATACTAACAACACAAATTAAAAAGGTGCGTTGACTTATGAGAGTTATTACAGGAGAAGCAAGGGGCAGAAAGCTTGAAACCCTACAGGGTGATGATGTTCGCCCTACCACCGATAAGGTAAAGGAAGCAATATTCTCATCAATACAATTTGATATACAGGGCAGAACTTTTTTGGATTTGTTTGCAGGCTCAGGACAGATGGGAATTGAAGCTTTAAGCCGAGGAGCAAAGTCTGCTACATTCGTGGATTCTTCCATGAAGGCTGTAAATATTGTCAGAAAAAATCTCAACGCTGTAGGTTTTTATGACAGGGCAAAGGTTTTGCATACCGACAGCATAGGCTATCTAAATATGATTACTGAGCCTTTTGATATTGTCTATCTTGATCCGCCTTACGGAGTAGGCTTGCTACAGGAGGCATTGCCTGTTGTTGCAGAGAAAATTAAAAAAACAGGTATAATTTTGGCAGAAAATCAGGAAAAAGAGGAAATTTTGCAAAATTATGGTGAATTTGTGCTTGACAGACAACGTTGCTATGGTAAAATAAAGGTAAGTATTTTCAGACATAAGGATTTTGTATAGGTAAACTAATGAAAACAAAAGTAATTTGTCCCGGAAGCTTTGACCCTGTTACTATAGGACATATTGATATTATCAGCCGTGCCAGCGGAATGTTTGACCACGTTATCGTTGCGGTACTGAATAATCTTGTTAAAAATCCAAGCTTCACAACCGATGAACGTATAGCATTGTTAAAGCAGGCTACTAAAGAGTTTGATAATGTTGAAATCGTAGGCTTTGACGGTTTGCTTGCAGATTATGCAAAGAAACGGGGAGTAAATGTTATTGTCAAAGGGTTGAGGGCTGTATCGGATTTTGAATATGAATTTCAGCAGGCACTTACAAACAAAAAGCTTAACCCTGAGCTTGAAACCGTTTTTCTTACCTCTAATGCTGAGTATATGTATCTAAGCTCCAGTATGGTAAAACAGGTTGCTTCTCTCGGGGGAGATATAAGCTCCTTTGTTCCGCAGTGTGTGCATGATATCATTATAGAAAGACTTAAATAAATTTAGATATTGGGGGAACTAAAATGAGAATTGATGAATTGATTTTAGAATTACAGGATATGGTAAATGACGCAAAACAGTTGCCGTTTTCAAGGGATAACAAGGTCCTTGTTTCGGGAGACCGTATTTTTGACATTCTTGAACAGCTTGAGGATAATCTTCCTTCTGAAATCCGTCAGGCAAAGGGTGTCGTTGCAGAGCGTGAGAAGATTATTGCGGCTGCAAATGAAAAATATGACGATATGATTAAGCAGGCTGAGGAACGCAGAAAAGCTATGGTCAGCCAAAGCGAAATCGTAAAAGCTGCTGAGGCTCAGGCAAAGGTTATCATCAGCGATGCCAAGAAAAAGTCAAATGAGATGCAGAAAGCCGCAAATGATTATGTTGACGGCTTATTGAGCAAGGTTGACGAATCTCTTTCTGCTCAGGCTAATGAAATCAAGCGTATGCGCAAGGAGTTCAAAGCTTCTGCTAAATAATGAAAAATATATACAAAATTTGCACAATGTTCTTTTGCGGAACATTGTGTATTTTTTTGCAACTAAATCCCGGGAAAACGGTTGGATAAAGGAGATTTGGATATATTTACCTTTCTTTGGGGAATGGGCGTTTAGGCTCTCGATTTTTTGTTTGTAAGGAAATTGCCGTATAACGGTCGGGCAAAAAAGATTTGGATATATTTACCTTTCTTTTGGGAATGGGCGTTTAGGCTCTCGACTTTTTTGTCTAAAATACAATAAAAACACCT
>CAMFQG010000038.1 GCA_945980035.1 uncultured Clostridia bacterium
ATATATAAGTTATATTATATAAAATTTTATTTAGGAGTTGCTTATGTCTAATCAAAAAGTTATGGGCAAAAAGTCTGCCTCAAAAGCAAAGAGGCTTTCTTCAACCAAGATTGGCAAAGTTGAAGAGGGCGGATTTTTCAGAAGAAACGCTTTTATCTTCCTGTCCTTTTTAACGCCGTTTATATTAATGTGTATCGCATTTGCGGTTATGGGATGTCAACCCTTTGGGGACAAGCAAATATTGGTAACCGATTTGTGGCACCAATATTACCCTTTCCTTGTGGATTTTCAGGACAAGCTTAAACACGGTGAATCCCTGTTTTGGTCATGGACTCAGGGCGGTGGTACAAACTACTTTGCTTTAATGTCCTACTACCTTGCAAGTCCGCTGAATTTCTTTACGGTTTTCCTGCCTTATGATGTGCTGAGAATATTCCTTACATTCTCCGTTGCACTAAAAATAGGTCTTGCAGGCGGATTTTTCGCTCTGTTCTTACGTTACACCTTTAAGAGAAACGACCTTTCCTTAGCTGTTTTCTCCACAGGCTTTGCTTTAGGCGCATTCTTTATGGGTTACTATTGGTGCGAAATCTGGCTTGATACCGCTGCCCTTACCCCACTTGTAATTATGGGCTTTGTGGCATTGATGCGTGAGAAAAAGTACAGGCTGTTTATCATCACCCTTGCCCTTTCTATTCTTGCAAACTATTATATAGGCTTGTTTACCTGTATTTTCGTAATGCTTTGCTTTATCGGCTATCAGATTTGTGCTTGGGTAGATTTCAAAAAATTCCTGAAGGATTTTCTTCACATTGGCATAAGCACTGTAATCGCATTAATGCTCACACTGTTTTTAATGCTCCCTGCTTTCTTCGGGTTGCAGACTACTCACGCAGCAGGCAGTACCTTCCCTACAGGCTACGCAATCAATATCGGCACTTCAAACGATTTAGTGGGAACACTTGACGCATTAAAGCAGGTCGTTTCAAACAGTATTGCTTTTGTAAAGCCCTCAACAACAGGTGGTCTGCCAAACATTGCCTGCGGTATCATTACAATTATATTTGCGATTATTTTCCTGTCATCCAAGAAAATCAAACTCCGCGAAAAAATCTTTAACAGCTGTTTACTGCTGTTCTTATTCCTAAGCTTTATCATCAGACAGCTTGACTATATGTGGCACGGCTTCCACTTTACAAATATGATTCCTTACCGTTTCAGCTATCTGGTAAGCTTTGTTTTAGTGGTTATGGCGTTCAGAGCCTTTATGGTATTTGAAAAGGCAAGTATTTTCGATTTAATTATCGGTGCTTTAGGCACAACTCTTGTAATACTTTTAAGCATCGGCGTTCAGGACGTTTCGGCTATTGTAGGCTCTACAATTATCGCAGCTCTGCTGTTAGGTGTGCTGTTTCTATACTTGTTCCTTAAAGACAGAAAAGCTATCAAAACAGTATGCACATTACTGATTTGCACGATTGTTCTTGTAGAAAGTGCAATCACCGCATATATGGGCGTAAGCACCACAACTGTTACAAGCACCTATGACTATCCTCGGGGCGGTGAAAGCACTGAGGAAGTTGTAGAATATATGAAAGAAGCCGAAAAGGATACTCCTGAGCTTTGGAGAGCAGAATTTACAAGCACTCAAACCTTGTGCGACTCTTCTCTGAACAGGTTTAACGGTATTTCAATGTTCAACTCTATGACAAACGAAAGCTTTACCCGTTTTGCCCAAAACTTCGGACTTATGGGTTGGCTCAGCGGTAACAGATATACCTATGCAGAAAGCTCACCTGTTACCAACCTGTTTATGAACCTTAAATACGTTATTTCACGTGACGGCAACTACAACAACACTCAGTATTTAGCTGAAACATTCTCCTCAGGAAATGTTAAGCTTACAAAGAACACCTCTTACCTGCCTATGGGCTTTATGACAAAGGGCGACTTAGTCAACTATCAGGGCGAGGACGACGAGGATACTTACAATCCTTTTGACAAGCAAAACTCATTCTTTAAGCTTGCCACAGGACTTGACAAAGACGTATATACTCCTCTTGAGGTAGTATCTCAGGGACACACTGAATATGCAACCTTCCCTGTAAATAAAACATCATACGGCCATTACAGCTACAGCTGTAACGACAGCACTGTAACTCCTCATGTAAAATGGAATTACGAAGCTCCCAAGGACGGTTACTATTATGCTTATGTAACCTTGTCCGGCGGTGAAAATGTTACAGTTATGTGCAACGACGCTGCACGTTCCGGAACATCCTCTTTCTATATAAAACGTCCTTATATTATGGCTATCGGCTACTATAACAAGGGAGATAAAATCTCTATTTACTCTGACCTTGAAGCCGGTGCAGGCGGTTCTGCACAGGTGTATGTAAACTACTTTAACAAGGACGTTTACGAGGAAGGCTACAGTATTCTTGAAGAAAGTGTTATGACTACTACAAACCTTACAGGTTCATCTATGGAGGGTGAAATCGACGTTAAGGAAGACGGCCTGTTCTACACTTCAGTTCCTTATGAAGCAGGCAGAGTAGAGGATGATTCCCTTTTGGGCAAGCTATTCGGCTCTGACAACGAGGGCTGGACAGCATATGTTGACGGTGAAAAGGTTGAAATCACTCCTATAGCGAACGCACTTGTAGCCTTTAAGCTGAGCAAAGGTCACCACACAATCAGAATCAGTTACCTGCCAAAGGGCTTTATCAAAGGCACTGTTATTTCAATAATCGGCTTGCTGTTGTTTGTAGGATTGATTCTGCTGACAATGTATTTTAAGAAAAAGGGCAAGGTTGACGAGCAGTATGTTCGTGAAGAAGAAATCGACTATGAGGACGAGGGCTTGTTAAAGTACAACACTCTCCCAAAGTCCACTGACTCTAAAAAATAAACTAACATAAAACGTGGCTGTGAAATCACAGCCACGTTGTTGTTTATTATACAGTTTAGTTCTTTGTGTTAAGAAAATTATTCCGCCGTAGGCGGACTATTGATTTGGTCGGGCAACGTGACGTTGCATCCATTTCGAGCAGATAGATTTGTTTTAACAAAAACATATTTCTGCCCGACCATAAGCACTAATCTCCGCCAAAGGCGGACTATAGATTCGGTCGGGAACGGAAGTTAATTATATATGAATTTTTCTGCTCGACCACAATTTTCAATTTTCAATTTTCCATTTGAAAACGCTTGTACTTGTTACCGTTTATCTTCAGCTTACCGTTTTTCAAAGTGTATTCAAGGTCGGTTTTAATATCCTCTCCGCCGTATTTATACACTGCGTTTATTGCTCCGTTTTGTGCATCGTAGGTATAACAGGTTTCACTGCTGATTAGGTTGGAATACATAATTCCGTCCTTGCCGAAGTAATAAACCATTCCGTCCTTGCACTTCCACCAACCTAATATATTTTTATCAATCTTAGGCTTTTTTGGTGCCTTTGGAATAAAGCTATGGTCTTTCTGCTTAACCAATACTATTTTTTCATTTCCCTGTGTAAGAGTGAGAGCTTTGTCGTTGTCAGACAGCTCATAATTGTACTCACCGTTTAAACCGATAAAAAATGAGGTTGTTAGAGTTTTAGCTTTTTCGTCAATCTCAAGTGTTGAAAAAGAACCCTCGCCGTCTATTGCAAGCTCGGCAAAATTATCGTTGCGGAAAATAAAGCTTAAATAGTCAAATCCCTCAATCTGCCATGTGCCGTACAGAGGATTGTCCCCCTCTGTAAAGGAATCAAAATAGGACTTCAAAATCTTTGTACTGTTTGAATAAGCATTTGTATTTACAACAGGTTGAGTTTCCTTAACTGCCTCTTCCTTATCCTCACAGCCAGTAAAAAACAGCCCGCTTAAAGCTACTGACAGCAACAGTACTACCGCTAAAAATCGTTTCATATACATCACCTTTAAAATAATCTATGAATAATTTTATATTTTTAGGACCTACTTGTCAATATATATAAAATTTTCGGGAAAATTATTATAATATTTTTATTGCACAAATCCTCGCATTTTGGTATAATAGCTTTTAATATATAAAAAAATAATTGAAAGGGGAAAGCCTGATGCTAAACAATTCTTTTGATGAAAAATTCGGAAAAAAGGGTATTACTTTTGATGACGTTCTTCTTATTCCGGGAGAGTCAAATGTAGAGCCTGCCAACGTAAGTGTTGACACATACCTGACAAAGAAAATCCACCTTAACACTCCCATTATGACTGCCGCTATGGATACTGTAACGGAAACACAGATGGCAATCGCAATAGCTCGTGAGGGCGGTATCGGTATTATCCACAAAAATATGTCTATTGAAAAGCAAGCCGATATGGTTGACCGAGTAAAGAGAAGTGAAAACGGCGTTATTGTAAATCCGTTCTTCCTTTCACCTGAAAATACCGTAGGCGACGCTGACGAGCTTATGGGCAAGTACAAAATCAGCGGTGTGCCTATTTGCCGTGACGGTAAGTTAGTAGGTATTATTACAAACCGTGACCTTAGATTTATGACAAAAAATGACTTCAGCACAAAAATAAGCGAAGTTATGACAAAAGAAAAGCTTGTTACTGCTCCGGTAGGTACAAATCTTGCTCAGGCTCAGGAGATTTTGCGTAAGCACAGAATCGAAAAGCTCCCTATTACAGACGATGAGGGCAACCTAAAGGGACTTATCACCATTAAAGATATTGAAAAAACAGTTCAGTATCCCAATTCTGCCCGTGACGAAAGAGGCAGACTTCTCTGCGGTGCGGCTATCGGTGGCACTGCTGATGTTTTAGACAGAGTAGCCGCTCTTATTGAAGCAGGTGTTGACGTATGCTGTCTTGACTCTGCTCACGGTCACAACTCAAATATTATCAACTCAGTAAAAAGAGTTAAAAAAGCTTATCCAAACCTACAGCTTATCGCAGGCAATATTGCTACTGCTGAGGCTGCAAAGGCATTGATTGACGCAGGCGCAGACGCAGTAAAGGTTGGTATCGGTCCCGGTTCAATCTGTACTACTCGTATTGTTGCAGGTATCGGTGTTCCTCAGATTACCGCTATCTATGACGTTGCCTGTGAGGCTTCAAAGTACGGTATTCCTGTAATCGCAGACGGCGGTATTAAGTACAGCGGTGACATTGTAAAGGCTCTTGCGGCAGGCGGTAACGTGTGTATGGTAGGCTCACTTGTTGCAGGTTGTGAGGAAAGCCCCGGCGAAAATGAAATCTTCCAGGGCAGACAGTTTAAAACCTATCGCGGTATGGGTTCACTGGCGGCTATGGGTCAGGGAAGCTCCGACCGTTACTTCCAGGCAGCTAACAAAAAGTTTGTTCCCGAGGGCGTTGAGGGACGTGTTCCTTACAAGGGTTTGCTATCCGACACTATCTATCAGCTGATGGGCGGTTTACGTTCAGGTATGGGATATACAGGCTGTGCAACTATTGGAGAGCTTCACGAAAAGTCAAGATTTGTTCAGATTTCCGCATCAAGCTTGCGTGAAAGCCACCCACACGATATTCAGATTACAAAAGAGGCTCCAAACTATTCTTATAATGTCTAATTTTATAACAAATTTGCTCCACAGTTTTCCGACTGTGGAGTTTTTATGTCTTTTTATTAATAATAGTTAGGGTAATTTATAGGCTCCCTTGTGTAAAGCAAAACTATGGAATTATGGCAGAAATAAGGCTCCCTTGTGTAAAGGGAGCTGTCGGCAAAGCCGACTGAGGGATTGTAAATATGTTATATAATTAATATAATAAAACAATATAGTTTTGTTCACCGCCCACAATCCCTCCGGTACTTCGTACCACCTCCCTTTACACAAGGGAGGCAATACTCACATTTTAAAGTGGAGTTTTTTGGCGAATTTTGCGTATTTATGGGCATTGTTCGTTATTATATACAAATCTCAGCATAAAAGTTTTGCTATATTTTTTAATAAAAAATATTTATTTTCATAGAAAAATATGGTAAAATACTACCATTAATAAAATGAGGTATTGTCCTTAATTTTATTACAAATTAATCCTAAATACTATGTTATTGGTATGTTGCACGCCGGTAGCTTGTATTGCGGAGAATAAGAACGGAGGAAAAAGAAAATGAGAAAAACATTTTCTAAGAGAGTTATTGCTGTTGTCTTAGCGGTAATGATGGTTATCACAATGGTACCAATGATGGCTATCACTGCTTCTGCTGTTGACGGTACAGTAGTAACTACAAGAACTGAGCTTAATACTGCATTAAAAGACGGCGGTAACATTATCCTTGGCGCTGATATTAGTGGCGGCATGGTTCGTGGTTATGGCTTTACAATAAGTAAGGACACAACAATTTACGGTAACGGCCACAAACTTTATGCGGGGGCAAGTCATATTGCCTTGGTTCAGGTTGGAAAAGGCGTTACTTTCAATGCGGAAAACGTTGTGTTTGACTGTAAAAACAAGGCATACTGTGCAGTAATGGCTACTACTGTAAATAACAATGGTTGTACAATCAACCTGACAGACTGTACTGTAATGAACAGTAATTTTAGTGCTACTGCTACAAATGGCCAATTCCCTGCAGTACATTACTTTAGTGATGCAAAGGGTACATTGACAAATTGTACTTTTAAAGGAAACAAGGGTTCAGGTGCAGACACAGGCTATGCTGACGTTTTTGTTGGAGCTGCCGGAAACGTTACAATCAATGGCGGTACATATGACCAGGTTCATGTAAGGGCAGATGGTAGTCAATCTGGCACTCTTACACTTGATGGCAATGTTGTAGTTGGAGATACAAACGGTAACGGTACATACACAATCAACAACGCTATCGTTGCCGGTGACATTTACGAAAACGGTGCAAAAACTACTGAGGCTATCACTACTTTAGAGCAGTTAAAGACTGCTGCTGCTAACGGCGGTACATACGCTTTAGGTGCTGACATCGAAGTATCAGAGATGGTTAACGTTGCTAATAATCTTACACTTTACGGTAACCGTAAAACACTTACGGCTGTAGATGGTGTAGAAATATCAATGCTTTATCTTGCAAATGAAAACGCAACTTTAACAATTTCTGACGCTACTATTGATGTTAACAGCCAGAATGCTTATGGTATTCTTGCTTACACAGGTAATAACGGAAAAAACTCTAACAACGTAATCACACTTACAAACTGTACTGTAAAGAATGCTAAAGTTAATAGCATTGCCGGTGCTGTTAATCAGTTTGGTTCATCAAAGGGTGTTTATACTAACTGTACTTTCACAAATAACCAGACAATTTGCGCCCCTAATGAGACATATGCCAGCGGTGCTGACATTTGGGCAGGTGCTGCTACAAATGTTACAATCAACGGCGGTACTTACAACCAGATATTTATCAATGCAGGTTCAACTAAAAGTGGTAATATTACAGTTACAGGCAACGCTGTAATTAACGAACTTACTCTTGAGAATGACGGCGTAAAAGCTACAGCAAATATCGCTGACACTGCTACAGTAAATGTTAAAACTGTTGTTAATAATTTTGCTCAACTAAAGGAAGCTGCTGCTAACGGTGGTTCATATATTTTAGGTGCTGACATCGAAGTATCTGAGCAGGTTAACGTTGCTAAAGATCTTACAATTGACGGTAACGGTAAAACAATTAAGGCAAACGGCGTAGATCGTATCTTCGATACAGCAAACGCACCGGTTGTTATTACATTTGACAACCTAACTCTTGATTGTAACTATGTTGCTCACTTTGCAATTCATACATCAGAGGAAAAAATCGCTAACCAGGATACAGCTGTTAACCTAACAAACTGTACTGTAAAGAATTCAATCGGTGACTACTACAACCACGCTGCTGTATATCTATACAGCCGTGCAACAGGTTACTTTGAGAACTGTACTTTTGAAAACAACACACTGACATATGACGGCGAGTGGGCATACGCAAGCGGTGCTGATATTTGGTCAGGTGCTGCTACAACCGTTACAATCAAAGGCGGTTCTTACAGCCAGGTATTTATCAATGCAAACAAAGGTGGCGGCGGTAATGTAGCAGTTGAGGGTGACGCTGTAATCGCTGAACTTTCTCTTGAGAGTGACGGCAAAACTGCTACAGCAACTATTGCTGATACTGCTACAGTAACTAAGGTTAACGTAGGTCCTAAGGAAGCTGTTGTAACTAAGGACGGAAAAATCGTCGGTACAAGCGGTGAATGTGCTACTCCTGACGCTGACGATGAATTCTCAAACAATCTTCCTGCAAGCCAGAAGTTCACAAAGAACTTTGAGCTAATGGGTGTTCAGAAAAAATCTGACGCTGAGAACGCTATCCGTTTTGTTTCTGTTATCGACGCTGACTTAATTGCTGCTGCTGATGACTACGGTTATATCATCGGTACAACAACTAAGGATAGACTTACAGCTATGCAGAACGCAGGCAACATTACTCTTGAGAATGTTCCTCACCTTGCTGTAAGTTGTAAGAAAACAAGCAACCAGCTATCCGGTGACTACGGTGAGTATGATAAAATTACAAACTATAAGTATGTAACAGCCGCTATCGAAAACATTACAGATCCAAGCAAGACAATCCTTGCTCGTGTATATGTTAAGTGCGGCGATAAGACATATTACGGTGATTACATCACAGCTGATGCAACATATGCAGGTTGTGCTACATCACTGGCAGATTTCCCAGTAGCTTGATAGGAGGTAGCGACAATGAAAGAAATGTATAAATCTCCTGTAATTACAGTAGAGGAGCTTCAGAAGGCTGACGTACTTTGTATTTCTGCCGGCGATATTTATGATACTAATACATTGGATAACGTATCAGGTGCATTCTCAGTATTGCGTGAGAGCGGAGACCTTACAAGTCTATTGTAATTTATAACTTAATTTATTAGTGCAACAAGCATTAAGCCCTTGGGAAATCCCAAGGGCTTTTGTTTTGGGTTCTTTTATAATGGATTCTTTGTTAATATTTGGGGTAAAGTATAGGCTCCCTTGTGTAAAGAGCTGTCGGCAAAGCCGACTGAGGGATTGTAAAATGGTATATCATCGTTACATAAATACTTTACTCACCGCCCACAATCCCTCCGTCAAAAATCAAGATTTTTGCCACCTCCCTTTACACAAAGGAGGCAACATTCTCCGCCTACGGCGGACTATTGATTCGGTCGGGAACAGAAGTTGTATAACAAGTGAACCTATCTACACGACCTTAATTTTCCATTTTCAATTTTACATTAATCATTATCAATTATCCATTATCAATTATCCATTAAAAAAATCTCCCCCAAGCATATGCCTGAGGGAGCAACTTTTACTTTATTTTATTATCAAGTAAGTTAAGATTAAGCCTTGCCTACTGAACCGAAGAGCTCCATTTTCTCCTTAACTGTAGCCTTGATAGCCTCTGCACCGGGAGCAAGAAGCTTACGCGGGTCAAAGCCCTTACCCTGCTGGTCTTTGCCCTCTTCAATGTACTTTCTTGTAGCCTCAGCAAATGACAGCTGACACTCTGTGTTTACGTTAATTTTAGAAACGCCTAATGAGATAGCTTTCTTAATCATATCGGCAGGAATACCTGTACCGCCGTGTAAAACTAATGGCATAGAGCCTGTTAACTGCTGGATAGCGTCCAATGTTTCAAAGGAAAGTCCAGCCCAGTTTTCAGGATATTTGCCGTGAATGTTACCGATACCTGCAGCAAGCATTGTTACGCCAAGGTCAGCAACCATTTTACATTCCTTAGGATCAGCGCACTCGCCTGCACCCACAACGCCGTCTTCCTCGCCGCCGATTGAACCAACCTCAGCCTCGATTGAAAGTCCCTTGTCGTTACAGATTGCAACTAATTCCTTAGTCTTAGCAACATTTTCGTCGATTGGATAATGAGAACCGTCGAACATAATTGAGCTAAATCCTGCCTCGATACAAGCCTTTGCGCCCTCGTATGAACCGTGGTCAAGATGCAGAGCAACAGGAACTGTAATTCCTAATTCCTCAAGCATACCGTTAACCATACCTACAACAGTTTTGTAACCGCACATATATTTACCTGCACCCTCAGATACACCTAAAATAACAGGTGACTGGAGCTCCTGTGCTGTAAGTAAAATTGACTTTGTCCACTCCAAGTTGTTGATGTTGAACTGACCAACAGCATAGTGGCCTTCTTTTGCTTTTGTTAGCATTTCTTTTGCATTAACTAATGGCATAATAAATACCTCCGAATAAATATTTCATACAGGGCACGTCTGCAACTGTACGCTTGTAGTTATTATACTACATTTTTTTACATTTATAAAGCCTTTTTTCAAAAATATTTTATCTGTCTGTTGTTTTTGTATGAAAAAAACTATATAATAAGGATATAATGCTAAAGGAGGTTCTTATGGATAATTACAACGATACTCAATATCAACCATCAGACAATAATGAGCCTGTAGAAAACACTGACAACACAGAGAACGAAAAAGAAATTAACATAGAAGCAGAGGCTGTAAAACCGCCTGTTCCTCAGGCACCGCAAAATGTTATTGCAGAGATTACTGAGCCGACGGTTACATCTGAAAGTACAGAAAATAATAATATGTCCCAATATCAGGAATATGTTGCAAGAACACAGCCTGTAATTCCTACATATTCGGTGCAAACAACTACTCCCAAAATGCAGTCAAACAAGATGAGTCCCGCCCTTAAAGCCTTTTTGATAATTGCACTGACATTTATAGGCGCGTTGCTTATCGCTTTTGTTGCTTACATATGGAGCTCAACGCCATTAAACAAAGCAGAAAGCTACGGACAATATTACTACAGCACACCTAATGTAACAATTCCTACCGAAGCTCCCACAGAAAACAACGACACCGGTGCTTATGACCCGGACAGTCCTGTTGACGCTGATTTCAAAGGTATAAAGCTTGAATCCAAGCCAAAGAATAACAAGGACAATTACGGAGCAAGCTACAGCTTTAAGCATTTGGATAACACAGTTGTAGGCGTTGTTTGCTACCCAAAGGACAGCGGTTTTTCAGGAGATTACAGCACACAGGGCTCAGGCATAGTCGTATCGAAAGACGGCTATATTGTCACAAATTCACATATTATCAGCAACAGCCGAATTTTATACGACATAAAGATTGTAACTAAGGATAAAAAGGAATATGAGGCACAGGTTGTAGGCTTTGATTCACGCACCGACCTTGCTGTGCTGAAAATAAAAGCAGATAACCTTGATGTTGCGACCTTCGGCGACAGTGACGAAATTGAGATTACTGAGGATGTTATTGCAATCGGCAACCCTCGTGGATTAGACTATCAAAACTCCGTTACAAAGGGAATTGTATCCGCAGTTGACAGAGTGGCATCCTCCAACAACAGTTCAAAATTTATCCAGATTGACGCGGCTATTAACCCCGGCAACAGCGGAGGACCGCTGTGCAATATGTACGGTCAGGTTATCGGCATAACTACCTCTAAAATTGCTCTTGATGATTACGAGGGCATGGGATTTGCTATCCCAAGCAAAACCGTAAAAAAGATTGTTGACGATATTATTCGATACAGCTATGTACAAAACCGTGTAAAAATCGGCATTACAGGTACAGCTGTCATCAGTCAGGAATATGACATAAAGGGCATTGAAATAGCTTCCATTGAGAAGGATTCTCCATTGAATAATACAAAAGCTGAGATAGGCGATGTTATAATCGGTCTTGGCGGTACTAAGGTAACTAACTTTACTGAGGTTTATACTGTTCTGGAGGAATACCGTTCGGGAGATGAAATTGAAGTAAAGCTTTTCCGCCCCTCAGATGAATCTGAATTTACTGTTAAAATTAAACTTAAAGCGGACAAGTAAATTTAAATTGATAATTGATAATGGATAATTGATAATGAAAAAGCTCTCGCTTCGCAGTTGAAGTGAGAGCTTTATTTATGCCTTTTTAAAAATAAGTGTTGCCAAGAATTCCCCTAAAACCACGCCTGCAACACACAGCACCACCGACAAAACGCCGTAGGCAACTGCCATAATCATATGACCGCCCTTGTACAGTGTCACAAGCTCGCTGCTAAAGGTAGAAAATGTGGAAAATCCTCCGCACACTCCTGTTGTCAAAAACCGTCGCAGATCAGTATGAAGTCCCACTGCTTGACTGAACAGCCCTGTGAAAAATCCTATCATAATCGCCGCCACAATATTAATAACAAGAGTTTGGAAAGGAAAATAAGTTTTTATTGGAACAGAACTTAGTAAAAACCTCAACACTGCCCCTATAAATCCACCAAGTCCAACAAAGAGGCAACCTCTAATCAAGTCCATATTCTACCTCAATCAGTCGGTATCAAGCTTTAGCACCGCCATAAACGCCTCCTGAGGAACCTCAACAGAGCCTAACTGACGCATTCGCTTTTTACCCTCTTTCTGTTTCTCCAACAGCTTTTTCTTACGTGTAATATCACCGCCGTAGCACTTGGCAAGTACGTCCTTACGCATAGCCTTAACGGTTTCTCTTGCGATAATTTTACCGCCGATACAGGCTTGGATTGGCACCTCAAAAAGCTGGCGAGGGATTTTTTCCTTTAGCTTTTCTGCCATTTTTCTTGCTCGTCCGTAAGCCTTGTCCTTGTGGATAATAAAGCTCAACGCATCAACGATTTCGCCGTTGAGCATAATGTCAAGCTTTACAAGGTCGCTTTGAACATAATCCCTAAGCTCATAGTCAAAGGAAGCATATCCTCTTGTACGTGATTTAAGTGTATCGAAAAAGTCGTAGATAATTTCCGCCAACGGCAGTTGATAGTGAATATCAACACGGTCGGAATCTATATAATCCATACCCACAAATATTCCGCGTCTGTCCTGACAAAGCTCCATAATATTGCCCACGTATTCTGTAGGTGAATAAATGTGTGCATCAGTCATCGGCTCTTCGGCGGATGCAATCAATGCAGGGTCCGGATAGTTTGTAGGGTTGTCGATGTTTTCAACAGTACCGTCTGTCTTTGTGATTTTGTAAATTACGCTTGGTGCAGTGGTGATAATGTCAAGGTTGTACTCTCTTTCAAGTCGCTCCTGAATAATCTCCATATGCAAAAGTCCCAAGAAACCGCAACGATATCCAAAGCCGAGAGCAATAGAAGTTTCAGGCTCGAAGCTTAATGAAGCGTCGTTTAGCTTTAGCTTTTCCAGTGCGTCCTTTAAGTCGCCGTATCTTGCTCCGTCAACCGGATAAATACCGCAGAATACCATTGACTGGGCCTCTCGATAGCCGGGTAACGGCTCAGGAGCAGGATTTTTTACAAGGGTGATAGTATCACCAACCTGTGCGTCCGACAGGGACTTAATGGAAGCGGCAATATATCCAACCTCGCCTGCATAAAGACCGTCAGTCTGTTCAAGAGAGGTAGCGTGCATCAGTCCGCACTCAACCACGTTAAAGGTTGAATTGGTTGCCATCAGCTTAAATTCGTCACCGGGATGAATTTGACCTTCCTTTAGTCGCACATATATAATTACGCCCTTGTAGGAATCGTAGTAGCTGTCAAAGATAAGTCCACGCAAGGGTGCGTTAATATCACCTGTAGGTGCAGGAATATCCGACACGATTTTCTCTAAAACTGCGTGAATGTTCAAGCCCTGCTTTGCTGAAATTCTCGGTGCGTCCTCAGCGGGAATACCGATTACATCCTCAATCTCGTTTATAACTCTGTCAGGATCGGCAGAGGGCAAATCTATTTTATTTACAACAGGCACAATCTCAAGTCCGCCGTCCACAGCAAGATATGTGTTGGCAAGTGTTTGAGCCTCGATTCCCTGTGATGCGTCAACAATAAGCACAGCACCCTCACAGGCTGCAAGACTTCGGCTGACCTCGTAGTTAAAGTCAACGTGTCCCGGTGTGTCAATTAAATTCAGCAGATAGTCCTGACCGTCGTCTGCGTGATAAATCGCTGTTACCGCTCTTGCCTTGATTGTGATACCGCGCTCACGCTCAAGCTCCATATCGTCAAGTATCTGCGCCTCCATATCACGAACGGAAACACTCTGTGTCTGCTCTAATATTCGGTCAGCCAAGGTGCTTTTTCCGTGGTCAATATGGGCGATAATACTGAAATTTCTGATTTTATCCTGTTCAAATGCCAAATTAATCACCTATAAAAATTAATATACACAGTTATTATAACATAGGTTTTGACTATTGCCAATACATATTTTTGATGATATAATAAAATTCATGGAAGTGATAATATGACAAAGGGCGATAAGGCAAAAAGTCTTTTTGAAGAGGGATATAACTGTGCACAAGCGGTTTTCGGAGCTTTTGCTGAGGATTTAGGCATAGATTTTGACACAGCTGTGAAAATAAGCTCCCCATTTGGTGGCGGTATGGGCAGACTTAGGGAGGTTTGCGGTACTGTCAGCGGAATGAATATGGTGCTGGGTATGAAGTACGGCTACAGCAACCCTGCTGTTACACAGGAAAAAACGGCACTTTACAAGGAGGTACAGCTCCTTGCAAACAGATTCAAAGAGGACAACGGCTCTATAATTTGCCGTGAGCTATTAGGCTTGGATATAAAAGGAGCGGACAACCCTACACCTGAAACAAGAAGTGAAAAATACTACAAAAAACGCCCCTGTTCCGAGCTTTGCAAATATGCGGCAGATATTTTGGAGGAGTACATTAACAACAAAGGCACAGCGTAACGCTGTGCCTTTAAAAATTCATAAATTACTCTTCCTCGGGATATTTCAGATTCCATTGTTTTCTGAATTCTGTCATCATATCCATAACATCTATTGTATAGTCAAGGTGCATACAC
>CAMFQG010000039.1 GCA_945980035.1 uncultured Clostridia bacterium
CACCTAAGCCTTCGTCGGCAGCGTCAGATGTGTATAAGAGACAGATCAATAATACTAACGGTTGTGATACTTTCTTCTATTATCTGTGTATATCCCTTATCAGCTGATGCGGTGAGCTATAAAAATAAAATGATAAACGAGATACTGTCACAAGATATAATCAAATCCTATCATAATGCCTGTTATTTTGCGGATTTGAACCAAGACGGTAAATTGGAATTTATAGTTGTTGATGACTTGCAATTATCTCAATGTACTGTATATTATATGAAAAATTCACAGTTAATGGTAGCATCCGGAGTTTTTTCCGGGCCTCGTAACAAGCTGTACTATGACAAGGCAAAGAAAAAGTATATCTGGAATGCAAAAGAATCACAGCTGTTTAGAAGTGGAATTTACAGCTGTGAATTAGGAAATATTAACAACACCTTTAACTATAAAGAAGGTACAGTTACAAGAAAAATGTACTCCGGTTGGTCATCAGTCCTTGTGGATGAAAGAACTGCTAAACGTAAGTCCAACTACTACAAGGGAGATTTAACGGGTAAATGCACGAAAATATCCAAATCAAAGTATAAAAGTATAAACAAAAAAATTACCAAGAATTTCATCAATGCAAATGCCAAAATTAAATTAATTGAGATATACGATTTTCAGCAAGCTTCCTATTCTTATCAAAGAAAATTGTTAGAAAAATCCTACAGCGCATTTAGTTATAAAAAATTCTGACATTTGAATTAACCGACATCTACTTAATGGAGAGATAAAATGAAAAAATTAGTATCATTTGCGTTAGCTGTTGTTATGGTTGCTTCTCTATGTGTAATCCCTACAACAGTAAGTGCAAAAGCAAAAACGAAAATTTATTATAATGCAGTGCATATAAAAGGTAAATCTAAGGCCATAGCAAAAATAAATGCTGAATTGCAAAAGGATAAAACAAAATTTTTACAAAGCAAAAATGTAAAAAGAATAAATCAATATGCCCGGAACGCAAGCTCAGACATGACGTATTTATGTTATGCAAACAGCAAAATTATGTATAACACCAAAAAGGTTGTCAGTGTTAAGGTTGTAACTCATTGGTTTGCAGGCGGTGTGTATAATAAGAATATTTATGGGTTAACATTTAGCAAAAAGACCGGCGAAAAATTAAAATTTACCGATGTTTCTGCTCAATCCCGGCAAGCAATCAAAGAAACTATAAAGGAAAAGCTAATTTCACAAGACAATAGCCTGCAAGGCAATATCCAGAATTTTAATGTAAAAAAGTTGAAATTCTATTTAAAGGATAAGAATAAAGCAGTCATTTGCTTTGCTCCTTATGAAGTAGGTTACGGCGGATGGGCAAGAACTGTTGGAATGAAAAGCATATATTAGTGTTTAACCAGAAAAAGGAGATTCTTTATGAAAAGAATATTATGTTTGTTTTTATCAGCTGTTATTATGTTATCTGTTGTTTCAATTACATCGGTATCCGCTTCAACTTCACCTAAGGTAGTTAACAATGTTATCTCAACAACCTATGGTGACAAGGTTTATTATCTTGATACAACAAATGATACCATTTGCAAAATGAATAAAAACGGTAAAGCTGTTAATAAAATTGTTGCAGGTGACTATAGCACTACCGACTTTTCAATATATAAGGGCAGAATTTTCTTCAACAAAGAGAATACTGCGCAAAGTGTGAATCTGAAAGGAACAGATCTAAGAACCTATAATCTGACGGAGGGAAGTGAATTTCTCTGCATTTATGATAATTGCATGTACTATTATTCGGGACAATATATAAAGAAGAAAGACCTTACAACTGATTTAACTACTTATGTTTATAATTGCTATGATGAATATTTACGCATAAGTTCAGATGGCAAATATTTATTTATTGATGAAAGTGACAAAAACTATATTGGATTAAAGATATTTAATCTAAAAACCGGAAGAGTTACGAATATAATCAGTAAATATGTAGATAATGACTACTATTGTTATTACAGCGTACCAAAGTATGTGATTAAGGGTAATACTTTGTATTTTACGGTTGGTTATATTGAGGGTTCAGGTCATTTCTATAATGGAGATTTTTACAAGGTTGGCTTAAACGGAAAGGGTTTAAAAAGAGTTGTTCACGGATGTGGCAGAGATTTTTATATTAAGGGAAACACTGTTTATCTTTCCTCAGGTTATGACGGATACTCATTAAATTTCGGTTGCATTAAGTGCAGTACCTCCGGTAAGATAATTAAGAAATACAAATACACAGTTACAGGTGTTTCAAAAGGAAAAGTCTTTTTTAAGAAATTCAAGAGCAACAATTTATATTATGGTAAAAATCTGGGAAGTAAAAAAGTATTGATAAAAGGTAGGAAAGACACGAAAAGATATACAAACTTTTATAAAGATATCTCTGTTCAAGGAAAGTATGTTCTCCTATCCTACGGCGTAAATACTTATCCGGATGCGATAATTAATATGGAGATGTTATCAAAAACCTATACATTCATTAAAAAGAAAATTTAGGTAAATTTAACACATAGTTTTTATTCGATACCTATATTTATGTGAGAGTAACCTATTGTGAAATAAATTAACTTAATAATGTATCAATCACTAAAAGGATTTGCAAAGTATTCTCTGCAAGTCCTTTTTATTTGATAGTAAACTCCTAAGTATTGACAAAATTGTCAGTAATCGGAAACATTCTGCAAAACTGTAAATTCATCTGATTTACCTATCAAAAAAATAATTAATATTGCCCGCTCAGTTGCGCCCTGCGTGCGCACGAGCGATGGCTAAAGAAAGCGCACGCATAATGGTGCGCACGCTTTCTTATAAGTGCTGAATTTTTTACGACTTATCGCCGGGCTTGGAGAACAGCCCTGCAAGAAAGCCGAAGAGGATTGCGGCGGCAATTCCTGCGGCAGCGGCGGTGAAACCGCCTGTTAAAATGCCTATGGCGCCGTCACTGTGGATAGCCTTTTCTACCCCCTGCGCCATCAGATATCCGAAACCGCTGATTGGCACAGTCGCCCCTGCTCCTGCAAATTCCGCCAAAGGCTTATACACGCCGATTGCTGTCAATATTACTCCTGCCACCACAAAGCCCGTAAGAATACGTGCCGGTGTCAGCTTGGTTTTATCAATAAGAATTTGTCCTATAACACATATCAGTCCTCCAACTAAAAACGCCCATAGGTAATCCATAACATTTCCTCCCAAAGTATTCTATGGAATATTATTTATCAAAAAAGTCCCATTATTCATAGTTGATATATATTGACAAAAATGATATAATCATTAAGAATGGCTTTTTGTGTGATGAAATCTTGAATTTTTGTGAATTTATTATGATTTTTTTGAATTTTTCCACAAAAGTTAAGAATTATGTAGTATAATTATGCTAATGTATTTTTGCCAAAAAGGCATATAACTTTAGAAGGAGTGAAGAAACGTGGTTGAGGTTAAAAACCTTACAAAGCGCTACGGAAATATGACAGCTGTTGACGACATCAGCTTTACTGTAGATAGTGGCGAGATTTTAGGCTTTCTGGGACCTAACGGTGCAGGAAAATCTACAACAATGAACATTATCACAGGTTATATTTCTTCAACAAAGGGAACTGTCACAGTTGACGGTTACGAAATTCTTGACAATCCAAAGGAGGCAAAACGCAGAATCGGTTATCTGCCGGAAATTCCTCCACTGTATGTAGATATGACGGTTGAAAAATATCTGCAGTTTATGTTTGACCTGAAAAAGGTTAAGCTTCCTAAACAACAGCATATCGATGAGGTTATGCGACTTGTTAAAATTACAGACGTTTCAAAACGTATTATTAAAAATCTTTCAAAGGGCTACCGCCAGCGTGTTGGCTTTGCTCAGGCGCTTCTGGGCAATCCCCCTGTACTTATCTTAGACGAGCCTACTGTAGGTCTTGACCCACAGCAGATTATTGAAATGAGAAAGCTTATCAGGAGCTTAGGTAAAAAACACACTGTTATTTTGTCCTCTCACGTGCTTTCGGAAATTTCCGCAACCTGTGACAGAATCATAGTTATATCTAACGGCAAGCTTGTTGCAGACGCAAAAACTGACGAGCTAAGCTCTTCAATTTCAGGGGGACAGAAGCTACAGCTTGAGCTTGACGGAACAGAGGGCTCAGCTGCTTCTGCGCTAAAGGCTATATCTGTAATTGACGGCGTTACAAAAATCAGAAAACAGGGTTCTGTCGGCAACAACATTACAAGATATGTTATTGACTATCAGACAGGAACTGATATTCGCAAGAGCGTTTTCCGTGCAGTGGCATCAACCGATTGTGCTATTGTGGGAATGGAAAGCGGTAACGCTACTCTTGAGGACAGCTTCCTACAGCTGACTTCCCAGGACCAAAGACAAAAGGAGGTTAAGTAAAAATGGTTGCTATATTAAAAAGAGAGCTAAGCTCTTATTTTAGCTCTGCCATTGCTTACATATTTATGGCGGTGTTCTTTGCGTTTGCGGGCTTATTTTTCCTTTTTGCCTGCCTGTTTTCAAACACTTCTTCTTTAGCAGGAGTGTTCAGCAATATGCTTACCGTTATTGCCCTGACTATTCCTATTATCACAATGAAAAGCTTCAGCGATGAAAAGCGTCAGAAAACGGACCAGGCTTTGCTTACTGCTCCCACTTCTCTTTTTGAAATTGTTGTAGGCAAGTTCTTAGGTGCATTTGTTTTGTTTGCAATTTGCTGTTGCATTTTCCCTGTTTTCGGTCTTATTATTTCAATTTTTACAACTCCTGACTGGGTTGTAATTTTATGTACTACCTTCGGTTTCCTTTTAGTTGGCGGTGCGTTTATTGCTATTAACGTCTTTGTAAGCTCACTGACTGAAATGCAGGTTATTTCCGCTATTGTTGGTATGGGTATCGGTTTGGCTATCACCCTGTTGGGCGGTATCCACCAGTCAATCGAAATTGATTGGATTGCCAATTTCCTAAAGTCAATTTCCTTTGCAGTTCACTACGAGGACTTTACCAACGGCCTTCTTGATTTATCCGGTGTTGTATTTTTCCTTAGTGTTATCGCACTGTTTTTGTTCTTTACAATCCGTATTTTCGAGAGAAAACGCTGGAGCTAAGGAGGTATAAATAATGGATAAAAAAGAAAAAATCGAAAAAAAGGTTGATAAAAAGCCTAACGCTTTTATTAACTTCTTAAAATCAAGGAAGGCAAGGAGCGGTGGCATTGCCATTGCTATTACTGCTGTATTTATCTGCATTATTGTCCTTGTAAATATTCTTGCAGGGGTGCTTGTGGAGAATTTCCCAAATTTAAAAATAGATATGACCTCTACTCAGGCTTATCAGCTGCAAAAGGATACCGTTGAATATTTAAGTCAAATTGACCGGGATATTACAATCTATGTTCTTGCAGACGAGGACAGCTTTAAGGGTGGCTTTGGATTTTCAGGCACAAATGCCGACTACATTACACAGGGCTACAAGCTGTTAAAGAAAATGGCAAAAACAAACAGCAAAATTAAGCTTGAATTTATAGAGCTTTCCTCCAACCCTACATTTACAAATAAGTACAACAAAATAAACTGGACCGGTTCAAGCAGTAATAACCTGATTCTTATTGACGCAGGTGATGATAACTACACTGTAATAAGCTTTGAGGATTGTTTCGCTTACGACCAGGACCAGGTTTCATACACAGGCTACACTTTCACATCAACAACTGTTGAAGAGGCTGTTGTAACAGGTGTGTTGCAGGTTGTCACAACCGATAAAATCGGCGTGGATATTATCACAGGATGCGGTGAGGACGAAACTGACTATGCAGGCATTAAGTCACTGCTGACAAAAAATGCTTACAACGTAAGAGAAATGTCTGTTTTAACCGATGATTTCCACAAGGACGCAGAAATTGCCATTATGTATGCGCCTACTGTAGATTTATCCGACAAGGCTGTTGAAAAGCTTTCCGCTTGGCTTGAAAATGACGGCGAATACGGCAGAACACTTATCTACATTCCGGCAGATATGGAGGTTGAAACTCCGAATATTGACTCCGTTATCGCCCAGTACGGTATGAAAGTAGGCGACGGTATAAGCTACTGTACAAGTCCAAACTACTATATCAACGGACCTTACATTTTCTTAACTGATTACGAAAGCGATATTTACACAGAAACTCTGAAAAATCCAAATGTTCCTACACTTGTGGGATATTCAAGAGATATTGAGATTACAAACGACAGTGCGGTTGCTATGCTCAGCGTTGAATCCTCTGTTGGTGTTATTCCTTTTGATAAAAAGGTTGAAAGCGAAAAAGACCTTGAAAAATATAAAAAGGATAAAATCAACCTTGCGGCTGTAGGCACAAAAACAAACGAGGAAAACAAAAGCTCCAATGTGGCTGTGTTCGGCTCAAGATATATGTTTTATGAGGATTATCTTTCTACTACTTCCTACAACAACGCAAACTACATTATCAATTTCTGCAACACTGTTACAGATCGCGGAGATATGGGCATCACTATCAATTCCGCTACAATCAACACAAGCGAGCTTGGAATTACAAACATAATGTCAATCACAATTATCGGTATAATCTTTATTCTGGTTATTCCCGGTGTAATTCTGTTAACTGGTCTTGTAGTATTTATCCGCAGGAGGACTAAATAATGGACGAAAAAAAGGTTAATACGGAAGTTGTTATCGAGGGTGACGACAAGGATTTTGAGGAGGCTGTAAACAGTTTTGAAAATCCCGCCTCTGTAGATAAAAAGAAGAAAAAGAAAAACGGTTTTGTAGCTTTAATAATTACATTACTTGTTGCTATTGCCCTTGTAGGCGGAATTTTACTTGTAATATTTATGCCAAAGGGGCAGGGTGAAGAAGAGTTTGAATATACCGACGGTGCTTCAATCAAGACTGAGGTTGACGACAACAATGTGTTGCAGATTGAGGCACAAACAAAGGATGACGGCACTATCAAGACAAACGGCAGCGGTGAGCTGTTAACCTATGTTCCGGCGGACATCAAAACGATGCACGTTCAAAATAAAAAGGGCAGCTTTACTATTGAATCCTATACTCCTACAAAAACTTCTAAGGAAACCGATCCGGAAACAGGAGAAAAGGTTACCACAACAGAGGCAACTCAATATACAATAGTAGGACTTGAGGGCTTTGACTTGCAAAGCGGTGTGCCTGACGAAATTGCCAGCGACTGCTCAGGTCTTAGCTTTACAAAGATTATCGAAACCGACGCAAAGGATAACCTTGCGGATTACGGATTGGATAAACCGCGCAGTAAAGTAAAGGTTACTTATACTGACGGCAAAAAGGCTGTAATCTATGTAGGTAACGAGGCGCCTCAGGGTGTAGGCACATATGTAAAATTCGGTTCAAACAACGTAGTTTATCTTTGCGAAACCGATTCCGTTAAACCTTTCCTCTATGACGTTACTGATCTTATCAGCCTTACAATCAACGATTCTGCTTCTTCTTCCGGAAATTCGGACTTTAATTATGCCGATTTAACAGGCTCTGCATACGGCAACAAAATTACTCTGAAGCTCAACAGCAACACTGAGTCTATCACTAACACCTATGTGCTGACTTCACCTGACAGTGCATATGCTGACAACACAGAGGCATCAGGTGTGGCAGGTGCAATCAGAGGCTTGTATGCTTCCTCAGTAGCCTGTGTAAATCCAACCTCGGCTCAGCTGAGTAAATTCGGACTTGCAAGCACATACGCTCGTGTCTATGCAAAATATCCCGACACCACAGTAGATTTGATTGCAAGCAAACCGGACAGCAAGGGCGACTGTTACCTGATGAAAAATAACGGAAAGGTTGTTTACAAAATAGCCTCTTCTTCCATTCCTTGGGTAACAACAAGCTATGAAAATCTCCTTTCCGACTATGTGCTCAGCCCACAGCTCAACGGCTTGACAGGCATTGAGGTTTCCTGTAATTCAAAGACTTATAAATACACTGTAAACAATCAGGTTGTTACTACAACAGATGATGACGGCTCTACTACTTCTTCAACAACTACCACAGTAAAATACAACGGCGAAGAGCTTACACAGGGATATTTTGAAACATATTTCAGAAATATGTCGCTGATAACCCTTGCAGACCACTCTGTGGTAAATCCAAGCGGTAATCCTGCGTTTACTGTTAAGTATTCATACAAGAAAAAGAGTGCCGATACAGTCAGCTTCTATAAGTGCAGCGGCAACAAATACACAGCCGTTCTCAACTCAAAGCCTATAGGAACTGTATATTCAACATATGTTTCAAAGCTGATTGACCAAGCGCCGATGGTTGCAAAGGACAAAGAAGTTAAATCCTTCTGGTAAAAATTTAAGCGTACCTGCATTGATTTTGCAGGTACGCTTTTTGGTTTTACAGGATTTTGTAAAGGGATAATTGATAGCATATACGCTATCAAAATGTCAACTAAATTATATGATACTAAATATTAAAAGAGAGTTTTTCGGTTAAGAAATACTTTTTTCTTTGCAAAATATACTGTAACGTGGTATTATATGACAGGAGGCAGCTATGAGCAATAATACTTTATCTAAAGAACAAAAACTGAATAACATTAAGTATTTGATTTTGCTTTTGAGAAGTGTACTGAACGAAAGCTTCCCCTTAGAGCCAAATGATGAAATAGATTTTGACTTTGTATTCAGACTTGCAAAGTCCCACAGCGTTGCAAATACCGCATTTTATGCTGTAGAACAGTTAGAAAACAGACCGGCAGAGTTACTGTTCAAGGAGTGGCAGGATATACGCAATAAAAATGTTCACCGAAACCTTGTGCAGACACTTGAATATCAATCTGTTACAGAGGCTTTTAATAAATACGGTGTGGAGTTTTTGCCTATAAAGGGACTGCCCTTGTGCAACCTTTACCCAAAGCCCGATTACAGGGAAATGTCAGACCTTGACTTTCTTATCAAGGACGATTTGAGCAAGGCAGGAGAGGCGGTTGAAAGTATAGGATACTCAGCCGTTGAGATTGGAGATTTTCACCACGACAAATACGCAAAGCCACCGTTTATGCTGTTGGAGCTTCACAGGGAGATTGTTCCTATTAATTCGTCCTTTTATGATTATTATGAGGATATTTTTCAGCGGAGCAGGAAAATAGATGAATGTGAATACAGAATGACCGACGAGGATTTCTTTATCTTTAATCTTGTTCATTTATACAAGCATTATTCAAGTGCAGGCTGTGGTATAAAAATGGTTATGGATATGTACGTTCAATACAAGTATCTGTATCCGTCATTAAACAAAAAAATCCTTGAAGAAGAGCTTGAAAAGTTAGGACTGTCAGAGTTTTTTGAAGAGATTATTGAAATTGCAAACAAGTGGTTTGGAAAGGGTGACTTAAAGCACCTTTCCCAAAATGAGCTGTATATCCTTACAAGCGGTACGTTTGGTAACAGAAAGAATATAATAGCCAACCGACGCAAGGGAAAAAGCAAAGTACAATATGTAGCCACAAGGCTTTTTCCACCCTCAAAAGAAATGAAAAACATCTATTCTGTTTTGCGTAAGCGCCCGTATTTACTGCCGTTCTTTTATGTGGGCAGAATATTCAGCGCTCCCTTTACAGAGGGCAAAAAAATTAAAAGTGAAATTGATTATATGAAAAAGCTGTGAAGAAATGAAGATAACTACTTCATTCTCACAGCTTTTGTTTTATGCAGTCGTTATTAACTTCCAGAGGGGAAGAACACTACAAGCTTTGAATATCATTATTTAGTATTCAACAATTTAATTTTCATATATCTTTCAGTTTCAATACTTTTGTTTCCGCCGTTAAAGTTAGTGACAGGAATCTGTCTTACACCGGCCTCAAGTACTTCGTACTCAAGCCCTTTGTCAAGAAGAATTTCATATTCATGTGGGTTTACGGAAATCTTCCTAATGTAACCGCCTTTGATTGCAGAGGCAGGGGCGTAAATTTCAAGCATTGTGTGATAGCTTCCCTCGCCAAAGGATGTAGCAGCAGAATGTGCGATTGATGTGCTGACAACGCTTTTTGTTGTGTAGCGTTTTCCTACGGCATTTTTCATATCTTTCAGGGAAGAAGTCTTGCCTGTCATCAGTGAAACATCATCAGTACCGCTGAACAGTACAAGATCTGCGTCTGTCTTGAATTTACCAAGCTCTGTAGCAAGGTTGTCGCCGATAATTTCGTATTGACCGTAGTCCTCACCGTAAGCATCCTTTGTCATTTCAAGCATATATCCGCCGCCCTCTTGGACTCCGACTATCGGAATAAATTCCTGTCCTGTATAGCACTTAATGTTGGGGTTATCAAGCATAGAAAAGGATATGTTATTGTTTAGGCTGTAGTAGGATTTTTCCCAGCTTTTGTAACTCTTAATTGTAAGCTTTTCAAATTTATTGTAGAACTTTGACTTTGCAGTTGTGGGAGCTTTTCCGTTTGTAACCTTAACCTTGCACTTTAGATAAACTGTTCCTGTAGCTGCAATTACAGTAGTTTCACCCTTGGAAACACCTTTAATTTTACCCTTTTTATTAACGGTTGCGATTCTTTCGTCGCTTGAAGTGTACTGAACATTTCCGTCAGCACCGTTTACCTTGAATTTATATGTATTGCCGGATTTAAGGGAAATATTTTTTGTCTTGAAGCTTGGCTTTTCAGTGAAGAAAGCAAGGTCGTTTTTAATTGAATATTTCTCTGCACAAGAATTGTCTTTGCCCAAAATTATAAAGTTCGATGCACGGTCATAGCTGTCGGAGCTGTAGTTCTTTATGTAACCTACTGCATATTTTCCCATAGCCGACACGCTTTTAGGTACTGTTACATCTTTTAAATTGTATGTAAGAGCCAGTGCATATGCGCCGATTTTTTTAGTGCCCTTTGGAACTGTGTAGGAAGATTTTTTCTTGCTTGGAGGATATGCTACCAGCTTCTTTTTGTCCTTTGAAAAAAGCACACCGTTAACCGCTGTCAGGCTTGTGTTCTTTGAATTTACGGTAAAGCTTTTTATTGATGTGTTGTAAAAAGCAGTAGGAGAAACTTCCTTGACGCTTTTGGGAATCTTTATATCACTTAGACCGTTACATTCTGAAAAAGCATATTTTTCAATTTTTGTTATGCTGTTGCCGAAATTTACTTTTTTCAGCTCGTTGCATCCTGAAAAGGCATAGCTTGGAATTGATTTTACATTTGCCGAAAAGCTCATACTTGTGATACTTGAACAATTTATAAATGCTGCTTTTCCCACAGAAGTAACAGTTGAGGGGACTTTAATGCTTGCAAGATTTGATACTCCGTCAAAGGCATGGTCGCTGATTGTTTTTACGTTTTTTCCGATGGTAATGGCAGTAAGAGCAAAGCAATTGTTGAAAGCGTAGGGTGCAATGCTTGTTACTGTGCTTGGAACAGTAAAGCTGCTTTTGTCTTCCCTGATAGGAGGATAAGCCAAAATTTCCGTCTTGTTTTTGTTGTAGAGAACTGAGTCAACAGAACAGTAGTTTTTATTGTTTTCATCTACATTTATTTCCCCTATATTTGATACAGCAAAAGCTCCGTATTCAATATGGGTTACACCTGCAGGAATGTTCACTGTATATAATGAAGAGCCCTCAAAAGCGTTTTCTTTAATGGTTTCTAAGTTTTCCGTAAAGCTGATGCTTTTAAGGCCTGAGCAGTAAGCAAAGGCATTTTTGCAGATTTCCTTTGCATTTGTAGAAATTGATTCTAAACTACTGCAACCGCTGAAAGCATAGTCCTTGATAGTTGTAACAGTGTCAGGGATTGTAACCTTTGCAAGAGCAGAACATTCCCAAAAAGCTCGTCTTCCGATAGCGCTTACGCCGTCAGGAATTACAATTTCTGTCAGTGACTGACAGTTTAAAAACATTTGGTTGCTAATCTCTCTGAGAGAATTGCCAATGCTTGCACTCTGTAGCTTTTTGCAGTTGCCAAAGGCATATTCGCCTACAGTAGTAACCTTGTCGCCCAGAGATATATCCTGTAATTCAATACAGTCAAAAAATGCACCGTCGCCGATAACTTCAAGGCTTTTTGAAAGGGTTGCTTTATTAAGTCTTGAACAGCTGAAGAACGCACCCTTGCCGATTTCGGTTACAGAGTCAGGCACAGTTATTTCTGTAAGATTTGTACAGCAGTCAAAGGCATAATCACCAATAGATTTTACGGTATCGGGAATTACTACTCCCGTAAGCTCAGTGTGACCTTTAAACAGACTGTCGCCGATAGCGGAAACAGGACAGCTTCCCAGAGCTTGCGGAATTTCCACGTTGCTGTCATTTCCTGTGTAGCCTGTGATTTGTGCGGTATTGTCACTTAAAATCTCAAAAACAAAATCGCCGTATGTATTTTCCTCTGTTGAGTCCAGGGACATAGCGGAAAATACAGAACAGAATACCAGCAATACTGCAAGGATAAGTGATAAACTTCTTGATTTTCTCATCTTTTAGTACCTCCTAAAAAGATATTTTATTAAGCTCATCAGTATGCAAAAATAGGTGTAACAAAATAACCTGTTCTTGAAATAATCTGTTTTACCAAGCGGTCGGTCATTTTGTATATTCTACCCTTTTTCCAAAATATAGTCAACAGAAATAAAGTCAAAAGTGAAATTAAATATATTAAAATCGGGCAGACTGTTGTGAAAACAGACTGCCCGACAGTTATTTGTTCATTAAATTATATGCTGTAATTTATCTGTTAAACCTTTTGCGTTTCATAAGTACAAAGCATACTGTACCTGCACCTAAAAGTAATAATGCCGAACCGCTGATTATCCAAATCAGCATATTGCCGAAAATCGGCGTGCTTTGGACCTTCAGTTGTTTTGTGTTATTGTTACCGCTTTTGGGCGTTGTTTCATCATATACAAGTGTGTCTGTGGGTTTAGCTTCCTTGGGCTTTACTTTTTCTGTTGCATTTGCAAGGTGAAGAGTATTGTTGCTTGTTACAACATTAACTTCGCCATTATTGGCACTTCCTGAGGAATTTACACTTTTTGGAATAGACACACCGCCGGAACAATATGTAGCACAGTAAAGTTCGTCTATTGTGGCGTAGCAAATTTCATCATAGGTGGCTTCATCGTCTGTTGCCTCATCGTATGTAGCCTCGTCATCTGTTGCTACATTTTCAATTTCAAGTATAGCTTCTATCGTTTCGGATTCTCCATCATAGGCACTTGCGGTAAAGGGCAACGCTCCTACTAATATAAGCAAACAAAATACAACCGATAAAATCTTTACATACGGTTTCATAGTTAAAACTCCTTTCAAAATTAAGTCTTTCACTAATAATACGCACCAAGGAGCAAAATGGTTGCAAAATTTGGAAAAAATTTTTAAAATTTTTATCCCTGTGAGTTTTGATTTACAATTTGAATGTAAACATCGTTTGGCAACATTGGTGTTTCCAAGGATATTATAGTTTCCTCGGACAGCTTTAGATTTTCAATATATTCCTGTCCTGCTTTTGCAAATTTTTCAAGCAAAGGCTTTGTTAACGGCTGGGCGGTAGGCTCGCTTAGCATTGGAGTTTCGGGAACGCATACCATAGTTAAGTTATTGCTAAACATATTTCTGCACTGCAATCTAAGTCCGTCAAAGTTTCCGTCCCAGTTCGGGAATCCACAACCTGAAATAACCACATAATGCTTTGACGATAAATCAAAAAGTGTATCGTGAGCTACAACTCCGTTTTCCTCTTTCATTGACATTTTCGACAGGGGAATCAGCCTGTCGATAACCGCCTTTAGGTGTGACGGCATTCCGTAGCAGTAAAGAGGAAAGCTCCAAACTATAACATCAGCTTTGATTACCTTTTCCAGTATATCGTTTTGGTCATCATTCTGCAAGCATTTGCCGTTTTGAATTTTCCAACATCCAAAACAGCCTACGCAAGGCTTTATATTCTTTTCTATTACATTGACTTTTTCTACACTATGCTCCTCTTTTTCAATCATTCCCTTTATAAATGCATTTGTCAGGTGCATAGTATCGCTGTTTGCCTTTGGACTTCCGTTAATTACTAAAATATTCATTGTCTGTTCTCTCCTTAAAAATTATATTTATCAAAAAAGCAAGTGCCTGCTCGCATAAGCGTTTCCCTTGCCTCTTCCCTTGATATATTTAACACCCCTGTAGCAATATAGGATGCAAGTCCGTGAGTGTAAACAGTTAAGTCCTGAACATATGCACCGGCAAGCTCTTGGGAAATGTTAAGCTGTTGTGCAAGCTGTTCGGTGATAACTGCATTTTGCCCTAAATCGGAAAATACAGAAAGATTATTGGCGGTGTATCCGCTTCCGCCGTTCATAAATAAAAACACAAACAGCTTTGGCTCATCAAAGGCTATGTCAAGATAATTCAGACCTAAATTGAAAAAAGACTCCACACCGTTATCCTGTATATCAAACAGTTTGTTTATGGCATAATTCTGTGCATATTCAGACAAGCTTTTTCTCAAGCCCTCCATATTGCCGAAATGCCATGAAATAGGCTGGGTGGAACAGCCGATTTCCTTTGCCAATGCTTTAATATTTACTGCCTCATAACCGTCACGGATTAATATTTTCAAGGCTTTATCCAATATCAACTCTTTTGGAATTTTGGGACTGCTTGGCATTATAACATCTCCTTTACACTATAAACATGTTTATTGTCTGTCTCTTATACACATCTCCGAGCCCACGAGACGTAGAGGAAT
>CAMFQG010000040.1 GCA_945980035.1 uncultured Clostridia bacterium
GTTGTTAATATATAAAATTTATTGTATAATTATATAGTAGAAAAAAGGGGGATTTATAATGTTAAACAGTTTTTATAAGGGTTTGAAAAGCGGTACGGACATTCGAGGAGTAGCTTCCGAGGGTGTAGCAGGACAGGAAATTAATTTGACAAATGAAGTAGTAGCATCTATTTCCAACGGATTTTTACTTTGGTTGTCAGAGAAGGTTAATAAAAATGTAGCAGATTTAAAGGTTTCCGTAGGCCGTGACAGCAGAATCAGCGGACCTCGTATTGCGCAGGTTGTAACTACGGAGTTTGAAAAAGCAGGCGTAAAGGTTATGGATTGTTCCTTAGCTTCAACACCGTCTATGTTTATGACTACGGTTGATTTAGAGTGCGACGGTGCTGTGCAGATTACGGCAAGTCACCACCCCTTTAACAGAAACGGCTTGAAGTTCTTTACACGAGAGGGGGGACTTGAAGGCTCTGATATTGAGCAGATTTTACAGTATGCACAGGACGAAAAGAAGCCCCAAGCAACAGATTGCGGTGTAATTGAGCAAATTGACTATATGAGCAGATACTGCGACCACCTTTGTGATATTATCAAAAAGGGTGTCAAGGCAGAGGATTACGACCACCCCCTAAAGGGCTTTAAAATTGTTGTTGACGCAGGTAACGGAGTAGGCGGATTTTACGCAGACAGGGTTCTTGAAAAATTAGGAGCAGATACAAAGGGCAGCAGATACCTGGAGCCTGACGGTATGTTCCCTAATCACGTTCCAAATCCTGAGAATAAGCAGGCAATGGAGTCAATCTGTGAGGCTGTAAAGGAAGCACAGGCAGACTTGGGTGTTATATTTGATACTGACGTTGACCGTGGAGGCGCTGTGGATAAAAGCGGAAACGAGATTAACCGTAACAGGTTGGTGGCGTTGGCGTCAGCTATTGCCCTTGAGGGTAATGAGGGCGGTACTATTGTAACCGATTCTATTACCTCAAGCGGTTTAAAGGAGTTTATCGAGAGCGACTTAAAGGGCAAGCACTATCGCTATCGCAGAGGCTATAAAAATGTAATTGACAAAGGCTTGGAGCTAAACGCACAGGGCATTAACTGTCCCCTTGCTATTGAAACCTCAGGACATGCGGCTATGCGTGAAAACTATTTCCTTGATGACGGAGCATATCTTTGCACAAAAATCATTATCAAAATGGCTCAGCTTAACAAAGAGGGCAAGAGCATTGAGGAGCTGACCGCTAACCTTAAAGAGCCTGTTGAAGAAACAGAAATTCGTTTCTCAATTACAGAAAAAGATTTCAGACCTGTAGGCGAAAAGATTATCAGCGACCTTATGGCTTACGCAGAAAAAGAAGAGGGCTGGAATCTTGCGGACGATAACCGAGAGGGTGTTCGTGTGTCCTTTGATAAGGATAACGGCAACGGCTGGTTCTTGTTAAGGTTATCTGTTCACGATCCGATTATGCCTTTAAATATTGAAAGCGACAGTCAAGGAGGAGTGGAAATTATCAAAGCTAAGGTAATGTCCTTTTTGAATACAACAACAGGACTTGATTTAGGATAAAATGCTAAAAATCGGCTGTTTTATGGGTATTTTAGGAAATTGCAACCGGTAGTTGCGTAAATGAAAATCAGAATGTATTGCGGGTTGCGTCATTTTCGTGATAAAATTTACCCATCAAATGGAGGGATGATAAATGAATATTGAAACTGCAAACAGGTTATTTCAGTACAGAAAAAAACACAACCTATCTCAAGAGGAATTGGCTGAAAAGATAGGAGTAAGCCGTCAGGCTGTATCAAAGTGGGAGAGAGCGGAAGCATCTCCTGACACAGATAACCTTATAATACTTGCTAAAATTTACGGAGTTACTCTTGATGAATTACTGCAAGGTGAGGGTGAGCCTGAGGTAAAGGAAAGTGTCAGCGAGGAAGCTGAAGAAAAGGTTGGTGTAGGCGAGCCTGACAAGGATACTAATTATGTACATACAGATAAGGTATCCTTTAAAAACGGAATCCACGTAAATTCAGATGATGGAGATAAGGTTGACATAAGCTTTGCAAATGGTATTCACGTTGATACCAAGGACGGTGAACACGTGCATATAGACGGCAGCGGTATCCACGTTCAGGAGGCTGACAAGACAAGAGTTTATACTACCGAGGACGGGGAAGTTATGGTTGACGAGGAAATCAGTAAATGCCACAAGAAGCACCACAAAAGCTCTGTAGCACATAAATTTCCTATGTGGCTTATTGCGATAGCAGGATTTTTCCTGTGGGGCTTTTCAGGATGGTGTATGGGCTTTGCCCTGTCATGGGTTTGTCTATTGGCAATTCCTCTTTACCATTCATTAGTCAGCGCCATCACAAGCAGAAAGGCTGACCATTTTGCATATCCTGTGTTGTGCGTGGCTGTGTATGTGCTTGCGGGCTTTTTGCTAAACGGATGGGCAATTTGGTGGATAGTATTTTTGACAATTCCGCTGTATTATTGGATTGCGGAAATGTGCAAGAGCTTGTCTGAGCATAAAGATAAAATAAGAGAGTAAAGACGGGAGACCTTATCCATTATCAATTAAAAAGGGCGAGTGTAGATAAAACTGCACTCGCCCTAAATTATTATAGGTTATTTATTTTGCAATAATGCTCTTACCTGTCATTTCCTCAGGTTGCGGTAAACCTAAGATTTCAAGCATTGTAGGAGCAATATCCGCCAACACACCGCCCTCACGGAGCTTGCAATCGTAACCGATTACACAGAAAGGAACAGGGTTTGTTGTGTGAGCAGTAAATGGCTTTCCGTCATCATCAACCATTTTGTCTGCGTTGCCGTGGTCTGCTGTGATAAGAGCGACACCGCCCATTTCAGCAATAGCGTCGGTAACCTTGCCTACGCACTCGTCAACAGCCTCAACAGCCTTTACAGCCGCATCAAAAATACCTGTGTGACCTACCATATCGCAGTTAGCAAAGTTTAGGATAATCATATCGTACTTACCACTTTTGATAGCCTCAACAAGCTTGTCTGTAACTTCATAAGCACTCATCTCAGGCTGCATATCGTAGGTTGCAACAGCAGGGGATTTTACAAGAATTCTGTCCTCGCCCTCGTACTGCTTTTCAACACCGCCGTTAAAGAAGAAAGTTACGTGAGCGTACTTTTCTGTTTCGGCAATTCTCAACTGTGCAAGGCCCTTGTCTGAAATATATTCGCCAAGAGTATTTTTCAGGCTCTGTGGCTTGAATGCAACGTCAACATTGGGCATTGTAGCGTCATACTGAGTCATACATACAAAGGAAACAGGGAAGAAGCCGTTCTTTCTTTCAAATCCCTCAAAGTCAGGGTCAACAAATGTTCTTGTGATTTCTCTTGCTCTGTCAGGTCTGAAGTTAAAGAAAATAATGCTGTCATTTTCCTTGATTGTATCTCCGCCCTCAACAACAACAGGCACTACAAATTCGTCTGTAACCTCGTTGTCGTAGCTGCTTTGAACAGCGGCTACAGGGTCAGTTGCCTTAACGCCCTCGCCGTAAACCATTGCGCTGTATGCCTTAACAACACGTTCCCAACGGTTATCTCTGTCCATAGCATAGTAACGACCGCTGATTGTGGCAATCTTGCCCACGCCGATTTCTGCCATTTTGTCAACACATTCCTGAATGTACTCTTTAGCAGATGCAGGAGGTACGTCACGTCCGTCAAGAAAAGCATGAACATATACTTTTTCAAGACCTTTATCCTTAGCAAGCTGTAAAATACCGTAAAGATGCTCCATATGGCTGTGAACACCGCCCGGTGACATAAGACCCATAAGGTGCAGGCTTGTGCCCTTTTCAAGAGCATTGTCCATAGCCTTAACGATAGCCTGGTTATCCTTTAGCTTGTCCTCTTGGATAGTCTTTGTAATACGTGTCAGCTCCTGATAAACAATTCTGCCGGCACCGATATTAGTGTGACCAACCTCGCTGTTACCCATCTGTCCGTCAGGCAGACCAACGTCAAGACCTGATGCACCGATTTGAGTAATAGGATTGTTTGAAAACAGTCTGTCAATGTTTGGTTTGTTAGCGGCTTTGATAGCGTTACCCTCTTTAGGAGCAATACCAAAACCGTCTAAAATCATTAAAATTAAAGGTTTTTTCATATACTGTTACCCCAATTAACCTTTAGTAGCAGCGTCAATAATTGCGCCGAATTTTTCAGCAACAAGAGAAGCACCGCCGATAAGACCGCCGTCAACATTAGTCTTTGACAGAAGCTCAACAGCGTTTGAATCGTTCATAGAACCGCCGTACTGAATTGTAACTGCGTCAGCAACATCCTGTCCGTATAGCTTTGCAAGAGTAGCACGGATAAATGCGCAAACCTCTTCAGCCTGCTCAGCAGTAGCTGTTTTGCCTGTGCCGATAGCCCATACAGGCTCGTAAGCGATAACTGTCTTTAATACGTCCTCAGCAGAAATGTCGAATAAGTCAAGCTTAATCTGTCTTGCAATAACTTCCTCAGTAATGTTGCACTCACGTTCCCATAGAAGCTCGCCAACACATAGGATTGGCTTTAAGCCTGCAGCAAGAGCAGCCTTTGTTCTCTTGTTAACGGTTTCATCTGTTTCGCCAAAGTACTGACGTCTTTCGCTGTGACCTAATACAACGTAAGGAACGCCCATCTCAGCAAGCATTTTTGCAGAAATTTCGCCTGTGAAAGCACCGCTTTCAGCCCAGTGACAGTTTTCTGCACCGATTTTTACGTTAGAATCCTTAGTAACCTCTAAAGCTACAGATAAATCAACAAAAGGAACACAAGCGATAACCTCGCAGTCAGCGTCCTTTGCTACAGGTAAAATTTCCTCTAAAAGAACCTTAGCCTCAGCAGGTGTTTTGTTCATTTTCCAGTTGCCGGCAATAATTGCCTTTCTTTTACTCTTATCCATAAATAATCACCTTTCTTATCTAAAAGTCAATAGGGCGAACGTAGGGTTCGCCCTTTAAATTAACAAAAATTATTTGTCAGCGATAACATCAATACCGGGAAGTACTTTACCCTCGAGATACTCAAGAGAAGCACCGCCGCCTGTTGAAATGTGGCTCATCTTGTCAGCAAAGCCAAGCTGAATAACAGCAGCAGCACTGTCACCGCCACCGATAATTGTTGTAGCGTCTGTTTCTGCAAGAGCCTTAGCTACAGAAATTGTACCCTTTGCAAGAGTTGGGTTTTCGAATACGCCCATAGGTCCGTTCCAAACAACAGTCTTTGCGGACTTAACAGCCTCTGCAAATAATTCCTGTGTCTTTGTGCCGATGTCAAGACCTTCCATATCAGCAGGAATCTTGTCTGCGTCAACAACAGTAACGTCGATTGGTCCGTCGATTGGATCAGGGAAGTTAGCAGCGATTGTTGTATCAACAGGAAGTAACAGCTTTTTGCCAAGCTTTTCAGCCTTTTCCATCATTTCCTTACAGTAGTCAATCTTTGTATCGTCAACAAGTGATTTACCAACTTCCATACCCTGTGCCTTTAGGAATGTGTAAGCCATACCGCCGCCGATAATAAGTGTGTCGCATTTCTCAAGCAGGTTGGAAATTACGTTTAGCTTATCAGCAACCTTTGCACCGCCTAAGATAGCAACGAAAGGTCTTACAGGAGTTTCAACAGCATTGCCTAAATAGTCGATTTCTTTCTGCATCAGGTAGCCTACAGCTGTGTCCTTGATATGCTCTGTAACACCTGCAGTTGAGCAGTGAGCTCTGTGAGCAGAACCGAAAGCGTCCATAACAAATACTTCAGCTAAGGAAGCAAGCTCGCTTGAGAATGGCTCTAAGTTTTTAGTTTCTTCTTTTCTGAAACGAGTGTTCTGCAGTAATACAACGTCGCCGTCTTTCATAGCCTCAACAGCAGCCTTTGCGTTTGCGCCTACAACTTCGTCGTCATTTGCAAATACTACTTCCTGACCTAACAGCTCAGCAAGTCTTACAGCAACAGGAGCAAGTGAGAACTTCTCCTCAGGGCCGTTCTTTGGCTTGCCAAGGTGAGAGCAAAGGATAACCTTGCCACCGTCAGCGATTAGCTTTTTAATTGTTGGTAAAGCGGCAGTAATTCTGTTGTCGTTTGTGATAACGCCATCCTTCAGAGGCACGTTAAAGTCAACACGAACAAGAACTTTTTTGCCTTTTACGTTAATGTCATCAACAGTAACCTTATTTAGTTTCATATTGTTACTTCCTTTCATATTTTGTAATGTAAATAATTGCCTTTACAATCATAGTTATTATATAACATAACTGTATTTTTATCAATACTTTATGTGCTTTTTTGAAAAAGATTTTTGTAAAAATTCAGTAAAAAACTCCCCGTTTTAGGGGAGTTTCCTTGGGAATTATTTTTCAGTAGTCCATTTAGCAACAAATTTTTCCTTTTCGCCTGTATCTGTTGTTAATATCATTGTTGAAGAATCCTTGAATTTTAATGTGTAGGTTACTTCTTCATCTTCACCGTCGGGGATTACATTTGCGTAAACCACGCCTGCCTTTTTCTCATCGCTTGTCAGAGAAAACTCACCTGAATATTTCTTGCCGTTGATTGTACCCTCGTATGTACCTCCGTTGCCGAACAGGAATGTGTCACCGCTATCAACATTTACCCAAGTATCAGCAGTAACGAAGGCTGCGTACTCGCTAATAGGAGTTTCCTGCTTAACTTCATATGTTTTTGGCGGAACCTTTTGGGCACAACTGCAACTAACACATAAAAGGGCAATTAATATACAGACTATTCCTACTGATAATTTCTTTATCATAATAACACTCCTCTCATTGTGTGTTTATTCTATCATATTGCTATATCACTTTGCAAGTGCTTTTCACGTTATCCTATATATTCAAGATTTTCAGTATCTAATTCAGCAGTGGATAAAGCACTCTTGCACAATGGAATTTGTTTGCCTGACTTAATAAACAGCGGAACTTCGTTTAAAGCAACGTCAACATAGTGGATGCCCTTTGTCATATTCTCAGTACATACATTTTCTCCGCTTAACTTAACAAAGGTCATATCTTCAGGCAGGTAAACATATCTGCCGTTTTTGTTTTGCTCGTAAATGGGAGCAATCATACATTCATCGCCAAGCATCAATTGATCTTCTGTTTCAACAGCTAATTTATCCTCAGGATAATCAAAAGCAAGAGGTCTGAACATCATATCGTTTTCGTCACTGCAACGTCTGAATGTGTTGTAAATATAGGGAATAAGTCTGTACCTTACAGCAAGCACATCTGCAAAATCCTCTGTGTTTTCAAAGTTGTATGCCTCCTGAGCTCGTGAGCCTAATGCCCTGTGATTTCGCATAAGGGGAGTAAATACACCAAGCTGCAGCCATCTTAAAACCAAGTCCCTTGTGCAGTTGTTTGCAAATCCGCCTAAATCCGCACCGCAGTACAGAAAACCGCACATATTAACAGCAGGTAACATTTTAAGATTAAGAAGAATATGCGACCACCAGCTGAAGTTATCGCCAAACCAAATACCGCTTTTTCTGTGCATACCGATATATGACGCACGTGAGAACATCAGTATTTTTTCCTTGCCGAATTCTTCCTCAAAGAAATCCCCTGCGGAATTAGTCATAAATGTTCCGTACAGGTTGTGTACATCCTTGTGGCAAACCATTTTACCCTTTACGTTGTGGTAAAAGCTTGCGTAGTCGTCAAGGTTATTGGGAAGCTCTGAAATAACAATTTTCATATTGAAAAATTCCCAAATGTTCACCTTTTCGGTGTCGATATTTTTCAGCTTTTCGATGGCATTGTCTAAGCCTTTTTTAGAATAGAACAGGGCAGGCTCGTTCATATCGTTCCAAAAGCCGTCAATGCCCATATCTGTCAAAAACTTGTACTGCCTGCCAAACCAGCGCTGTGCGTCCTTGTTAAAGAAGTCAGGCATTCCTACAACACCGGGCCAAACACCACATTCAAAATCTGTGCCGTCATCATTTTTGCAGAAGTAGCCTTTTTCGTGTCCTTCTTCGTAAACAGAATATCCCTTTTCCTTTTTAACGCCTGCGTCAATAATGGGGATAAGGTGTATATTGTGGCTTTTCATATCATCCACAAAGCCTTTGAAATCAGGAAAATTATTTGTATTTACGGTAAAGTCCTTGAAATTATCCATATAGTCAATATCCATATAGATACAGTCAAGAGGCAGGTTGTTATTTCTGTGATTATCTCTTACATCTATAAAGTCTTTTTCAGTAGCATATCCCCAACAGCTTTGCTGATAGCCGAATGCCCAGAAAGGTGGAATGTAGCTTTTGCCGATTATTGCTCTGAATTGTTTAACAATATCCCTTTCGCTGTCCCCTGTAATGTAGTAGAAGTCTGCGTTACAATCCTCAATGGAAATTACCGCATTGCTTATACTTGTGTAGCCTAAATCCCATTTAACTCTGCCGGGGTAATCTACAAATAAGCCAAAGGTCGTTTTGCCTCTTACAACAATAAAGTTGTGTGCACCGTAAAGGGAACGCTTGTCCTCAGAGTGGGTAGTTTCGTCACTGCACCAGCTTTCGTATATCCAGCCTCGTTTGTTAATTCCACGTACAGTTTCGCCTAAGCCGAAAATTAAATCGTCTTTTCCAAGCTCAAAGCTTATGGAAGTGAAATTGTCCTTTGTTTCCTTTTCAAAGGGAATATCCTCAAAGGGCAGTGATTCTATTTGCTTTACAACAGCCTCTGTATCAAAGGGTTGTCCAAGTCTGTATTTTTTTACCATAAGATAAGCTCCTTTATGTTTCACTTTTATTTAATGAGTAAAGCTTGTTTACTCCCATTTGTATCCACTTAAACGGATATGAGAATATGTTTATAGATAGCAGTAATGTTAATGCGATACCCGCAAATATTAAAATCACAGCGTGTAGCTCGCTTTCTGCCTTTGCAAAGTCAAATATAGTAGATGACTTCATAAGAATGATTATAGGCATATGAAGCACATAAATCTGCAAGGAATTTTTGCCGATATATGAGAAAATGTTTTTTTTGTTTGAAAACAGCATTATCAGACCGATAATTATAAGTACAGCAAAAACGTAACCCTCTGCTCTTAAAAACATACCGCCTAAATTACTTTGCTTCAATCCGCTGTAGGTGGATTTTGCCCAGAAAGTTGAAATAGGAACGTAATAGCGGTAAGGGGTTATTTTTGTCAGTAACATTATACCGAAAGCCACGAGTATTAATATTCCGCCGACTAAACTGTGCAACCTAAATGAACGGAATTTGTCAATTAAATCTTTCCGAGTATAATATCCTGCAAAGAAGAATGGGGCAAAGGCAAAGGTTCTTGAGATAGCAAAGAATGTACCGGCATATTTTTCTACACCGATAAATAAACCTAAGACAATAAAAATCGGAATGGTAATATACCAAGGGAGTTTTTCAAACACAGGTACCATTAAGTAATAGATAACCATTGCAAGAAGATACCATAATCCTCTTAGGGGATTAAACAGGGTTATTGAAATCGGATTGATTACTTGATAAAGCAACAGGAAAAGCACCTGTGCAACAATGTAATATCCTGCAAGGACGGCTACCTTTTCACCACGTACAACACCGTTTTTGCAGTAGTTTTTTGCAAAATATCCTGATACAAAAACGAAAGCAGGCATATGAAAAGAAAATATTAAATATGTAACGCTTCTAGATACAATTGATGTTAAATTCAAAGCAGGTAATACATGACCTACAACAACAGTTGTTATTAAGAAAGCCTTAATATTATCCCATAAATAATCTCGTTCTTTAATCATACAATACCTCTCATATTTCGTTATAGTTGCCTAAGAATGAAAAGCCGGGCATTTCGGCTGAGAGCTGACATAACAGCTCGATAACATTTTCGCTATATACATTTCCGGAAAAATCAAGGTAGAACAGGTACTCAAATTTACTGCCCTGAATAGGACGGGATTCAATCTTTGTAAGGTTAAGTCCCAATGAATTAAATCGGCACAAAAGGCTGTAAAGTGAACCTGTAACGTGAGGCAAAGAAAAACAAAGGCTTATTTTGTTTGCATCCTTTGGAATATACAGCTTTTTGGAAATCACTATAAAGCGGGTCATATTGGAGTTGTTGTCCTGCAAATGATTGTCAAGAACCTTCAGTCCGTATTCCTCACAAGCCTTGTAGGAACAGATTGCCGCTACGTTAAGGCGTTTTTCCTTTGCCACATCACGAGCCGCAACTGCTGTGTTTGAGCAGGGCACGGAATTAAATTCGTGGTCGGCTATGTACTGAGCACACTGTGAAAGTGACTGTGGATGCGTCCAGACAGTTTCAATGTCTGAAAATTCAGACTGCTTTAAACCTGCAAGACAGTAGTCTATAGGCAAATCCAAAGCCCCTACAATATAGAAACGGTGCTGTAAAATCAAATCATAAACAGCAGAAACCGAGCCTGCGCTTGAATTTTCTACAGGCAAAACGCCAAAGTTTGCCTCACCGCTGTCAACAGCGTTAAAAACGTCGCTGAAGCTTTTGTAATTTTTAGCAATTCCCTTTGGAAAAATATTCAGAGTAGCCTCGTGACCGTTTGCTCCCTTAATGCCTTGATATGCAACATTAATATTTTCTGAGGGAAGCTCGCTTTCGGCACAGCTGATAATGCCTTTAAGCTCCTTACCGCTTCCTACAATGTTGTGCTGTAATGCACGCGACAGCTCCATAATGTTTGAGTAGAGCAGTCTTGAATGTGCGCCGTATTCTCCACCTTTTTCCTCAATATCGTCCAAAATCTGGTTTTCTCTGTCTTGATTAAGAACAGGGATATTGTTGGCTTGTTTGTAAATTCCAACCTCTTTGGCGCAATCCATTCTCTTTTTGAAAAGCTCAATTAGCTGACTGTCAATTTCGTCAATAGTTTTTCTGATTTCTTTTAAATCTCTCATAAAATCACCTGATTACAGTAAGTCAAAAATCGCAATAGCAGTCATAGCTTCAACTACAGGTACTGCTCTGGGAACAATACAAGGGTCGTGTCTGCCCTTGACTACTAACTTATCATTCTCTTTACTTTGCAGATTAACGGAATTCTGTTGTCTTGAAATAGAGGGAGTAGGCTTGATTGCTATTTTAAAGGTAATAGGCATTCCGTTTGAAATACCGCCTAAAATACCACCGCAGTTATTTGTGGAGGTTACAACCTTTCCGTCCTTGTATTCAAATGAGTCATTGTTTTCAGAGCCCTTCAATTTGGCACTTTCAAAGCCTTTGCCGAATTCTATTCCCTTAACAGCAGGAATACCGAACATAGCCTTTGCTATCTGTCCCTCAATTCCCTCAAACAAAGGGCCGCCTACACCTACAGGCATACCTGTGACAATACATTCTACAGTACCGCCTACGCTGTCTAAGCTCATTCTTGCGTCCTCAACAACCTGACGCATTTGCTCTTCCTTGCCTTGGTCTATAAGAGGAAAAGTTGATGTTGATAGCCTGTCCATAAGCTCTGCATTAATATTAACAGAGTCAAAGCTTTCGTCATCAACATTGCCGATTGAGCTGATGTGGGCTGAAATTTTTATACCCTTTTCCTCTAAAATCTGTCTGAAAATCGAGCCTGCAAAAACTATTGGCGCAGTAAGTCTTCCGCTAAAGTGACCGCCGCCGCGAATATCGTTGCAACCCTGATATTTTACGTAAGCTGTATAGTCGCTGTGTCCCGGACGTGGAACATTCAAAAGATTAGAATAGTCACCGCTTTGAGTGTTAGTGTTTTCAATAACACAGCAAATCGGTGCGCCTGTGGTAACGTCATTAAGAATACCCGACTTAATATTTGGGTAGTCCTTTTCAACTCTCGGAGTAGCGGTTTTGTCCTTGCCCGGGGCTCTTCTTGACATTTGCACAAGTATCTTGTCCATATCAATTTTATACCCTGCAGGAGTGCCGTCAATAACAGCGCCGATTCCGTTGCCGTGACTTTCGCCAAAAACGGTTACCTTTATTTTATTGCCGAAGGTTGACATAGCTTATACCTCCTAAACGGTTGTATTCATTAAAGTAGTTTGGAAAGCTTTTTTTGATACTTTCCATATCCGTAATTGTAACAGTATCTGTTGCCATAAGCCCCGCAACAGACATAGCCATAACAATTCTGTGGTCGTTAACGCCTAATACCTTACCGCCTTTTAATGCTTTAACTCCTGTGATTACAAGTCCGTCAGGCTCTTCAATAACCTTTCCGCCAAGCTCGTTTATGGCATTTGCGATAGCAGAAAGTCTGTCGCTTTCCTTTATACGCAGTCTTTCGGCACCTGTAATGTGTGTGGTGCCATCTGCAAAGGTAGCACAAACGGCAAGTATTGGCACAAGGTCGGGAATCTGTCTTGCATCTATGGTTGTGGCTTTTAAGTTGGCTTTCTGTACTCTTACACTGTTATCCGTAAACTTAACCTTTGCACCGAAGTTTTTTAGTATTTCTGCAATTTCTCGGTCTCCCTGCGCTGAGTTGTTATCAACTCCTGTAACGGTAACATCGCCGTTGATTGCAGCCGCAGTCATAAAAAATGCGGCGTTGCTCCAGTCGCCCTCAGTAGTGTAGTTTTGCGGAGTGTAGCTTTGATTGCCTTTTACAAAATATCCGTAGTGGGTAGTGTCAATTACTACACCGAATTTTCTCATAACATTAATTGTAATATCAACGTAAGCAACGCTTTCAAGGGGAGAGGTCAGTATAATTTTACTGTCCTCTTTAAGCAAGGGCAGTGCAAAAAGCAAGCCTGTAATAAATTGGGAGCTTACATTTCCGGGAATTTCAAATTCTCCTGTCTGTAGCTGTCCCTCTACGGTAAGAGGAAGTCCTGATTTTGTCGTACATTTTACCCCTGCTTTCGGTAAGCAGTCAAGGTAAATACCGATAGGTCTTTCAGGCAATCTGCCTGCTCCTGTAAAGGTAGCACTTACTCCGAAAGCACTTACCACAGGAATGATAAACCTGAGAAGTGAACCGCTTTCGTTACAGAAAAGCTCATAATAGTTTTCTTTAAACATTTCACTTCCGTCAACAGTGAGTACACCGTCGGTAATATTTACTTTTGCTCCTAAGGTTTCAACACAGCCAATGGTAGCCTTAATGTCCTCCGATAAGTCAACAGGAGAGATTACGCACTTGCCCTTTGACAGTGCGGCGCAAATAATTGCCCTGTGGACGTCGCTTTTTGAGGGGGGAATACAGACTGTTCCCTTAAGCTGTGACGGTTCAATATTTACATTATTCATATACAAATCCTTAAACGGTAATAAATTCTTCAAGCTTGCTAAGCTCGGTAGGCTCAGTAAAGCTTACACCAATTTCCTTTAGCAGTACAAGATTAACCTTGCCTGCGCTTGTTTTTTTATCGCTTTGACAGGTTTCTGCGATTTCACCGAAGCCTGCACTGTCGGAGGTGGGCAATCCGTATTTACTGCACAGAGAAACAATCTCAGCAGTAGTGCCTGCTTTTGTAATTCCTGATTTTTCCGACGCTGCTGTGATTATGCACATTCCTATTGCTACAGCTTCACCGTGGGAAAGTCCCCTGTAGCTGTAGATTTTTTCAAGGCTGTGACCTAAGGTGTGACCGAAATTAAGTAACATTCTTTCGCCCTTTTCACGTTCATCTGCATTTACAACATCTCTTTTTATTGAAACGCATATCTCGATAATATCCTCAATAATATCCATAGCGTTTTCATTTTTCAGTGTTTCAAACAGCTTTCTGTCCTTAATACATCCGTACTTAATAACCTCAGCCATACCGTCGTTTATGAAATGCTGCGGCAGAGTGTTTAAGGTGTCAGGGTCGATAATAACTCTTATAGGTTGCCAGAAAGCGCCTACAAGGTTTTTGCCCTGCTGAATATCTACGCCGGTTTTTCCGCCTACAGAGGAGTCAACCTGAGCAAGCAGAGAGGTAGGTATCTGCACAAATTCAATGCCACGCATATAGCTTGCAGCGGCAAAGCCTGCCATATCTCCTGTAACACCGCCGCCTAAAGCTACAACAAGGTCCTTGCGTGACATATGAAAATCGGCAAAACAGCTGTACATATCGGCAATAGTGGATAGACGTTTTCTTTCTTCACCTGCTTCAAATACAAAGAGAGTAGTTTCAAAGCCTTGCTCTTTTAATGAATCAATAACTCTCTTAGCATATATTTTTTCAACATTACTGTCGGTAACAACACATACCTTCTGAGCCTTGCTCACCTCTTTAATAAGCTGACCGCATTTATCAATAAGTCCACGTTCAATTAAAATATCGTATGGACGTCCTGTTTGAACCTTAATTGTTCTCATTCCCCAAGGGCCTCCTTAGTTTGGTGGGATTGTTCCAGTAAATCCTGTAAGCGATTTATATCGCTTTCATTTATTGCGTCTGTAATTTTTGTAATGTTATCTATTAATATATTAAGCTCCTTTAGCAAAGGCTCTCTGTTTTCCATAAACAGCTCGCTCCATAATTTGGAGTTAATGTTTGCTACTCTTGAAACATCGTGATATGAGCCTGCGGAAAAGCCCTTGTGATTTTTACAGCAGGGACTTAACACGTAGGAGCAAGCTAAAACATGAGGTAACTGAGAGGTG
>CAMFQG010000041.1 GCA_945980035.1 uncultured Clostridia bacterium
ACATTGATTTTGAAAAGCAAACTGTTTCCGTTGACGGAAAGGTTATTGACGAGCCTTATATTCAAGGTCAAACTCTTGATAAAGGCGGTGTTATTCCCAAGGTAATTCCGGAGGGAAAGGTCTTTGTTATGGGAGATAACCGTACTGTTTCTCTTGACAGTCGTTCCACCACCATCGGTCTTATAGACGAAATGGATATTATTGGAAAAGCACAGTTTGTTGTATTTCCTTTTAGTGACGCAAAGGTACTTTTTTAAAATAACTTGTTAAAAACTCACATCTGTTTTATAATAGGTGTGAGTTTTAATTTATTTATTTTATAAGATTTTTCGTAGAAACAGAAAGGATAATTCTTATGGGGAATAATCAGAATATACAATGGTATCCCGGACATATGACAAAGACCAAAAGACAGATTCAAAGCTCACTTAAACTGATTGACTTAGTTGTTGAAATTCTTGACGCCAGAGTTCCTATCAGCAGTAAAAATCCGGATTTGAATAATATAATTCAAGATAAGCCAAAGCTTGTGTTACTGAATAAATGCGATAAAGCAAGTAAAAAGGGAACAGAATCTTGGATAAAATATTATGCTGATAATAATATTGTAGCTTTGCCTGTTGATTGTAAGAGCGGTAGAGGACTAAATCAGTTTGCTCCTGCCGTAAGGAAAATATTAAGCAGTAAATATAATTCACTGAAAGAAAAGGGTATTGTAAATCCTGTTTTAAGAGTAATGATTGTTGGTATTCCTAATGTAGGAAAATCCTCATTTATCAACAAAATCGGCAGACAGATTAAAGCTAAGGTTGAGGACAGACCCGGTGTTACGCGTGGTAATCAATGGTACACAATAGCAAAAGACCTTGAAATGTTAGACACACCGGGTATTTTATGGCCAAAGTTTGATGACGATAGAGTTGGACAGCATTTGGCTTTTACAGGAGCAATTAAGGATAATATATTAGATATTGAATTACTTGCTGTTGATTTGCTGGAGTCATTTAGAAAAGACACACCGTCAGAATTTTTAAGCAGGTTCAAAATTACTGCTGATATTCTTGAAGAAAACGACGGTTATGAATTGTTGCAGATTATCGGCAAAAAACGTGGAATGGTTATTTCCGGTGGGGAAATAGACACTCTGCGAGCATCCACAATGTTGCTTGACGAATATAGAAACGGCAAATTTGGTAAGATTACACTTGAATTTCCGGAGGATTTATAATGGATTGGTTGCAATACGAGAAATCAGCACAAGAAAAAGGATTTAGATATATATGCGGAGTAGATGAAGCAGGTCGAGGTCCTCTTGCGGGGCCTGTGTGTGCAGCTGCGGTTATACTTCCTGACAATATGATAATAGATGGTGTAAATGATTCAAAAAAGCTTACAGAAAAGAAAAGAGAAATGCTTTTTGATGTTATAAAAGAAAGCGCCCTTGCATATTCTATTGCGTTTGCTACCGTTGAAGAAATAGAGGAAATGAATATTTTAAACGCAACTATGCTTGCAATGAAAAGGGCAGTGGATGGTTTAGAAATTAAAGCTGACTATGGTATGATAGACGGAAATAAATTACCTCCTCTTGATATTCCCTGTGAATGTATTGTAAAGGGTGATGCAAAATCAATGTCTATTGCTGCAGCATCTATTTTAGCAAAGGTTAGCAGGGACAGATTGTGCTATGAATATGCTGAAAAATACCCTGGATACGGATTTGATAAACACAAAGGATACGGTACAAAATTACATACAGAAGCTATACTGAAATACGGACCATGTGAAATCCACAGAATGAGCTTTTTGAAAAAGATTTTAAAGTAATTAGGATGAATAAAAATAAATCAGTGGGAAATGACGGTGAAAAAACTGTCATAAAATATTTAAAGAAACATAAGTATAAAATTATTGATACTAATTATTCCTGTAAATTCGGTGAAATTGATATTATTGCAGAATCCCGGGATTACGTTGCCTTTATAGAGGTTAAAACACGTGCATACGGACAAATGCTTGAACCCAGGAGTGCTGTTGATAAAAGGAAGCAACAAAGAATTATAAAAACCGCTTCAATATTTTTATACACTTACGAAAGTAAAAAACTACCAAGATTTGATATTGCAGAAGTTATAATTGATCAAAAAGGAAAGAAAACTATTAACTACTTTGAAAATGCTTTTTGGCAGGAGAATAACGGTTATGCAGGTTTTTGATTTGCACTGTGACACTATTTATGAATGTTTAGCTAATAACACAGACTTTAGCGATAAAAATCTTCATATCAGCATTGATAAAATTTCTAACTTTGATACTTACATTCAATGCTTTGCTATTTGCGTGCCTGAGGAAATCAGAGGAAAATTAGCTACAGATATGTTTATAAAGTCATATTACAAGCTAAAAGAACAATGTGAAAAATACAATATAATTCTAATTACGAATTATAACCAGATAAAGTATGTAGTTAAAAATCACCTTAGAGGTGCGATTTTTACTGTAGAAAACGCTTCGGTCCTTGCAGGAAATATTAATAATATAAAGTTGTTTAGAGATTTTGGCGTGAAATTTGTTACACTTACCTGGAATGGACGAAACGAGCTTGGAGCAGGAGCAATGGTTTCACATTCAAACGGCATTACTCCATTTGGTATTGAAGTAATTAAAGAATTTGAAAAAAATAATATTTTTATCGATGTATCCCACGCAAGTGACAGACTGTTTAATGATATTGTAATGTATTCTCAAAAGCCTATTGTTGCAACTCACTCAAATTCCCGTTCAATTACTAATCACAGAAGAAATTTAACTGACAGTCAATTTAAGACTATTGTTAAGAAGAAAGGCGTTGTGGGTATAAATCTATATAGAGATTTTCTTAACAACGATCCTGAAAAAGCGTCAAAATATGATATTCTGAAACACGTTGAGCATTTTCTGTCACTGGGTGGGGAAGACAGCATTTCCTTAGGTGGAGATTTTGACGGATGTAATCTGACTAAGGATATAAAAAATATTAATGATTATGAGGATATTTATCAGCTTTTTCTTAAAGAAAACTACAGTGAAAGCCTGGTGGAAAAAATATTCTTTAAAAATGCGTTAAATTTTTGTGAAAACTTTGACAAATAGTAGGTTTTTTGATATAATATTACGTCGTATAATGTTAGCGAAAGGAAGATTTCATGTTATACAATAGCACAGAGAATAAAAATGAAGTAGTTTCAGCTGCTCAGGCGATTGCTCAAGGTATATCAAAGGACGGAGGTTTATTTGTTCCTCAAGAATTTCCAAAATATGATGATGCTGTATTTAATCAGTTATTAGAGCTTGATTATAAGGGTAGAGCAAAGAAAATATTTGCAGATTATCTGACAGATTTCACACAGGAAGAAATTGACGATTGTGTTGAAAAGGCATATGCTTCCGAAAAATTCGGCGGAGATAATCCTGCTCCATTATGTTGCAAAAACTACAACGGTAACGAGATTAATATTTTAGAGCTATGGCACGGTCCAACCTGTGCTTTTAAGGATATGGCTCTACAGATTTTACCTCATTTCCTTACAAAATCACTTAATAAAACATACAAGGATAAGGATGCAGTAATTCTTGTAGCCACTTCAGGCGATACCGGTAAGGCTGCACTTGAAGGCTTTAAGGATGTTGACCATACTAAAATTTTAGTATTTTATCCTGTTGACGGTGTCAGTCCTATGCAAAGACACCAAATGAATACACAGGAAGGCTCAAACGTAAACGTATGTGCTATTGAGGGTAACTTTGATGACGCTCAAACAGGCGTAAAGAAAATTTTTACTACTCCTGAAATTGCCGAAAAGCTGGAAGCAAATAATATGCTCTTTAGCTCAGCTAACTCAATTAACTGGGGAAGACTTTTACCGCAGATTGTTTACTATATATCTTCATACTGTGACCTTGTAAACGCCGGAAAAATTAAGCTTGGAGATAAAATCAACGTAGTTGTTCCCACAGGTAACTTTGGTAATATTCTTGCTTCTTACTATGCAATGTGTATGGGCTTACCTATTAATAAGTTTATCTGTGCTTCTAACTCAAACAACGTGCTGACTGATTTTATCAACACAGGTGTATATGATAAAAACCGTCAGTTCTATACAACAATTTCACCGTCAATGGATATTCTTGTTTCTTCAAATCTTGAGAGATTGTTATACAAGATGTCCGGTAATGATGATGTTCTTACAAAAGAATGGATGACAAAGCTTAAAACAGAGGGTAAATACTCTGTAAATGATGAAGTAAAGTCCAAAATCAAAGAGCTGTTCTACGGTGGTTATTGTGATGATGAGGACACTCAAAAAACAATTTCAAGAATGTTTATGGATGAAAGTTATCTGTGTGACACTCACACAGCCGTAGCTGTTGCTGTATATGATAAATATGTACAGGAAACTAACGATAAAACACCCACAGTTCTTGCCTCAACAGCAAGTCCTTATAAATTCTCCAAGGCTGTTTTGTCAGCTGTGAATGACGGTAAAGAGCTGCCGAATAACGAATTTGATATGGTTGATATGCTCAATAAAATATCAAATACCGATGTTCCAACACCACTTTTATCACTTAAAGATAAAAAATCAAGATTTTCTGATGTATGCAAATCTGACGAGATGCCTAAGTATGTTCTAAAAACTTTAGGAGTTAATTAATGTCTTTATTTGCTATTGCAGATTTACATTTGTCTTTAGGAACAGATAAGCCTATGGATATTTTTCATGGCTGGGACAATTACCTTCAACGATTGACGCAAAATTGGAACAACTTAGTATCTGATGATGATACTGTAGTAATTGCAGGTGATATTTCCTGGGCAATGAAGCTTGCTGATGTTTACAAGGATTTTGAGTATATTAACTCACTTCCCGGTAAGAAGATACTGCTTAAAGGTAACCACGATTATTGGTGGGAAACAAAAAGCAAGATGAACAAGTATCTTTCAGAAAACAACTTCAGCACAATTAATATTTTGTTCAATAACAGCTTTGAATGTGAAGAATATGCAGTGTGCGGTACACGAGGTTGGCTTATTGAATCAGTCAGCGAAGAGGACAGGCATATTTTAGACAGAGAGTTAGGACGTCTCAGAATGTCGTTAGAGGACGGAAAAAAGTATAATAAAGAGCTTGTTGTTTTTTTACATTATCCGCCTGTTTACGGCAGTCTTGAATCTAAAGATATAATTGATCTGTTATCAGAATATAATGTTAAGAAATGTTATTACGGCCATATTCACGGCTCTAATATGATAAAGGGATGTATAAACGGTGAGTATAAAGGAATTGATTTTCACTTAGTTTCCTGTGACGGCGTCGGGTTTATGCCGATGCTTGTCAGGTAATACATTTCACCTTAAAATTGTTAACTTTTTATTGAATATTAAATTATGGAGGAATTTCAAATGAGTTTAGTAAAATCAACAAAATTAGAAGAAGCAAACAAGGTTGAGTTAGAGGTTTCTGTAGATAAAGAAACTTTTAAAGCAGCTACATTAAAGGTTTACAAAAAGCAGGTTAAAAACATTAATGTGCCGGGTTTTAGAAAAGGTAAAGCACCAAAACACATTATTGAAAAAATGTATGGTAAAGAAGTATTCTATGATGACGCTATGCAGGATTGCTATCCTGACGCATTAACAGAGGCTGCAGTAGAAGCTGATGTTAAAATTGTAACTGTGGATAATCTTGAGTGCACAGAGGTTTCCGAAGAAGGCTTTACTTTCAAAGCAACAGTAATTGTTGTTCCTGAAATTACAGTAGAGGGTTACAAAGGCTTAGAGGTAGAAAAGAAATCTACTGAAGTAACTGACGAAATGGTTGAGGAAGAGCTACAGACTGTACGTGAGAGAAACGGCAGAATGGTTACTGTTGAAGACAGAGCAGCAGAAAACGGCGACGTTGTTGTTATTGATTTTGACGGCTCAGTTGACGGTGTTCCTTTTGACGGCGGTAAAGCAGAGAACTACAACCTAAAGCTTGGTGACGGCAACTTTATTCCGGGCTTTGAAGAGGCTGTTGTAGGTCATAATGTAGATGAGGAGTTTGTAATTGATGTTACATTCCCTGAGGATTACCACGCAGAGGAGCTAAAGGGTAAGGCTGCTCAGTTTGCTATTAAGCTTCACGAGATTAAGACTAAGGAGCTTCCGGAAGTTGACGACGACTTCGTAAAGGATGTTTCCGAAAAAGATACAGTTGAGGAATACAAGGCTGAATTAAAAGATAAGGTTGCTGAAAGACTACAGACAGAAGCAGACAAAGACTTTGACAATCAGCTTTCCGAAAAATTAGTTGAGCTTGTTACCGATGAAGTTCCTGAGGCAATGTTTGATAATGAAGTCAGAGATATGATGAACGAATTTGATATGCGTTTACGTTCACAGGGTATGGACATAAAAACATATTGCCAGTACACAGGTATGGATATGGGAGCTCTTGAGGCAATGTATAAGCCACAGGCTGAAACAAGAGTAAAGCTAAGACTTGCTCTTGAGGCTATTGCTCGTCAGGAAAAAATTGAAGTAAGTGACGAGGATATTGAAAAAGAGTATGAGAAAATGGCTGAGGCTTACAAGTCTGAGGTTGCTGAAATCAAGAAATATGTTCCTGCTGAAGGCTTAGCAGAGGATATTAAGGTTGAAAGAGCAATGAACATTGTAAAAGACAGTGCAAAGGTAAAATAATTGAATAACTTTAAATAAATATACCAATTATTATATAGAAAGGATGATATCAATGGCATTAGTTCCTTATGTTGTTGAACAAACTAATCGTGGCGAGCGTTCTTATGATATATATTCTCGTCTTTTAAATGACAGAATTATTATGCTTACAGAAGAAGTAAACAGCGCAAGTGCCAGCGTTGTTGTTGCTCAACTCTTATACTTAGAGGCACAGGATCCAACAAAGGATATCAGTTTATACATTAACAGTCCCGGTGGTTCTGTTACTGACGGATTTGCAATTTATGACACTATGCAGTATATCAAATGTGATGTATCTACAATTTGTATGGGAATGGCAGCAAGTATGGGTGCTTTTCTTCTTGCAGCAGGTACTAAAGGCAAGAGATATGCTCTGCCAAACGCTGATATTATGATTCATCAGCCGTCAGGCGGTGCACAGGGCCAGGCTACCGATATGGAAATACACACAAAACATATTCTTGATATTAAAAAGAGATTAAACGAAATTCTCGCCGCTAATACAGGACAGCCTGTTGACGTTATCGCTCGTGATACAAACAGAGATAACTTTATGACAGCACAGCAGGCTTTGGAGTACGGCTTAATTGACAAGGTGTTTGAAAAAAGATAAGTGAGGTAAACCTATGCCTAATAAAATATCTGAAGATATCTATTGTTCTTTTTGCGGTAAGCCACAGGAATTGGTGGGCCGTTTAATAAAAGGACATGGAGCATATATATGTGACCAGTGTGTTGATTTGTGTATGAGCATTCTTGATGAAAGCGATTTTGACGTAGATGCTGATTTTGAGAATGAAAATGCCGATAACAGTATTGAGGTTACTAGGTTGCTCAAACCTGTTGAAATCAAGGCTGTTCTTGATGAATATGTTATCGGACAGGATGATGCAAAAAAGGCACTAAGCGTTGCAGTATATAACCATTATAAAAGAGTATTTAATAATGATAATGATATTGAATTTGCCAAAAGTAATGTTCTGCTTTTAGGCCCTACAGGTGTAGGTAAAACTTTGCTGGCTCAAACCTTAGCTACCGCTTTAGACGTACCTTTTGCTATTGCAGACGCAACTACATTAACTGAGGCAGGATATGTTGGTGAAGATGTTGAAAACATTTTGTTAAAGCTTATCCAGGCAGCTGATTTTGACATTGATAAGGCTGAACGAGGAATTATCTACATTGATGAAATTGATAAAATTTCTCGTAAATCAGAAAATCCATCTATAACAAGAGACGTTTCCGGAGAGGGTGTTCAGCAGGCTTTGCTTAAAATCCTTGAAGGTACTGTTTCAAACGTACCTCCTCAGGGTGGCAGAAAGCATCCACAACAGGAATTTTTACAGATTAACACTAAGAACATTCTGTTTATTTGTGGCGGTGCTTTTGACGGCTTAGAAAAAATCGTTGAAAAGCGTAAGGGAGCATCAATCGTTGGATTTGGTGCTAACGTACAGGAAAAAGCTGTACTTGATGAAACAGGTTGGATGAGTGATGTAGTAGCTCATGACCTTGTGAAATTCGGTTTAATTCCTGAATTAGTTGGAAGAATACCTGTTATAACCGCTTTAAACGGATTAGATACCGACGCTCTTGTCAGAATATTAAAAGAACCTAAAAACTCATTAGTAAAGCAATACACAAAGCTTTTTGCTCTGGATGGAGTGGAAATCGTGTTTACTGATGATGCCTTACAAACCGTTGCAACTATGGCAAAAGAACAAAAAACCGGTGCAAGAGGTTTGAGAGGAATAATGGAAAACCTTTTAACGGAATTGATGTTTGAAACACCGTCGGATAATACAATTGACAGAATTGTTATTAATTCCGATGTTGTTAACAAAAAGACAAAACCGTTAATTGAACGTAATAATAAAAAATCAAAGAAGGCAAAATTGTCTTCTAATATCATTGAAGCTGAGGAAGTATCTTAAATAAATATTTTCATTGCTGTAATGCAAATTCAATGTAGAATTTGCACTACAGCATTTGGATTTTAGGGAGTTAATTATGAATATAGATAATGCCACGAGTTTAAATATGCCCGTTTTGCCGTTACGTGGCTTAGTAGTTTTTCCGAAAACTGTGCTTCATTTCGATGTAGGCAGAAGTAAATCAAAAAAAGCAATAGATATTGCTATGAAGCAAGACCAATACATATTCTTAGTTGCACAAAAGAATGCCTCTGTCAAGGATCCTAAAAAGGATGATTTGTATTCTGTTGGTGTTGTTGCTAAAATTGTACAGGTATTAAAACAGCCGGATGATGTTACAAGAGTAATAGTTGAAGGTTTATATAGAGCGTACATTTCTGAATATGTTGATAATGAAAAGTGCCTTTTTGCAAGGGTAGAAAAAGTAGATGAAAAAATTGAAGCTCAAACTGCCCATGAAATTGCTTTGGTTCGTCAGCTTAAAGCATTGTTTGAGAAATATTCTCGCCTTGCTCCAAAGATGCCGGCAGATATATTATTTAAGGTTGCTCTTTGTAAAAACGGCGGAGAATTAGCTGACTATATAACAAGCAATATCAGTCTTGATTACCAGGATAAACAGTTTATATTAAATACAATTCCTGTATCGGACAGATTAGAAAATCTTATTGATTTAATGTCTGAGGAAATATATATACTTGAAATCGAAAATGAAATCAGCGAAAAAACTCGTGAAAAAATAGATAAGGGACAAAGGGAGTATTTTCTAAGAGAACAAAAGAGCATAATTGAAGCAGAGCTTGGGGAAGATGACAGCCCTACAAGTGACGCTGAAACCTATAGAGAAAAAATACTTGCTCTTCATTTGCCCAAAAAATCTGAGCAAACACTGCTAAAAGAATGTAAAAAGCTTTCCAAAATGCCATTTGGCAGTCAGGAGGTTTCTGTAATCAGAGCTTACCTTGACAATATTTTGGATTTACCTTGGAACATTTCTACCAAGGACAGCTTTGACTTAGCTAATATCAGGAAAACTTTAGATAAACACCACTACGGTCTTGATAAAGTAAAGGAAAGAATTGTTGAACAATTAGCAGTACATATGCTAAATCCTAACACTAAGGGAAACATTATTTGTCTTGTAGGTCCTCCGGGTGTAGGTAAAACCTCTATCGCTCAATCTGTAGCTGAGGCAATCGGCAGAAAATCTGCAAGAATTTCACTTGGCGGTGTCCATGATGAAGCAGAAATCAGAGGACACAGACGTACTTATATAGGCTCAATGCCCGGCAAGATAATCAATGCAATCAAGACAGCCGGCTCAAATAATCCTGTTTTAGTTCTTGATGAAATTGATAAGGTAAGTTCTGATTATAAGGGAGATCCTGCTTCTGCTTTGCTTGAGGTGTTAGACAGCGAACAAAATAATGCCTTTGTAGATCACTACATAGATATTCCATTTGATTTATCAAAGGTGATTTTCATTACTACCGCTAATGACGGATCACTTATTCCGCCACCTTTATATGACAGAATGGAAATTATTGAATTAGACAGCTACACTCGTGAGGAAAAATTCCAAATTGCTAAAAAACACCTTATTCCAAAGCAAATCAAGGAATGTGGACTTAACAGCAAAATTGCAAAATTTTCCAACAAATGCGTCTATTCAATCATTGACTATTACACAAAAGAAGCCGGTGTCCGCACCCTTGAAAGAACTATTGCAAAGGTTTTGAGAAAGGTTGCAGTAAAATACATTGATGAAAAACTTAATACATACAGTATTTCTGACAAAAATTTGTCTGATTATTTAGGTGTTAAAAAGTACACTCTTGACTGCATCGAAAAGAAGGATGAAGTGGGCTTGGTAAACGGTCTTGCGTGGACTTCTGTAGGCGGTACACTGTTACCCATTGAGGTTGCTGTAATGCCCGGTGACGGTAAGATAATTCTTACAGGTTCTTTGGGCGATGTAATGCAGGAAAGTGCTAAAACTGCTATATCCTGTATAAGGTCATACAACAAAGAACTTGGAATAAATCCTGATTTTTATAAGGAATTTGATATTCATATACACGCTCCTGAGGGTGCAATTCCTAAGGACGGACCGTCAGCTGGTATCACAATGGCAACTGCTATCTTTTCCGCACTTACAAAACGTGCAGTAAAACGTGATATTGCTATGACAGGTGAAATTACATTAAGAGGCAGAATACTGCCCATTGGCGGTTTAAAGGAAAAATCTATGGCTGCTTATAAATCAGGTGTTAAAAAGGTATATATTCCAAAAGCAAATGTTCCTGATTTGTCTGAAATTGACAAGGTAGTGCTGGAAAATATAGAATTTATACCTGTTGAATCCTTTACAGAGGTTATTTTTGACGCAACTGTGGAATCAGACTTGCCTGATAAAAAATACGGTGATTTTATTATCTCTAAGCAAGATAACAAAAGACATCAAAATATAAGACAGTAGGTATATTATGAATTTTAATAAAGCGGAATTTAAGTTTGCCTGTGGTACAAGCAGTCAATTACCTGACTCTACAAAGCCTGAGATTATCTTTTCGGGAAGAAGTAACGTAGGTAAATCTTCACTTATTAATAAATTAACAAATAGAAAAACCTTAGCCAAGACAAGCTCTAAACCGGGCAAAACAGGTACTATCAACTTTTTCGAGGTTGATAATTTTCACCTTGTTGACCTGCCGGGTTATGGTTATGCAAAGGTTAGTAAATATGAAAAGCAAAGATGGTCTGAATTAATGGAGGGCTACTTTGCACAGGATAGAAAATTTTGTTTGGTAGTACAGCTTGTTGATATGCGTCATAAGCCAACATCTGATGATATTGCTATGATAGATTTTCTGAACACTTATGGGTTTCCATATATTGTTGTACTTACTAAAATGGACAAGCTGAAGAAATCGGAGCGTGCCAAAAATCTTATTATGATAGGGGAAACCTTAAAGGAATTTGAAGGTATTAAGTTATTTGAGTTTTCAGCGCAAACAGGCGAGGGAGCTGATTCAATAATTAATACAATTAAAATGTATGTTGAAAATTATTTAACGGAATATGAGGGGGAATAGAAAATGGAAAAGCACCCATTTTTATCACTAAAAAAAGCACAGGAGATTATTAAGGACATTCCTACTCCTTTTCACGTGTATGATGAAAAGGGGATAAGAGAAAACGCAAGAGCCCTATACAAGGCCTTTAGTTGGAATAAAGGATATAAGGAATACTTTGCAGTTAAGGCTACTCCAAATCCTTATATTATGAAAATCCTGCAGGAAGAGGGATGTGGCATGGACTGTTCCTCTTACACTGAATTACAGCTTTGTGAGGCTTGCGGTATTACGGGAACAGATATAATGTTCAGTTCAAATGTTACTCCTGTTGCAGATATGAAGAAGGCATACGAGCTTGGTGCTAATATTAACTTAGATGACTATACTCATGTTGAGTTCATTAAAAAGGTATGCGGAGTGCCAAAGACAATATGCTGTAGATATAACCCGGGCGGAGTATTTAAAATGTCTGACAGTGAGGACAATGTTCAGGTTATGGACACTCCCGGAGATTCAAAGTACGGTATGACCGAAGAACAAATGGAAAAGGCTTTTCTTGAGCTAAAGGAAGCAGGAGCAGAAGAGTTTGGTATTCACGCATTCTTAGCCTCAAATACTGTTTCTAACGGTTATTATCCCGAGCTTGCAGGAATATTGTTTAACTTAGCTGTTCGTCTGCAAAAGAAAACAGGTGTACATATTAAGTTTATTAACCTTTCCGGTGGAGTTGGTGTTGATTATAAACCAAATGAAGCAAAAAATGATATTGCAGTAATAGGTGAGGGAGTAAGAAGAAAATTTGAGGAAATTCTTGTTCCACAGGGAATGGGTGATGTAGAAATCTATACAGAGCTTGGACGATATATGCTTGCTCCTTACGGTGCGCTTGTTGCTACTGCCATTCACCAAAAGCATATTTATAAGGAATATATTGGCTTAGATGCTTGTGCTGCAAATTTAATGCGTCCTGCAATGTACGGCTCTTACCACCATATTACAGTGCTTGGCAAGGAAAACGAACCCTGTACAGAGAAGTATGATGTTACAGGCGGTTTATGTGAGAATAACGATAAATTCGCTATTGACAGAATGTTACCTAAGATTGATATGGGTGATTTAATCTACATTCACGATGCCGGTGCACACGGATTTGCAATGGGATACAACTATAACGGCAAGCTCAGAAGCGCCGAAGTATTGTTAAAGGAAGACGGAAGTCACAAGCTTATCAGAAGAGCTGAAAAGCCAAGCGACTATTTTGCTACTTTTGACTTCTCAGAATTTAATTTACCAAAAGAATAAATTGTATATTTTCTATAAAACTTATATCAATAAGAGAATCCATCGTGCAGTCACACGATGGATTCTCTATTTTTTAGGCTTTATATTTGACAGAGGATTTTTTTCAGATGCCTGCTTTAGCTGTTGATTTGATAGGTGCGTATATATTTCAGTTGTACCTAAGTTTTCGTGTCCCAAAATTTCTTTTAATACACGAATATCAACGTCACCGGTCTGATACATTAACGTAGCGGCAGTGTGTCTAAGCTTATGACAAGAATATCCCTGACTGTTTAAACCGATTTTTTCTAAATATTTATAAACTAACGCCTGTACGGTTTTAGGGGACATTCTGTTATGATTTCTACTGATAAAGAGCGCATTTTTATCCTTTAAACCTTCAACAGGTCTGACTTTCATATATGATTTTATAGCGCTTAAACAGGCAGAATTTAAGTAGATTACACGTTCCTTATTACCTTTACCTAAGACTCTCATAGTGTTGTCGGTTCGTATATCGCTGTAATTTAAACCGCATAACTCCGATAAACGCAATCCACAATTAAGAAATAGAGTAAGAATACAATAGTCTCGCTCCATATATGGTCCGTCAACAGCATTTAACAATTCAATAGATTGTTCTAAGGTAAGGTATTTAGGCAAGCTCTTTTTTTGTTTTGGTGATTCTAATTCTTTAATTGGATTTGAGCTTATAAAGTTATTCTTTTCCAGATACTTATAGAACTGTCGTAGGGAGGAGGTTTTCCTGGCACGAGCGGCATGATTGTTACCTCGATTTCTCAAAATATAATTCAGAAACTCATAAACTTCACGTAAGGTAACAGTAGAAACTAATTTCGTATCAACATTTGAAATATCAATTTCTTCAAATGAAATAGAACTGTCACATAAACCTCTGGACATATTTATATAACGAAAAAAAGTCCTAAGATCAATATAGTATTCATCTACAGTTTTAGAACTGCGCCCCTGAACATTTTGTTTATATAAAAGAAAGTCTTTAATAATTTGAGGAGCTTCATCAATAAAATTAATAGCCATAACATCACCATTTCATTATTTTTTATATTATATCACAGAGGGAAAGGGTTATATTTCTATATGGGAAAAATTATACAAAATGAATATTTTGTATAATTGAGGGGAGATTATTACGAAATTAACTATATAATCCTCGATAATCATGGGGGTACTATCAAAACAAGATATATCAAAAGTAATTGAATAATCACAATACTATATTATAAAAGAAAAACAAAAACTTGATTGCAAGTTTGAAGTTTTGTACTGATTAACATTATATCTGATAATACTATTTGTTATAATATTAAACTGAATTTATTTCCTCGAATAACTACTAATCTTTGCTAAGGCACTATTATTTATAAAGAAAACACAATGCTACCTGCAAAAATACAAAATCCTGTTTAATGGAAATTTTTTTAATATACCTAAGGTCATTAGAAAATTTCTATTGAACAGTTTTTACTCTGTCTCTTATACA
>CAMFQG010000042.1 GCA_945980035.1 uncultured Clostridia bacterium
AAATTCCATAAATTAGCCGAAAAATGGATTGGAATTTTTGAGAAGTATATCTAATAGTGAAAAGTGAAGAAGTGGTTAAGCGGTTGAAAGTTTGCTGTATATACCCACAGCAGGGTAATTTTGTGTATAAAAGTCGAGAGCCTCGACACCCTTTTCGAGAAAACAAGTTGATATTTTCAAATCTTTTTTGCCCGACCGTTTTCGAGCAGTTTCATATAAAGTAAAAAATGCGCTATACTCTACACATAACGCATTGATTATTGAATTTTGGTATAAAACTACCACCCTACAAATTAATGTGGGTGGTTTTACCATTCTGTTATTACTAATTCATCTGCAATCTCATTTAATGATTTGCCGTCAATAAATGGGGTATTCATCACCGTTTCAATATCATATACGGTTTGTTCATATCCGTCAAAGAAAATCAAATATTCCTCCCTTTTATTTTCCGGAATATAATAAGGGTCAACATTACCCTCTTTACCGTTATATTCAAAAGTTAACATTGACACACATTCTTCAATTCTGTTTCTAATTTTGTCAGCTGTCATAAAATATCACTGTTTTCCTTTCTCTCATTATCACTTAATTCACGACTTTCACCACGCTTCAACTTTCCGTTTTCGTCATAATAATAGTCGTGAGCATGTTCACCGTATTTGCCAAATTCACTCTCTTTTTATGATCGTGGTCGTTATTAGATATTTGTTTATACATTTTGCCCTCGGCATTATAATAATTACGGTCAATACCACCGTTACTATTTGTTTTCTGCGTAATAATATTAGGCAAACTTTTCGACCTCACCTTATTTACTTTAATTATACCCCTACCAACAGCATTTTTCAAGTCATATTTTGGGTTTCCAATATTCCTAAGTCCGTCAACAGTAACCCTCTGTCTTTGTTGTGGAAGTCCCATTGACCTTGAAAACTTTACATACTCGTCTGATGTTCCAAGATACCCTAACGTAGTCTTATTTTAAGTGTAATAAATACCAATAAACAACAATAAATCAACCCTATTTAACATAGATTTAACATAATACCCCCTATAGATTTTACCTGTATTTGATAGTATTTAATCAATAATTTAGATAAAATCGGAGTGGGTTATGAGTATTTTTGATACACTAAGTTTAATCGGCGGACTGGCGCTGTTTTTGTTCGGAATGAATGTTATGGGTGACGCTCTTGAAAAAAGGGCAGGCGGAACCTTGCAGACAGTTTTGTCGAAAATTACATCAAGCAAATGGAAAGGGCTTTTTCTGGGTATGATAATCACCGCCGTTATCCAGTCAAGCTCTGCAACAACCGTAATGGTAGTGGGATTTGTTAACTCAGGAATTATGGCGTTAAGACAGGCTATCAATGTTATTATGGGTGCAAATATCGGTACAACGGTTACCTCGTGGCTGTTGAGCTTAACAGGTATTGAAAGCGATAATATTATTGTTCAGCTCTTTAAACCAAGCTCCTTTACGCCTGTCCTTGCACTTATAGGCATTGTGTGCTATATGTTCCTGAAAAGCTCTACATCAAAGGATATAGGACAAGTCCTGTTAGGCTTTGCTGTGCTTATGTTCGGTATGGAAACAATGTCCGACGCTGTAGCTCCTCTAAAGGATGTTCCGGAATTTCAAAACATTCTGCTGATGTTTACCAACCCCATATTAGGCGTTATTGCCGGTGCTGTTCTGACGGCTGTTATTCAAAGCTCCTCTGCATCTGTAGGTATTTTGCAAGCACTTTGTGCTACCGGGAAAATCACCTTCAGCTCCGCTATCCCTATCATTATGGGACAGAACATCGGCACCTGCGTGACAGCTCTTATCTCATCTGTAGGTGCAAACAAAGGTGCAAAACGAGCTGCTGTTGTCCACCTTATTTTTAATATCGGCGGTACAATAATATGGCTTAGTGCCTTTGAAATTGTAAACCTGTTTGTAGATTTCTCATTCCTTAACGATTCAATCGGTGCTATGGGTATAGCGGTAATTCATTCGGTATTTAACATATTATGCACCATAACTTTTCTGCCCTTTACAAAGCAATTAGAAAAAATTGCCTGTCTGATTATTGCTGATGACAAGAAAGAGCAGAAGTACGAGCTACTTGACACAAGACTATACTCAACTCCTGCTGTTGCTTTAGAAAATGTCAACAGAGTGGTTAACGAAATGACTATAGACGTTTCAAAGTCATTAAAGCTTGCATTCGGAAGTCTTATTGAATACAATCCTAAGGCTCACAAACAGATAACCGACTATGAAAAAAAAGGCGATAAATACGAGGACGAAATCGGCAATTACCTCATAGGACTTTCAAGCCTCAGCATTACCGATAAAGACAGCCTGGCTATTTCAAAATATCTGCACTTCATAGGCGAGCTTGAGCGATTATCCGACCATGCTCTGAGCCTTTCGAAATCCGCAGAGGAAATACATAGAAAAGAGCTTACATTTTCTGACACAGCAAAAGCTGAAATCGGGAATATGATAAACGCAGTAACGGAAATATTAGAGCTTACTGTAAAGACTGTTATTGACAGCGACCTTGTAAGTGCTTCAAATGTCAGTCCCCTTGAGGATGTAATTGACGATTTGAAAAAACAACTTCACAAAAATCATATTAAAAGACTGCAAAACAACGGTTGCTCAATTGAGATGGGTTTTATCCTTTCCGATATTACAACGGGATTGGAGAGAATTTCCGACCACTGCAACAACCTTGCGATTTATGTTATTGACAACCAAAGAGAGAGTCTTGGACTGCATCAAAAGAGCAAGTACCTGAAAAAGACAAATTCTCTGTATCAACAGAAATACGAGAGCTACTATTCAAAGTATATGACATAAATAAATTGAAAATTGCGGACGAGCAGAAATAAGCATATATAAATAAATATCTGTTCCCGACAGAATCTATAACAATCCCTCCGTCACTTCGTGACACCTCCCTTTACACAAAAGAGGCAACATTTTATGCCAAAGGTGGCTTTTCATTTGAAAAGTCGCCTTATTTTTTCACTAATCATTTCTAAATTATTTTTTATATTCACCTGTGATTGAATAAACTACCCATTCTGCTATATTTACAGAGTGGTCGGCAATTCTCTCAAGATACTTTGCAACCATAAGTATATCCAAAGCAAGCTCGCCGTCACCGCCGTTTTTGATTATGTTAATAAGCTCAGTTTTGACAACGATGAACAGACTATCCACCTTATCGTCGTCAACCATAACATTATAGGCAAGCTTCAGCTCGTTATTTGCAAAGGCTGTAACTGCCTTTTTTACCATGGAGATTACTTCTGTAAACAAGGCATTAAGATGAAGCTTATAATTTTCCTCTGACTTGTGGATATATGTACCAAGCTCTGCAATATCGCACGCCTGATCTCCTATTCTCTCCATATCAAAAATCAAATTGTGAGCTGAGGTTACTGTTCTTAAATCACCTGCCACAGGCTGTTGGTGAAGCATAAGCCTCATACACAATCCGTCAATAGCACGTTCCTGACGGTCTATAAGCTCCTCGTATGTTTTTGTCTGATCCAAAACGTTATTGAAGGAGTCCTCGCTTTGATAGGTTTCAAGAATAGCTTTTGATGCTGTTTCTACTGCATAAATGCAGTTTTCTCCCATTTCCTTTATTTCATTGTACAACTGATTCAATTCTCTGTTAAATTTATCTCGCATATTAACCAAACCTTCCTGAAATATAGTCTTCTGTTTCCTTGTTTTTCGGTTGATAGAAAATCTGGTGAGTATCACCGTATTCTATAACATCACCTAAAAGGAAGAATGCGGTTTTATCGGAAATTCTTGCTGCCTGTTGCATTGAATGAGTTACTATTATAATAGTATATTTTTCCTTTAGCTCGAGGACTAAATCCTCAATCTTTGAGGTGGATATTGGGTCAAGTGCAGAGGTTGGCTCGTCCATCAAAATTACCTCAGGGTTTACCGTCAGCGCTCTTGCAATACACAATCTCTGTTGCTGACCTCCTGAAAGTGCCAAGGCTGATTTTTTCAGCTTGTCCTTTACCTCGTCCCACAAGGCCGCTTGCTTTAAGGTAGTTTCAACTATCTCTTCAAGCTGAGCCTTTTTTCTTATTCCGTGAGTTATGGGCCCGTATGTAAGGTTATCGTATATGCTCATTGGGAAAGGATTTGGCTTTTGGAACACCATTCCTACCCTTTTACGCAAAATATTTACGTCCATATCCTTATAAATATTCTGTCCGTCAAGCAAAATTTCTCCGTCAATTTTACATCCCTCAACAAGGTCGTTCATTCTGTTAAGAGTTTTAAGCACAGTTGATTTACCGCAGCCTGAGGGCCCGATAAATGCTGTAATTTCGTTTTCCTCTATATCAAGGTCAATGCCCTTTATAGCCTTGAAATCTCCGTAGTGAAGTACAAGGTCCTTTATTTCAAATTTACTCATTTTATCTCCTTACGCCTTTGCAAGTTTCCTTGCAACAAAGTTAGAAATTCCGTTGATAATCAACACTAACAACAAAAGCACAACTGCGGTTGCATATGCCTGTTTTGTGTAAAGCCCCTCAGTTAACAAACAATACAAATGTACCGACAGTGTTCTGGAGGAGGACATAAGAGAAGTTGCTGTTTCTGCAACAGTACCTGCCGTAAAAATAAGTGCTGCCGATTCTCCCACAATTCTGCCGATTGCTAAAATTACGCCTGATAAAATTCCCGGAATAGCCGAGGGTAAAATAATCTTAAATATGGTTCTGAGCTTTCCTGCACCAAGTCCGAAGGAGCCTTCTCTGTAGGTATCGGGAACTGCCAGCAACGCTTCCTCTGTAGTACGGATAATTGTAGGCAGTACCATCAAAACCAAAGTAAGTACACCGGCAATCATAGAATATCCCCAGCCAAGTGCCAGCACAAAAGCCAAAAATCCAAACAGTCCGAAAACAATGGAGGGAATACCTGCCAAGGTTTCTGTTGTAACTCTCATAACCTTAACGATTTTACTGCCCCTCTTTGCATATTCAACAAGGTATATTGCAGAAAAGATACCTACCGGTACTGCAATAATCAGAGTTAACAATGTAACTGAAACTGTGTTGATAATTGCAGGAAGCATTGAAACATTTTCGGAATTGTATTTTGGACTGAATAAATCCAAGCTTAAATTCGGAATACCGTTAATTAAAATGTAGCAGATAATAAATATTACCGACGCAACGGTAATAAATGCACAAAGAATTATCAAAGCAAGCAATATCAGGGAGAAAGGATGCTTTAAATATGTTTTGAATTTTGACATTATTTCTCCTTCTTTCTGACAACAAGTGAAAAGCAAACATTTATTATAAGTATAAACACAAACAAAACTACCGCTGTGCCGATAAGTGCCTCTCTGTGCAAGCCTGAGGCATAACCCATTTCCATTACAATGTTGCTTGTCAGCGTACGGACACCGCTTGTAATGCTGTTTGGAATTACAGCCTGATTTCCTGCTACCATTACAACCGCCATTGTTTCGCCGATTGCTCTGCCCACTGCAAGAATTATTCCTGACATTATCCCGCTTTTTGCCGCAGGAATAACAGTTTTGATTATACTTCTTTCCTTTGTAGCGCCTAACGCCAAAGCTCCCTCGTAGTACATATCAGGTACAGCTCTTATTGAGGATTCCGCTGTGTTGATGATTGTAGGCAATATCATAACTCCAAGCAAAATTGAGGTGGTTAATATTCCCTTACCGCTTGTATGGGTAATACTCTGCATTACAGGCACAATAACAACTAAGCAGAAAAAGCCGTAGATAATAGAGGGCACGCTTGCAAGCAGGTTAATCAGTGGCTTTATAAGCTTGTAAATTTTTTTAGGACAATACTTTGCAAGAAAGATTGCTGTCAGAAGTCCTATAGGAACACCGATTGCTATTGCCCCTGCCGTAACATAAATACTGCCCACAATCATAGGAAAAATTCCGTATTCATTTGCGGCAGGCTTCCAGTGTGTGCCGAAAATAAACTCAAATATGCCAATCTCCCCAATGGCGGGAACGCCATTAAGGAAGATAAAAAGACATATAGCTATTACTGCAATAATTGAAATGCACGCACACAGCAGGAAGACAATTTTCATTATTACTTCCTTAGCTTTCATTATTTAACGTCAGCCCAATCTGTGGTTTCAGCAAGATAAATTGATTTGATTGTTTCTGCTGTTGCACCGTCAATGGTATTGTTTTTGTTTACGATTACAGCGATACCGTCTAAAGCAATCTGTTCTGTAGTTAATGTTTCTGATTCTTCTTCGGTTAAATCACGTGATGACATACCGATGTCAACTGCACCCTCTGTAGCGGACTGGATACCTGCCGAAGATCCGCTTTCCTGAATTTCAATAGTAACGTCTGCATTAAGTTCCCGGTAAGCATCCTTTAGCTTATCCATAACAGGAGCAACTGATGTGGAACCTGCCAGAGTGATTTTACCGCTTACCCCTGATGATTTGTACTCGGCAGTTGTTTCCATTGGGATGTATCCCTCTTCTTCAACAATAGCCTGACCTTCCTTAGAGAGAATGAATGATTTGAAATCCTCTGCCTGTTTTGAAAGGTTACCGTCTATGTAGCAAATGTTAAAAGGACGTGAGATTTTATAATCACCGCTTTTTACGTTTTCTACAGTACAATCAACGCCGTCAATTTTCAGCGCCTTAACTTCATCTGAAAGTGAGCCAAGTGATACATAACCGATTGAGCTTTCGTTACCTGCAACTGTTGTCATCATAACTGATGTTGATGATGTGCTTTCGGCAGTTTCTGTGATAGCGTCATTGCCGTCAGCGTCAACGATTTCAAACAACTCTGCAAATGCACTTCTTGTACCTGAGCCTGATTCCCTTGTGATAGGATAAATCTGACCTGTCATTGCAGTACCGGCAGAACTGTTCTCTGCTGTTGTTTCTGTAGCAGGAGCTTCTGTGCCTGTGCAACCTGTAAATGCAGTGGCAATCATAGCACCTGCAAGTAATGTACATACTAATTTTTTCATTTTATTTACCTCTTTTTTAAAATATTCTGTGCCTTCATTGCACGAGTATATGTTACTGCTCCTATGTAAAAACTAAAACATCACAAATGTTAAAAGTACATATAAAAATGTTAAGAGTAGTATAATAAAATAGATTTTACAAACGGATAATGATTAATGGAAAATTGAAAATTTGGGGTAAACAAAGCCTCCCTTGTGTAAAGGGAGGTGGTACGAAGTACCGGAGGGATTGTGGGCGATGAATTAAACTTTTCTGTATCTATAGTATAATTTTTACAATCCCTCAGTCGGCTTTGCCGACAGCTCCCTTTACACAAGGGAGCCTTTTGCCAATCAAATCAATTGCTCTACTTTACACAAGGGAGCCTACAGTCCTGCAAAAAGTATTCCGTTTTATAAAGCCTGTCTGCTCAACCATAATTTTCCTTTTTCCATTTAAGTAAAAAGCTCACTAAAGCAAAAATGCCTTAGTGAGCTTTTGGATGAAATATTATATCAGAGTGTGACTGTAATTTTTGTTCCTTTGTTAATTTCACTTTCTATTTTAAGCTGTCCGTTGTGGTACTCCACACCGTGCTTTACGATTGAAAGTCCTAAGCCTGTACCGCCTACCTCTTTACTGCGACTTTTATCTACTCTGTAAAATCTTTCAAAAATTCTTTCCTTGTTATCCTCGCTTATGCCGATACCTGTATCCTCTACAATTACTGTAGCCCTGCCGTTTACGGGAGCTATTGTGATATTTACCTTGCCATAGGGCTTGTTATACTTAATAGAGTTATCCACAAGGTTATAAACAACCTCTTCAAGCACAGCAGGAACGCCGCTTAGCACAGTAGATTCACCTACTAAATTAAGCTGAATATCCTTTTCCACTGCAATAGGTTGCAGTCTTTCCACAACGCTCTGCCCTATTTCATAGAGGTCGAATTTTTCGGTAACAATGTCAATAGAACTACTTTCAAGCTTTGAAAGCTTGATTATATCATTTACCAAAGCAATTAATCGGTTTGTTTCCTTAATGATATTCTTTGAAAAATGAATATCGGTTTCCTTTGGAGTGTTCTCCATAGAAACAACCTCAGCTGACGCCAATATTGCCGCAAGGGGAGTTTTAAGCTCGTGACTTACATTTGCGGAAAATTCTCTGCGTAAGGTTTCACGCTGGTGCTTTTCAGTAACATCAAGAATAATCACAACTGCACCCTTTACCCTTTCATCAACACAAACAGGATTGCAAAATACCTCCAGCCAGGAATCGTTGTACTCGATTACCTCTGAGATATACTCTCCGAACAGGGACGACTTTATATAGTCAAGGAAAATCTTTTCAATTTCAAAATCGTCTATATAGCGGTTTTCCGCATCCTTAGGAAGATTAAAAAGATTTCTTGCGCTGTTGTTTAGAGAAAGAATCTTTTTGTGAGAATCAACAACTATCAAGCTCTCTTTCATATTGTTTGTAATAGTGCTGAACTCAGCCTGAGCTCTCTTTAATTCCTTTATCTGACTGCTGATAACCTTATTTTGAGTGCGGATTTTTTCTACTAAGGGATTTAACTCCGGATAGGTAGCAGTAACTGTTGCGTCCTCCAAATTAATTTGGTTAATAGGCTGTACGATTTTTCGTGACGCCAAATACGCCACAATATAAGATATAATCAGCGTAATAAAAATCATAACTAACAACGGCTGAATCATATCCAAAAGCAAAATCCAAACGGTATATTGATTAGTGGAAACTCTGATGATTGTACCGTCTTTCATCAGCTTTGCACAGTACATTGTTCTTTCGGAAAGTGTGTCGGAATTTCTTATTGCCTCTCCCGTTCCCTTTTCCAAAGCCTGCTGTATTTCCTGTCTGTTAATATGATTTGACATTTTATCCGCGGTAACGTCTGTGTCAAATTTCACGGAACCGTCTTCATTGATCCATGTAATACGCTTGTCGTCCTCAACATTCAGACTTTCAAGAAATTCTATTCCGCCCTTTTCAACACCTGTTGAAACGATTTTAATTTCGTCCTTTAATTCGTCCATCAACTCGTTGCCGTAGAAGTTATACATAACTCCGAAAATAATCACAATGGTTGAGAAAAGAACTAAAAGACAGCTGATAAAAATATTTTTAAATATTTTACTGGTCATATTCTTCACCAATCTTATATCCAAAGCCTCTGACTGTTTCAATCAGATTACCACATTCGCCAAGCTTTGTACGCAGTGTTCTGATATGAACATCTACCGTTCTGTTTTCGCCGTCAAAGTCATAACCCCATATGCGGTTAAGAAGAGTATCTCTGGAGAAAACTACTCCCTTGTTTTCCATAAACAACAGCAAAAGCTGATATTCCTTGTAGGTGAGGGTGACGTTCTCTCCATTTGCCGTAATAAGGTGCTTTTCGGGATTAACAACTAAATTGCCAATCCTTAACTCTTCCTTGCTTTTTGCCTTGTCGGTACGCCTCAGCAGTGCCTTTATTCTTGACACAAGTTCAAGCATAGAGAATGGCTTTGTCATATAATCATCGGCACCGCTGTCAAGACCGATTACCTTGTCGTATTCGGAATCTTTTGCGGTTAACATAATTATAGGAGTATCCTTAGTGGAGGATTTTTCCCTAAGCTTGCGAAGTATATGGAGTCCGTCCTCCTCAGGCAACATAATATCGAGAATAATCAAGTTAGGAATATTCTCTTTTACAGCCTGCCAAAACTCAGAGGGCTTTTCAAAGCCCATTACCTGAAATCCGCTGCTCTTTAGTGTGTAAAATATTGCCTCATTTATGCTTTTGTCATCTTCTATAAAATAAATCATAATAAAACCTCTGCTTTATTTATGTGTCAATTATATCACCAATAGGTTAAAATAAAAGGCTTTTTATGTTAAATCTATGTTAAGTGACTGATTTATAATATATTTACCGGTGCTCTTATAATCAATAATTCACCGGTTTTTCGAATATTCAATTATTTACTTCTTATCTTGCTTTTTTATATTCTCTTTATTTTTCTGTTTTTCCTTAATTTTTTCCTTTAATCTGTAGAAAGCGTCCACAACCATTTGATTTGCAATCTGTCCCATATTTTCACTCTCCATATTATTTATTGCTAAAAAGAATTTTCATATAATCACGTTTGCCGTAGATTACTCTGTCTATGAACACATCATTATTGCTTATGCGGTAAAATGCCATATAATTTCCATACTGAACAAAACGGTAACCGCTGCTGATACCATTTGAAAATTCCACTGTTGCTCCGGACTTTGGGAACTGCCTTAGTGTATCTACAGCATCTAAAATACCGTTAACAGTATTTTCGGCAGCAGTAGGGTTTGAAAGCTGCAAGGATATATAGTCCCATATTTCGTCCAGGTCGGCTAAGGCTAAAGGCGAGTATTTTATATTATTTTCCATTTGCCCTTGACCTAAAATGTGTCCTTACATCATCATCGGACAACCATCCCTTTTCCTCTCCGGATTTTTTACCCTCATTTAAACAGCACATAAGACGCAGTGCCGCCTTTGTTTTCTCGTAATCCTCCTGTTCGGAAATATCTACAATGGCATAACACCCTCTGCCGTTTTTTGTAAGATAGACAGGTGAACCAACAGCAACATCCTGTAAGACAGCCGGATAATTCCTCAAATCAGAAATTGGTTTTATGTTAGGCATAATAATTCTCCTTTCAATGCTCTTTACTTTTATTATATACAATTTTACTTAAAAATCAACGATATATTTATAGTAATATTTGTCTGAATATTTAACATTGCTGGTAATTGAATTTAGATTGAGATTATGCTACAATTACAGTACAAAACACTGAAAAAGCAGGTGCTGAAATGATAAAAATTATGTTTGTTTGTCACGGAAATATTTGCAGAAGTCCTATGGCTGAATTTGTTATGAAAAAGTTAGTCAAGGACGCAAAGCTTGAAAATGAATTTTATATTGCTTCAAGTGCTACCAGCACTGAGGAAATATGGCAAGGTGCAGGCAATCCTATTTACCCACCGGCAAGGCGTGAGATGACTAAGCAGGGTATTCCCTTTGACATAAACAAAAGAGCTGTTCAGCTTAAAGCAAGTGACTATGAAAATTACGATTACATAATCGCTATGGACAGTATGAATGTGCGAAATATTATCCGTATTATCGGTTCTGACAAAATTGGCAAGGTTCATAAGCTGATGGACTACACCAATAAAAAGGGTGACGTTGCCGACCCTTGGTACAGCGGAAATTTTGAAGTTGCCTTTACCGATATTTACAACGGATGTGTAGGCCTTTTAAAACACATACAGTCAAGATAACCGTTCCCCTGTGGTAGTTGCCATAGGGAGATTTTTTAATTGATAATGGACTTTTATTAATGGATAATTGATAATGGATAATGGATAATGATGGACGTGTAGAAAAATTAATATATAAATTAACTTCTGTTGCCCACCGAATTTATATTCCGCCTGCGGCGGACTCCAAACTCCAAATTCCAAACTACAAACTCCAAACTCAAATAATCATTTACTCCAATATTTTCTGTCAAGACTGCGGTACTGTATAGCCTCTGCAATATGGTGCGCCTCTATACTGTCACTGCTGTCTAAATCTGCGATTGTCCGAGCCACCTTGATAATTCTGTTGTAGGCTCTTGCGGAAAGTCCCATTTGTTCAAAGGCGCTTTTCAACAGAACATTTGCACCTTCCGAAATACTGCAATACTTTTCAAACTCTAAGTCGGATAATTTTGCGTTGCACTTGGTTTGGGAATTTTTAAACCGCTTGTTTTGAATTTCCCGTGCTTTATTAACACGTTTCTTTATTTCAACGGAGCTTTCTTCGTTTTTGGTTGACGATAAGTCGTCGTATTCAACGGGAGGAACCTCAATATGTATGTCAAATCTATCCAGCAAAGGTCCCGAAACTCTGTTGAGATATTTGTTTATCTGTTTAGGTGAACAGGTGCACTTCTTTGTTGGGTGATTAAAAAATCCGCAGGGGCAGGGATTCATTGCGGCAATCAGCATTATGTCGCAGGGATACACATACTTTCCGTTGGCACGTGACACCGTTACAACTCCGTCCTCTAAAGGCTGACGGAGAACCTCCATTGTATTTCTTCCAAATTCAGGAAGCTCATCTAAAAACAGCACTCCGTTGTTTGCAAGGGATATTTCTCCCGGCTTTACGTTTGTACCGCCTCCGCTGAGGGCAACAGGCGAAACTGTGTGGTGAGGAGAACGGAAAGGTCTTTCCTTAATCAGGGGTGCCCCCACAGGCAAAGTACCTGCTATGGAATGAACCTTTGTCGTTTCTATAATTTCATCAAAGGTCATATCAGGCAATATTGAGGGAATACGTTTTGCAAGCATACTTTTTCCTGCACCGGGAGGTCCGATAAGCAAAACATTGTGTCCCCCGGCTGCGGCAATTTCCAATGCACGCTTAACCTCGTACTGTCCCCTTACCTGTGCAAAGTCAGCCATAGGTGTATTAACCGTTTCAGCAGTTTCCTCTCTTACGGCAGGGCGGATTCTTATAATATTGTTAAGGTGTTGCATAAGCTGTTGGATATTCTCAACAGGATACACGTTTATTCCGTCAACTACTGCACCCTCCTGTGCGTTATCCGCCGGTACGTAAAGATGCTTTATGCCACATTCCTTTGCCTTAATTGTCATTGGCAAAACGCCGTTTATGCTTCTAACCTCTCCGGCAAGGCTAAGCTCTCCCAAAAATGCACTTTCGTCCAATTTTACCGCTAAATTTCCTGTAGCCTTTAATATAGCCATAAAAATAGGCAAGTCGTAAATAGGGCCTTCTTTTTTAATATCGGCAGGTGCAAGATTTACCGTCAAGCGTGAAATAGGAAAGTCAAAACCGCAATTTTTAAATGCTGTTCTCACCCTATCACGGCTTTCCTTTACTGCCGTATCGGGTAAGCCTACCAAATCAAATGCACCTATTCCCCTTGAGATTGACGCTTCAACCTCAACAGGATAACAATCTATTCCAAACAAGCCGAAGCTTTTACACTTAAATACCATATTATCACTCCCACAAACAGTATATCATAGGAACATATGTTTTTTCAAGGGTATTTTGCTGAATATTTCGACAAATTATTGTATATTTTTCACAATATTAAATTAGGTTGTTATGATATTTTGATATTTTTGTTGACATATTTACAAAAATATAGTAGTATGTATCTGTGTTTAATTTTATTTCTTGGCGTTTTTATACACTGGTGGTGGTTTTCTGAACAGTTGTAATTATCAATCCCTTGAGGACAGCGTACTGTCTGCATTATCAAAAAAAGGCGACGGCAAAGCTTTTGAAGAAATCACTATCCGATATATCAAGCTTATCTGTTCTGTTGCTAAAAAATACAGTGCCTACGGCTATGAGCTTCAGGACTTTATTCAAGAGGGGCTTCTGTCCTTTTTGCTTGCCTGTAAAACTTACTCTGCGGATTGTGGCAGCTCCTATAAGAATTACGCTGTAAAATGCACCAAAAACAGATTTGCAGACATTGTAAAAAAAGCCAATGCAAAGGGCTCTGTTCCCGCAAATAAAATCGTGTCTATACAGACTGTGGAGGATGAGCAGGACCTTTCCAACAATGTGGAGGATTACGTTCTTGAACGTGAGTATTTAAAAACATTTTTACAGCATATTTCTTCCACTCTCAATGAAGAAGAACGCAATATTTTTCAAATGTATATCAACGGTTATTCATACAAGGATATTGCCGATAAATTGGGCATCTCTACAAAAAACGTGGATAACAATCTCCAAAAAATCAAACGCAAGCTAAGACAATAATACGCCTCTATGAGTACAGTGGTGCAACTCCACAAGAGGCCAATAATATACCAAAGTGAGGTAAGAACAATGTACGAAGACAAGACTCTCGTTTGCAAAGAATGCGGTTCGGAATTCGTTTTCACAGCAGGCGAACAGGAATTCTATGCTGAAAAAGGTTTTGTAAACGAACCACAGCGCTGCAAAGAATGTCGCCAGGCTCGCAAGAATGCTGCGAGAGGCGCCCGTGAAATGCACGAAACTGTTTGTGCTGAATGTGGCGGTGTAGCAAAAATTCCATTTAAGCCAATGGAAGGCAAAGATTACTATTGCAGTGAATGCTTTGCAAAGAAAAAAGAAGCAGAAGCTGCTGAATAATACCTGTCTCTTATACACATCTGACGCTGCCGACGAAGGCTTAGGTG